>NZ_JBVIIT010000018.1:0-95076 GCF_055569615.1 Streptomyces sp. NPDC031379 | reverse complement strand
GGGACTGAGCCTCTTTCTTGGGGCTTTGGTCAGCGTAACGTCGTGGGGTGGGTCCCCCCCCCCCCCCCCCCCCCCCCCCCGGCCCGGTGGTCTCAGGCGCTCACTTCACCGGCGTGAAGTCCCGCGCCCCGATGAAGCCCGGCCGGCGCACCGGCGCCGCGAACGGCTCCACCGCCGTGTTCTCCACACTGTTGAACACGATGAAGACGTTGCTGCGCGGGAACGGCGTGATGTTGTCGCCGGAGCCGTGCATGCAGTTGCAGTCGAACCAGGTCGCCGAGCCGGCCTTTCCGGTGAACAGCCGGATGCCGTGCTCGCTCGCCAGGTCGGTCAGCGCCTCGTCGGACGGCGTGCCCGCGTCCTGCATCTGCAGCGACTTCTTGTAGTTGTCCTCGGGCGTGGCCCCGGCGCAGCCCAGGAACGTCCGGTGCGAGCCCGGCATGATCATGAGCCCGCCGTTGGTGTCGAAGTTCTCGGTCAGCGCGATCGAGACGGACACCGTGCGCATGTTCGGCAGGCCGTCCTCGGCGTGCCAGGTCTCGAAGTCCGAGTGCCAGTAGAAGCCGCTCGCGCCGAAGCCCGGCTTGACGTTGATCCGGGACTGGTGGACGTACACGTCCGAGCCGAGGATCTGCCGGGCCCGGCCGACCACCCGGGGGTCGCGCACCAGCTCCGCGAAGACCTCGCTGATCCTGTGCACCTCGAAGACCGAGCGGATCTCCTTCGACTTCGGCTCCACGATGGAGCGCTCGTCGGCGCGGATCGCCGGGTCGGTGACCAGCCGGTCCAACTCATTCCGGTAGACCTCGACCTCGTCCGGGGTGATCAGCTGGTCGACGGCGAGGAAGCCGTCCCGCTCGTACGCCTGGAGATCGGCCGTCGGGATCGGGCCCGGTGTGTCCGGGGAGCCCCAGACGACCGGGTCCTGGCGGGGGACGGTCACCTCGGCGGTGCCGCGGGTGGGGTACAGGTCGGTGACGGTGGTCGTGGTGGTCACTGGTCGTCACACCTCCTCGGGCTCGGTGAGCAGCGGGTAGACGCCGTTCTCGTCGTGGTCCTCCCGTCCGGTCACGGGCGGGTTGAAGACGCAGATGCAGTGGAAGTCCTCCTTGACGCGCAGCGTGTGCCGCTCGTGCCCGTCGAGGAGGTACATGGTGCCGGGGGTGATCGTGTACGTCTTCCCGGCCTCGTGGTCGGTGAGTTCGGCCTCGCCCCGGGTGCAGACGACGGCCTCGATGTGGTTGGCGTACCACATCGACGTCTCGGTCCCGGCGTACAGGATGGTCTCGTGCAGGGAGAAGCCGACCCGCTCCTTGGCGAGGACGATCCGCTTGCTCTCCCAGGTGCCGGACTTCGCCTTGACGTGCCGGTCGGTGCCTTCGATGTCCTTGAACGATCGGACGATCACGGTGCTGTTCTTCCTCCTGGCTGTAGGGAGCTGGTCAGACGGTTTCCCGGACGGCACGCGCGAGGATGCGCAGGCCCTCGTCCAGCTCGTCGGGGGTGATGGTGAGTGCGGGCAGCAGCTTGACCACCTCGCTCTCCGGGCCGGACGTCTCGATGAGCAGCCCGAGTTCGAAGGCCCGCCGGGCGATCCGCGAGGCCCGGTCCTTGGCGTGGAACTCAAGGCCCCACACGAGCCCGCGTCCGCGGTACTCCCGGACGTCGGCGAGGTTCTCCTCGGTGATGGAGATCAGCGCCTGCTCGACCTGCTCACCGCGGGCGCGGGTCTGCTTCTCCATCGCCGAGCCGTCGGTCCAGTACGTCTCCAGGGCCGCGGTGGCCGTGACGAACGCCGGGTTGTTGCCGCGGAAGGTGCCGTTGTGCTCGCCGGGCTCCCAGACGTCCAGTTCGGGCTTGAACAGGCACAGGGACATCGGCAGGCCGTAGCCGCTGATGGACTTCGAGACCGTGACGATGTCGGGCGTGATGCCCGCCTCCTCGAAGGAGAAGAAGGCGCCCGTACGGCCGCAGCCCATCTGGATGTCGTCGACGATCAGCAGCATGTCCTGCCGTTCGCACAGTTCCTTGAGCGCGCGCAGCCATTCGGGCCGGGCGACGTTGATGCCGCCCTCGCCCTGCACGGTCTCCACGATGACGGCGGCGGGCTTGTTGAGTCCGGAGCCCTGGTCCTCCAGCAGCCGCTCGAACCACAGGAAGTCCGGGACCGTGCCGTCGAAGTAGTTGTCGAACGGCATCGGCGTGCCGTGCACCAGCGGGATGCCGGCGCCGGCCCGCTTGAAGGCGTTGCCGGTGACGGCGAGGGAGCCCAGGGACATCCCGTGGAAGGCGTTCGTGAACGACACGATCGCCTCCCGGCCCTTCACCTTGCGGGCCAGCTTCAGCGCCGACTCGACGGCGTTGGTGCCGGTCGGCCCCGGGAACATGACCTTGTACGGCAGGTCGCGCGGGCGCAGCACCAGGTCCTGGAAGGCCCGCAGGAAGGACCGCTTGGCCGTGGTCGACATGTCCAGGCCGTGGGTGACCCCGTCCCGTGACAGATAGTCGATCAACGCCCGTTTCAGCACGGGGTTGTTGTGGCCGTAGTTGAGTGAGCCGGCACCGGCGAAGAAGTCGAGGTACGCGTGCCCGTCCTCGTCGTACATCCGGCTGCCCTGCGCGCGGTCGAAGACGGTGGGCCAGCCGCGGCAGTAGCTGCGCACCTCGGACTCGAGGGTCTCGAACACGCTGAGGTCGGGCTGGGTGATGGTCACGGTGATTCGCTCCTCAGTGGGGGGTGGAGTCGGTCAGCGGGCCGATGCGATAGAGCACTTCGGGTTCGTGCGGGCCGTCCGGGAACAGGTCGGCGCCGAACAGCACCTCACGGTCGACCTGTGCGCCGTGCCGGGCGGCGAAAGAGGTGAACAGGCGCTCGGAGGCGGTGTTGCCCGGGGTGATGGTGGTCTCCACCTCGGTGATGCCGTGCCCGGCGGTGAGCCGTGCGGTCAGCCCGTCCAGCAGGGCGGCGGCGATGCCGAGGCCGCGGTGGGCGGAGTCCACGGCGACCTGCCAGACGAGCAGGGTGTGGGGGCGGTCCGGCCGCACATAGCCGGTGACGAATCCGACCGGCTCCCCGTCCGCACCGCGCGCCACCGCCGAGGTGCCGGCGAAGTCCCGGCACCACAGCAGATAGCTGTACGAGGAGTTCAGGTCGAGGGTTTTCGAGTCCTTGGCGAGACGCCAGAGCGTGGCTCCGTCGGTCATCGCCGGTCGGTCGATGAGCAGGTCTGCTGGTGCGGCAGTCATGCGGCACGAATTTAGCGAGGCGAATTAGGAAATGCACGGGCGCTGTCGCTGTGCCGCACAGGGGGCGGCGGAGAATGTCCGAAATACCCCCTGGTAAATCGGTACAAAAGTATGCCGTTGTGGAGTGCGTCACAAGGTGGAAACCGACGGAAACAGACCGGAAAACTTGCCCGTTTAGCCTTGCAAAAAGCGGGCAGAAGAAGACGGGAAGCTATCGTCCAGTGAATTGGGCGGGAATTGTGAAGCTAAATTGAATTCAGATTCCGGCGACTCGGCCGATGCGTTCAGGCGGAATGTGCACGCGGCCGCCCGTCCGTGCCGGGCGGCCGCGTCCCTGTGGTGGTCGGCTTGGTGGTCAGCGCCAGGCGGCGTCCACCGCTCGGCCGGCCGCCACCACGTCCACGGCGGCCCCCGCTTCGGCCAGCGCGGCGCCCAGCGCCGTCAAGGACCCCCGCACCGCACCCGGCGTCGCGTCGGCCCCGTAGTGGTTGACCCGGATCATCTCCCCGGCCAGCGCACCCCCGCCCGCGGCCAGCGGCAACGCCGGGTCGCTCGCCAGGGCCCGCGCCACCAGCTCGGAGGCCACCACGCCCGGCGGCACCCGAAGGGTCGTGGCGACCGGTGCCGCGTCCTTCTCCTCGTACACGTACGGCTCGAGCCCCCCGCCCAGCGCCACCGCACCGGCCCGCGTGGCCAGGGCGGCGCTGCGGTGGCGGTCCATCACCGCGCCCAGGCCCGCCGACTCGATGCGCTCCAGGCACGCCTGCAACGCCAGCATCTCCAGCTGTGCGGGGGCGTGCGGCAGCGCCTTGCGGCCGGCGTCGGTCCAGCGTTCCTTCCAGTCGAGCAGGGAGAGGTAGGAGCGGCGCGGGGCGTTCGGGTTCGCCGCCATCCGGGCCCACGCCCGCTCGCTCACCGAGATCGCCGACACGCCCGCCGGGCCGCCCATCGCCTTCTGCGCCCCGATCACGCACAGGTCCACGCCCCACGCGTCCGGCAGTACGGGCTCGGCGCCCACCGAGGCGACCGCGTCCAGGTAGAACAGCGCGCCCTGCTCCCGTACCACCTCGCCGATCTCCGCGACCGGGTTGGTGTTGCCGGTCGCCGCCTCCGCGTGCACCAGGGACACGAAGTCGATCTCCGGGTGCTCGGCGAACGCCTGCCGGATCTGCTCGGCGGTCACCGCGGTGTGGAAGGGCACGGAGAGGTCGTGGACGGTCGCGCCGGCGTCGCGCAGCCAGTTGCCGAAGGTCTGGCCGTACGGGCCCGTGATCACGTTCAGGGCCACCGTGCCCGGACCGGCCGCCGCGCGGATGGCGCCCTCCAGCGGCAGCAGCGCCTCACCCTGCGTGATCAGGACGTCCTGCCGGGTCTCCAGCAACCGGGCCACCCCGTCCTCGATGGCGGCGAAGCGCTCGGCACTCAGCGGGGGCAGGTCGAGGAAGGGATGGGTCACAGCGGTGCTCTCTTCGATCTCGGGGGCAACTCCATCGATCTTAGGTCGAACGACTCGGTAACCATCGGTTTGATTTGAGAGACCCAAACTCTTCCTTATAATCGGAACCCACAGTTCCTTCATAGGAGATTTCCCCCCATGACAACGCTCCTCGGGCGCCGCACCCGCCTCCTGGCTGCCACCACCGCGACCGCCGGGCTCGTGCTCGTGGCCGCCGGCTGCTCCTCGGACGACGACGGGGGGAGCGGCAAGACCACCGTCAAGGGCGTCCACCTCGCCAAGGCCGGTCAGCTCACCACCTGCACCCACCTGCCGTACCCGCCGTTCCAGTCGGAGATCGACGGCAAGGTGCAGGGCTTCGACGTCTCCCTCGTCGACCTCGTCGCCAAGGACCTCGGCGTCAAGCAGGAGATCCTCGACACGCCGTTCGAGAACTTCAAGACCGGCGCCTTCCTGAACTCCGGGCAGTGCGACCTGGCCGCCGCCGGCATGACGATCACCGCCGAGCGCAAGAAGAACGTCGACTTCTCCGACCCGTACTTCGAGGCCACCCAGGCCGTGCTCGTCGACAAGAGCAGCGGCGTCGACTCCCTCGCCGACGTCAAGGCCAAGGGCAAGAAGCTCGGCGCCCAGGCGCAGACCACCGGTGAGGACTACGTCAAGAGCAAGGGCTACGACCCGATCTCCTTCGAGTCCTCCGACGCGGTCCTCAACGGACTGCGCACCGGCCAGGTCCAGGCCGTCGTCATCGACTACCCGGTCGTCCAGGGCTGGCTGAAGGACAAGGCCAACGCGGACAAGTTCAAGGTCGTCGACAACCTCAAGACCGGTGAGCAGTACGGCTTCACCGTGAAGAAGGGCAACAAGGCGCTGCTCGACGCCGTCAACAAGGCGCTCAAGGACGCCAAGGCCGACGGCACCTACAAGAAGATCTACGAGCAGTGGATCGGCCCCTACAACGCCGCCGTCGCCTCTCCCTCGGCCTCATGACCGACACGGACACAGCCCTCCAGCCGAAGAAGAAGGGACTGACCCGGCGGCAGAAGCGCACGCTGTCCCGGGGGCTGCAGTACGCCGTCTTCGTCGCCGCCGTGATCGCCTTCGCGGTCTCGGCGGACTGGGACCGGCTGCAGAACCAGTTCGCCCAGGCCGACATCGCCAAGCAGATGTTCCCGGACGTCATCACACTGGCGCTGAAGAACACCGTGCTCTACACGCTCTCCGGCTTCGTCGTCGGGCTCGTCCTCGGCATGGTCGTCGCGCTGATGCGGCTGTCCTCCGTGGGCCCGTACCGCTGGCTGGCGAGCGTCTACATCGAGATCTTCCGCGGCCTGCCCGCCCTGCTGATCTTCATCTTCGTCGGCGTGGCCGTCCCTCTCGCGTTCCCGGGCACGGAGATCCCGGGCGGGACGTACGGCAAGGTCGCCATCGCGCTCGGCCTGGTCTCGGCCGCCTACATGGCGGAGACCATCCGCGCCGGCATCCAGGCCGTGCCCAAGGGACAGACGGAGGCGGCGCGCTCGCTCGGCTTCTCGCCCGCGAAGGCCATGGTCTCGATCATCATCCCGCAGGCCTTCCGGATCATCCTGCCGCCGCTCACCAACGAACTGGTCCTGCTCTTCAAGGACTCCTCGCTGGTGCTGTTCCTCGGCGTCACCCTGGAGGAGCGGGAACTGTCCAAGTTCGGCCGCGATCTGGCCAGTACGACCGCCAACTCCACGCCGATCCTGGTCGCGGGCCTGTGCTACCTGCTGGTCACCATCCCGCTCAGCCTCGTCGTCCGCCGTATGGAGTCCAAGGCCCAGGAGGCGATCCGGTGAGCCGCCCGGAGATCGAAGTACGGGGACTGCACAAGTCCTTCGGCGACAACGAGGTGCTGCGCGGCATCGACCTGGAGATCGCCCAGGGCGAGGTCGTCTGTGTCATCGGCCCCTCCGGTTCCGGCAAGTCGACGCTGCTGCGCTGCGTGAACCTGCTGGAGGAGCCCACCAAGGGCCAGGTCTTCGTCGGCGGCACCGAGGTCACCGACCCGGACGTCGACATCGACGCCGTACGCCGCCGCATCGGCATGGTCTTCCAGCAGTTCAACCTCTTCCCGCACCTGAACGTCACCGAGAACCTCACGCTGCCGCAGCGCCGGGTCCTCGGGCGGGACAAGGCGACCGCGGCCAGGACCGCCGCCGAGAACCTCGAGCGCGTCGGCCTCTCGGAGAAGGCGGACGCCTACCCGTCCTCCCTCTCCGGCGGCCAGCAGCAGCGCGTGGCCATCGCCCGCGCCCTCGCCATGGGCCCCGAGGTGATGCTCTTCGACGAGCCGACCTCCGCGCTCGACCCCGAGCTGGTGGGGGACGTCCTCGCGGTGATGCGCAGGCTCGCTGAGGAGGGCATGACGATGATGGTCGTCACGCACGAGATGACCTTCGCCCGCGAGGTCGCCGACCGGGTCGTCTTCATGGACGGCGGCGTGATCGTCGAGGAGGGCCGCCCCGACCAGGTCATCGGCAGCCCGCGGCACGAGCGCACCCGGCACTTCCTGTCCCGGCTCCTGGACCCGGCGATGGCCGAGGTGGAGGAGGAGACCTCCGACCAGGTGGGCAAGGACGCGCCGTAGGTCGTTAAGGTGCGGTGCATGAGCGATGGCGCGGTGCTGCACGTGAAGGGCCGGGTCCTGGCCGGACCCGAGGACGTCCGTGACGAGCTGTGGGTGGTCGGGGGGCGGGTCTCCTACGACCGCCCCGCCGGCGCCCGCGACATCACCACCGTCGAGGGCTGGACGCTGCCCGGCCTCGTCGACGCGCACTGTCACGTCGGCCTCGGCGCCGAGGGCCCGGTCGACGCGGCCACCGCCGAGAAGCAGGCGCTCACCGACCGGGAGACGGGCACCCTGCTGCTCCGCGACGCGGGCTCGCCCTCCGACACCCGCTGGATCGACGACCGCGAGGACCTTCCGAAGATCATCCGGGCCGGCCGGCACATCGCCCGCACCCGCCGCTACATCCGCAACTACGCCTGGGAGATCGAACCGGAGGACCTGGTCGCCTACGTCGCCCGGGAGGCCCGGCGCGGCGACGGCTGGGTCAAGCTGGTCGGCGACTGGATCGACCGCGACCTCGGCGACCTCTCCCCCTGCTGGCCCCGCGAGGCGGTTCAGGCCGCCATAGCCGAGGCCCACCGGCTCGGCGCCCGCGTCACCGCGCACTGCTTCGCCGAAAGCTCGCTGCGCGACCTGGTCGAGGCGGGCATCGACTGCATCGAGCACGCGACGGGCCTCACCGAGGACCTGGTCCCGCTCTTCGCCGCGCGGGGTGTCGCGATCGTCCCGACCCTCGTCAACATCGCCACCTTCCCGCGCCTCGCGGCCGGCGGCGACAGCAGGTACCCCCGCTGGTCCGCCCACATGCGACGGCTGCACGAACGCCGCTACGACACCGTGCGCGGCGCCTACGACGCCGGCATCCCCGTCTACGTCGGCACGGACGCGGGCGGCTCGCTGGCCCACGGCCTGGTCGCGGCGGAGGTGGCGGAACTGGTCACCGCCGGCATCCCGCCGGTCGAGGCCGTGTCGGCGACGAGCTGGGGCGCCCGCGCCTGGCTCGGCCGGCCCGGCCTGGAGGAGGGCGCCCCGGCCGACCTGGTGGTCTACGAGGGCGATCCGCGGGCGGACGTACGGGTGCTGGCGGCACCGCGCCGGGTGGTGCTGAACGGCACGGTGGTCGAGTAAGGGAACGCCTGTGCCCGGCGATTCGAAGGGGCGTGCGGAATATCCACGTTTGAGTGAAGTGACCCAGGATCGCTGACCGTTCACCCACAGTGCGTACAAGGTTGACGGGTCCCAAGCATGTTTCCTCTGGGGGTCCCACCGCCTTGAACAGCAACAACTTCCGCATGCCCGCACGCCGTCTGGCCGCCGTCGCGGCGGTCACCGCACTCACCGCGGCCCCCGCGTTCCTGGGCGCGGGCGCCGCGCACGCGACCGGTGACCACGGTCGCGCCTCCGCCGTCGTCCTGCGCACCGGGCTCGACGTGTCCCTGCTCAACAAGACCGTCGACGTCCCGCTCACGGTCTCCCTCAACGAGGTCCAGGCTCCGCGGAGCGCCGACAGGACGGCGCTGTCCGCCCGGCTCGACGGCGTGGCCGGCGGCAGACCGTTCACCGTGCTCGGCGCCGATGTCGCCCACTCCCGGGCCACGGTCACCGACCGGCGCGCCGAGGGCTCCGTCCGGCTCGTCCACGCCAAGCTGCATGTCCCCGGCCTGCCCCTGCTCTCCCTGATCGAGGCCGACACGGTCACCGCCAAGGCGACCTGCGAGGCCGGCAGGGCACCGGTCGCCTCCGCGAACGTCCTCGGCGCCGTCACCGTCCTCGGCAAGCGCGTCACGCTGACCGCCGGCGGCCCGACCGAGGTGAAGGTGCCCGGCGTCGGCGAGGTCCGTCTCGACCTCGCCCAGCGGCGCACCACGACCCGCACGGCCGCCGCGACCGCCCTCGAACTCAAGGTCTCCGTCAACCCGTTGAAGCTCAACGTGGCCGACGTCGAGGGCACCGTCACCCTGGCCGAGGCCACCTGCGAGTCCCCGATGGCCCCGCCCACCGGGAAGCCCGTGCCGAGCCACGACCCGGCCGCCGACGTCCGTGCCCAGGGCGCCCCGGCCAAGGCCGACCTCGCCGAGACCGGCGGCAGCTCCGCGACCCCCTACATCGCGGGCGGCGCGCTGGCGCTGCTGCTGGCCGGCGGGGGAGCGGTGACGGTGGCACGGCGCCGCAAGGGCTGACGGCGGCGGATGCGCGGAGCCCGGCCCGGGGGCGGTGGGCACCGCCGCCCCTCTTCGGCCCCGGGTCGTCCGCATCCGGCCGTCACCCCGGGTACGGAGCGGCCTCCCGGCCCGACCGGAGCGTGCCAGCCCACCAGGACAGCTGCTCGAGCAGGGTCTTGGCGTACCCGGGGGCCTCGCCGTCGAGCGGCCGGCCGTCCTCCCACGTCGTGAAGTAGTTCGGGAAGGCCAGACCGTCCCGGATGGTCACCGCGTGCAGCTCCGTCAGCACGTTCTCCAGGTGCAGCACGGCGTGCCGGCCGCCCGCCGCGCCGCCGTAGCTGACGAAGGCGACGGGTTTGGCCGTCCACTGGGTGAAGTGCCAGTCGATGGCCGCCTTCAGCGAGGCGGGGTAGCTGTGGTTGTACTCGGGGGTGACGACGACGAACGCGTCGGCCTCCGCCAGGGCCGAGGTCAGCCTCGCCATCCCGGCCGGACGCGGATAGTCGTCACCGGCGTACTTCGGCGAGGCCGCCGGCAGCGCCAACGGGATGTCGATCTCGGCCAGATCGACGACGTCCACCTCGAATCCGCCGTGCATCCGGGCCTGTTCGGCCACCCATGAGCCCACGACCGGCCCGAACCGGCCTTCCCGGACGCTTCCCACGATGATCAGCAACTTGTTCGTCTTCTCCATGCCCATCACCATCGGGCGTCCGGCACCACGCAACCAGGCCGGGCTCAGGCTGGCCCCCGCAGGGCCACGCTGAGCACTCCGCACGCCCCGGGGCGCCGACCTATCCTCGCTCCATGGGATCACCGCTGGGGGACTTCATCCGGGCCAAGCGCGACAGCATCCAGCCGCAGACGCTGGGCCTGCCGGAGCGCGGCCGCCGCCGCTCGCCGGGCCTGCGCCGGCTGGATCTCGCCGCGCGGGCCGGCGTCAGCGTCGAATACCTCACCCGCATCGAACAGGGCCGGGACCGCAACCCTTCGGTGCCCGTGGTCAACGCCCTCGCCGACGCGCTGAGTCTCGACCCCGCGGAACGCAACCATCTGCGCTACCTCGCGAAGATCACCGGCGGCGAGTGCACCGCCCACACCAGGCCGGCCCCGCCACGGCGCGACGTCCGGCCCTCGGTCCTGCGGACGCTGCGCATGCTGGAGCCGGGCATCGCCGTGGTGACGAACCGGCTCGGCGACCTCCTCGCCCACACCAGCGGCTACGAGACGCTGACCGGCGGCACCGGGCTGCTCGACGGCGACGCCCCGAACCTCACGCGCTACGTCTTCACGGACCCCCGGGCGCGGACGTTCTTCGCCGACTGGGACGAGATCGCCGACGAGCAGGCCTTCGACCTGTGGCTCGGACCGTCCGTCGAGAACTCCGAGTGGCTCACCGCCGAACTCGCCCCGACGGCCGGCCCCGACTTCACGCGCCGCCTCAACCGCCATGTGGTCCCGGAGCGGGGCGTGCTCCGGCTCAACCACCCGGCGGGAGGGGAACTGCGGCTGCTCCGGGAGACCCTGGACGTCTCGGCCGACGCCCAGCAGATCGTCGTACACCTGCCCGCGGACGAGGCGACGGCCGAGGCGCTCGCCGGGCTCCGCGCACAGCCGAGGGTCCGGCTCAGGGCCATCTCGTAGCCGCCGCCACGCCCCCCGTTCCACCGGCCGCCGGGGGGGGGAGGCGGGCGCCGGACGGAGCCCCGGCTACCCGAGCGCGGCGGACAGTGCCTTCAGGAACCCGTCGACCGTGCCGCGGTCCCGTACGGCGACCCGCACCCACTCCTGACCGAGCCCCGGAAACGTGTCCCCACGGCGCACGGCGTAGCCGTAGTCGCGCAACCGTCGTCGTACAGCGGCCGCACCCGGCATGCGGACCAGCACGAACGGTGCCTCCGCGGGCTCCACCACCCGTACGCCACGGTCGGCCAGCGCGACCAGCCCCGCGACCAGATGGGCCCGGTCCGCGGCGATGCGATGTGCCGCATGCCCCGCCTCCGCCGACGCCCGCGGTGCCACGCACGCCCGAGCCGCGGCCAGCGCGGGCGTCGACACCGGCCACAAGGGCTGGGCCCGCTCCAGCGAAGCGATGACGTCGGGTCCGGCCAGCACGTACCCGATGCGCAGCCCCGCCAGCCCCCACGTCTTGGTCAGGCTGCGCAGCACCACGAGACCGGGCACGTCGGTCCGCCCGGCCAGTGCCTCCCGCTCACCCGGCACCGCGTCCATGAACGCCTCGTCGACCACCAGCACCCGTCCGGGACGCGCCAGTGAGGCCATCGCGGCGGCCGGATGCAGCACCGACGTCGGATTCGTCGGATTCCCGATCACCACCAGGTCCGCGTCGTGAGGCACCGCCGCCGGATCCAGCCGGAAGCCGTCCTCCTCCCGCAGCAGCACCCGGTCCACCGTGTGCCCGGCGTCCCGCAGCGCGGCCTCCGGCTCGGTGAACTGCGGGTGCACCACGAGGGGCCGACGGACCTTCAGCGCGCGGGCCAGCAGCACGAACGCCTCCGCCGCCCCCGCCGTCAGCAGCACCCGCTCCACCGGCAGCCCGTGCCGCGCCGCCACCGCCGCCCGCGCGGCCCGCCCGTCCGGGTAGGCCGCGAGCGACGACAGGGACCCGGCGATCTCCTCCCGCAGCCAGGCCGGAGGCGTGTCCGCGCGGACGTTGACGGCGAGGTCGGCCAGCGCGGCCCCGTCGTCCCGCACCTCGGCGTCCCCGTGGTGGCGCAGATCGTGTCCGGTGTCCTCAGTGCGCATGGCTGTGCGAGTGCCCCCCGTGATGGTGGTGCCCGTGTCCGTGGTGGTGGTCGTCGTCGTCCGGGTGGAAGTGCGGCTGCTGCGGCAGGCCCACCTTGTCCTCGAAGCCCGGCAGCGCGATCCGGTAGACGCAGGTGTCGCAGTTCATCCGCAGATCGCCCTTGACGGCCTCCTCGTACCGCTCCAGCACCAGGTCCAGCAGCTCCGGCTCGGGCCCGATGACGTCGGCCGACCGCACGTCGACCTCCGGGTGCGCGGCCGCCCACCCCTCGGTCTGCTGCCGCACCCGGTCCGGCAGGATACCGGTGAACAGGAAGTAGGGCAGGACGACGATCCGCCGCGCCCCCAGCTTCGCGCACCGGTCCAGGCCGCTCGGCACGTCCGGCGCCGCCAGCGACACGAACGCCGTCTCCACGCCGGCGTACCCACGGCCCTCCCACAGCAGCCGCGCCGCCTTGTGCACCTCGGCGTTGGCGTCGGGATCCGTGGAACCCCGGCCCACCAGCAGGACGGTGACGTCCGCCCGGTCCTCGGGGCCGCGCCCGGCGGCACCGAGCGCCTCGTCCAGCCGCCGCTCCAGGACGCTCAGCAGCGCCGGATGCGGGCCGAGCGGGCGGCCGTAGCTGTACGAGATGCCCGGGTGCCGTTCCTTCTCACGGGCCAGCGCCGCCGGGATGTCGCCCTTGGCGTGCCCGGCGGACACCAGCATCAGCGGCACGGCCGCGAACCGGCGTACGCCCCGCTCGACCAGCTCGGTGACGGCCTCGCCCAGCGGCGGCGGGGACAGCTCGATGAAGCCGCCCGCGACGGGCAGGTCGGGCCGGCGGCGCCCCAGCTCCCGTACGAAGTCGCGGAAGGCCTCCGCTCCGGCGTCGTCACGGGTGCCGTGGCCGGCGATGAGCAGGGCGGGCGGGGTGGTCACGAGATCTCCTCAGGCGAAACGGCGTGGTACAGCAGGGCGTTGAGCGCGGCGGCGGCGACCGCCGAGCCGCCCTTCTCGGACACGTTGCTCACCGCGGGCAGCCCGCTCTCGCGCAACGCGGCCTTGGACTCGGCCGCGCCGACGAAGCCGACGGGCAGGCCGATGACGAGTGCGGGGGAGGCGTCCAGGGTCAGCAGTTCCTCCAGGGCGGTCGGCGCACAGCCGATCACCCACAGGGCGCCCGGCCCGACCTGCTCGAACGCGAGCCGGATCGCATGCGCCGAACGGGTCAGCCCCGGCCCGGACCTGGCGTCCTTGAGCCGGCACACGGTCTCCCGCCGGGTGATGCCGGCCGCGACCATCTCCACGTCCACGACGACCGGCGCCCCGGCGTGCAGCGCCGCATGCGCCTTCGCCAGGTCGCCCTCGTCCATGACGAGGTCGCTCGCGTACTCCAGGTCGGCGGCGGAGTGGATGACCCGCTCCACCACCGCCCGGGTCAGCGGCGGGAAGTGCGAGGTGTCCAGGCGGGCGCGCAGCCGCCGGAAGGACTCCTGCTCGATGGGATGGACCACACGGTTCACTGGGTGTCCTCCTGCCTCGCGGCGGAGGTGCTCACCGACGGAGCCTCCTGCCAGCGGTAGCCGCGCGGGGTCACCATGCGCCCCGCGACGGTGCGGGTCGCGGTGTTGCCCACGGTCACGACCGTCATCATGTCGACCGTCGCCGGGTCCAGCTCGGCGAGCGCGGTGACCCGGCTGGACTCGTCCGGCCGCGAGGCGTTGCGGACGACACCGACCGGGGTGCCCGGCTCCCGGTGCTCGGCGAGGATGCCGAGCGCCTTGGGCAGCTGCCAGTCACGCCCCCGGGACCGGGGGTTGTAGAAGGTGACCACGAGGTCCGCCTCGGCCGCCGCCCGCACCCGGCGCTCGATGACCTCCCACGGCGTGTGCAGGTCGGACAGGCTGATGGACACGTGGTCGTGGCCCAGCGGCGCGCCCAGGATCGCCCCGGCGGCCAGCGCGGCCGTCACCCCGGGCACCCCCACCACGTCGATGTCGCCGGAGGCCTCGGCGAGCGCCGGAGAGGCCATGGCGTACACGCCCGCGTCCCCGCTGCCGATCAACGCCACCGCGTGCCCGCGCCGGGCCTCCGCGACGGCCGTTCGGGCCCGCTCCTCCTCCGCGCCGAGCCCCGACTCCAGCACCCGGGTGCCCGGCCGCAGCAGATCGCGGATCTGGTCCACGTACTGGTCGAGCCCGACCAGCACCGAGGCCCGGCGCAGCTCGGCCGCCGCGCGCGGGGTGAGCAGGTCCCGGGCGCCGGGCCCGAGCCCGACCACCGCGAGCCGCCCGCGCCCCGGCCGCCGTACGACGGCGCAGGTCGCCATCGCCGGCTGCCCGTCGGCGCGCCCGGACTTCCGCTTGGGGACGAGGAGTTCACCGCCACGGACCAGCGCGGCCGCCTCCGCGACCGAGGGGGTGCCGACGGCCGCGAGGGGCGCGTCGGACGGGTTGGGCACCTCGACTGCCGCCAGCTCCTCGGCGGACCACGTCACCAGGGGCACCCCGAGCCGTGCGGCGGCCGCGACGATGCCGGGCTCCTCCGCCTTGGCGTCCACGGTGGCCAGTTCGGCCACGGACCGCGGCGAGAGCCCCGCCTCGCGCAGCGCCTCCTCGATCAGCCCGAGGACCTCCTCGGCCGGTGCGCCCTTGGACGCGCCGACCCCGACCACCAGGGACGGCGGCCTGAGCAGCACCTCACGCTCGCCCGGCGTGACGGCCCGGTCGGTGAGCCGGACGCGGTAGGAGCCCTCGGGTGCGGTCGGCAGCGGCGGCAGCGGCCACGCCACCTCCGCCTCCAGCGCGACCGGTTCGCCGTCCAGCAGGGCGCGCGAGACCACGGCGACCGAACCCTCGTACGGCAGTCCGAGCGTGTCCAGGCCGGGCAGTCCGGCGGAGTCCGTCGCGGTCGTCACCACGGGCTCGGCACCGAGCAGCTCCCCGACCTCGCGGGCGAGTTCGTTGGCCCCGCCGCCGTGCCCGCCGACCAGCGAGACCGCGAACCGGCCGCCCTCGTCCACGCACACCACACCCGGGTCGGCCGTCTTGTCGCCGAGCAGCGGCGCGAGCAGCCGGACCACCGCCCCCGTCGCCAGGAAGCACACCAGCTGCTCGCACTCCGCGAACGCGGCCCGTACGGCCTCCCCGACGGGACCCTCGTACACCCGGGTACGGTCCGGCCACGACGCGGCCAGCCGGTCCCGCGCCGCCGCCCCCGCCGCGGTGGCGGAAATGAGGCCGATCACAAGGCAACTCCTTCACTGGACACCGGGGTTCTCTCGCCCCAGAGCAGAAACACAGGATTGGTGGCCGCGAGCCGGGTCACATCCCCCGGCAGCGGCGCCAGACGCGAGGACTGCAGCAGCACCCCGTCGCACTGGAACCCGGCGGCCGTGAGCGCCTCGCGCACCGCCGGCACCCGGTCCAGCGCGGCCATGGCGACGACCACGGTCCGCCGCGCCCGCCGCGCGCACGCGCCGACGATCGCGGGCAGCTCCCGCCCCCCGCCGCCGACGAACACCGCGTCGGGATCCGCCAGCCCCTCCAGGGCCGAGGGCGCCGCGCCGTGCACCACGCGCACCGCCACGCCGTGGGCCCGCGCGTTGGCGCGGACGCGCTCCACGCCGTCCGGGGTCTTCTCGACGGCGACGACGGCCGCGCCGAGCCGGGCGCACTCCACCGCCACCGAGCCCGAGCCGGCACCCACGTCCCAGACCAGGTCGCCCAGGCGCGGCCCCAGCCGGGCCAGGGCCAGCGCCCGCACCTCGAACTTGGTGATCATCGAGTCCCGGTGCGCGAACTCCCCCTCGTCCAGCGCCCACCGGGAGGGCCCGGCCGGCACCCCGGCGACCGTACGCACCATGCCCGGCGTCCGCGCCTCGTCCAGGCACAGCACCACGCTCACCGCCGTGCCCCAGTCCCGGGCCGCCGCCTCGGCGGGCGTCACCCGCTCCACGCGCTCGCGCTCCGGATCGCCGAGCGCGCTCGCCACCACGAGGACACGTCCACCGGACGGCGCGGCGCCCGGCTCGGTGAGGGCGGCGCCCAGCTCGGCCGGCCCGGCCCCCGGCCCGGTGAGGACGGCCACCTTGGGATGCGCCCGGCAGACGTTCACCGCCGTCCGCGGATCCCGGCCGTGCGCGCTGACCACGACCGCGTCGTCCCAGGGCAGCCCGATCCGCGCGAACGCCGTGGCCACCGAGGACACCCCGGGCCGCACGTCCAGCAGCCCGGAGCCGAACCGCTCGGCCAGTGCCCGCACGATCCCGAAGAACCCGGGGTCCCCGGAGGCCAGCACGACCACCGGCAACTCCTTGCCGACGTACTCCGCGATCGTGTCCAGGGCGGGCGCCAACGGGCCGAGCACGACCCGCTCGGCTCCCTGCGGCTGCCGTACGGCGTCCAGGTGCCGGCGGCCGCCGACCACGAGCGCGGCCCCGGCGAGCACGTCCTGCGGCACGGGTGCCCCCGTCCCCGTGCCGACGACCGTGATCAACTGTTCGCCCCGCGTTCGCGCAGCGCCCGCCGGGCCTCGGGGTCGGCCTTGCGGAAGCCGTGGAAGTGCCCCGGGTGGTACAGGTGCGAGCGGGTGCCGTGCGCGTCCAGCGCCGGGCCGACCAGGAAGAGGGTGTGCTTCCAGAGCTTGTGCTCCTTCACCGTCTCCTCCAGCGTGCCGATCGTGCACGTCACGACCAGCTCCTCCGGCCAGGTGGCCTGGTAGGCGACGACGACGGGGGTGCTGGTCGGGTAGCCGCCCTCCAGCAGCTCCCGCACCAGCTGCCCGCTGCGCGCGGCCGACAGGAAGATCGCCATGGTGGTGCCGTGCCGGGCGAACTCGCGGACCTCCTCACCGGGCGGCATCGGCGTCTTGCCGCCGCCCAGCCGGGTGAGCACGACGGACTGCGCGACCTCGGGGATCGTCAGCTCGCGCCGGGCGAGCGCGGCCACCGCCGAGAACGACGACACACCGGGCACGACCTCCGTGGCGATGCCGATCTCCGCGCACCGGTCCAGCTGCTCCTGGGTGCCGCCCCACAGCGCCGGGTCGCCGGAGTGGATACGGGCGACCTTCAGGCCCTCGGCGAGAGCGCGCCGGTAGACGGCGACGACGTCCTCCAGGGACATGGTCGCCGAGTCCAGGATCTCCGCGTCCTCGCGCGCGTGCTCGAGGACCTCCGCCTGGACCAGACTGGCCGCCCAGATCACCACGTCCGCCTCGGCGATCGCGCGCGCGGCACGGAACGTCAGCAGATCGGCGGCGCCGGGGCCGGCACCGACGAACGTCACCTTGCCGGTGGGGGCATCGGCCATGGGAAGGGTCCTCTCGTACGGGAAAGCGACTCGGAAGTGGGTGAAATGTCAGGGCGTGCAGAGGTTTGATCGGTGCCGGATGTGCGCGAAGGCACCTCGATCGGATAGCAAGTGCCTATGGCGGTCTTCGTCGCGCTCGGCGCGTTCCTGATGACGCTGGCCGGCGGCTGGACGGCACAGCGCGTGACCGACCGCAGGCATCTCGTCCTCGGCCTGGCCGGCGGACTGATGCTGGGCGTGGTCGGCCTCGATCTGCTGCCCGAGGCGCTGGAGGCGGCGGGCCGCGAGGTCTTCGGCGTACCCGCGGCCCTGCTGCTGTTCGTGGTCGGTTTCCTCTTCGCCCATCTGGTGGAGCGCCTCCTCGCCGCCCGCCAGGCCGCGCACGGCGGAGAGGAGCACGGGCACCGGGCGCCCGAGGTGGGTCTGACGGCGGCCGCCGCGATGGTGGGCCACAGCGCCATGGACGGCGTGGCGATCGGCGCGGCCTTCCAGGTGGGCGGTGGCATGGGCGCGTCCGTCGCGCTCGCCGTGATCGCGCACGACTTCGCCGACGGCTTCAACACCTTCACCCTCACGACCCTGTACGGCAACGCCCGCCGCCGGGCGATCGCGATGCTGATCGCCGATGCCTGCGCACCCCTGCTGGGCGCGCTGTCGACCGTCTTCTTCCACATCCCGGCGCCGGTGCTCGGCGGCTACCTCGGCCTCTTCGGCGGCGTACTGCTCTACCTCGCCGCCGCCGAGATCCTCCCCGAGGCCCACCACGAACACCCCGCCCGCTCCACCCTGCTGTGCACGGTCGCGGGCGCGGCGTTCATCTGGCTGGTGGTCGGCATCTCCGGCTGACCGGGGTCCCGGCGTCACAGCTTCCCGCCCCGCCCGCAGTCCCGCCGCGGGGGCGCGATCAGCGTCGAAAGGTACGGCAACGGCGTCCCGTCCAGCTCCGCGGCCGGCCGCACCGACTCCTCGGGCAGCCCCAGCGCCGAACCCCACACCGCGTCCCCGAGCCGCCCGGTCTCCTCGAGCGCCTCGGCGACCTCGGCGGCCTGCCGCCCGAACTTGTACGCCACGACCGTTCCCGGCCCGGCCAGCGCCTCCTTCAGCACCGCCGACCCGGCCGTGACCGGGACGAGGGTCAGCGGCTCGGTGCCCTCCGTCAGCACCGCGCCCGACCGCGCCGCGAGATCCTGCATGGCGGTGATCCCGGGCACGGTCTCCACGACGACGCCCGGCACCAGCTCGCCGATGGTCTGCGCGAGGTACGTGAACGTCGAGTACACGTTGGGGTCGCCGATGGTCGCGAAGGCCACGGACCCCCGCCGCCTCAGCAGCTCCGCGACCCGCTCCCCGGCCGCGTCCCAGGCCACCTCCCGGCGCGCCCGGTCGGTCCGCTCGTTCAGCGCGAACACCACCCGGACCACCTTGTCCTCGGGCACGTAGTGCAACACGGTCGCCTCCGCGCGCCCCCGCTCACCGGTGTCCATGACGGGTACGACGACGACGTCGGCCGAACGCAGCGCGTTGACCCCCTTCACGGTCACCAGCTCCGGATCACCGGGACCGACCCCGACCCCTACCAGCCTGCTGCTCATGACGTCCGGCACCTCTCCACGAACCGACGGGCCACACCGGGCTCGGACGCCCAGTGCGTGTGCAGATAACTCGCGTGCACGCCCTGCTGTACGAAACCTTCGACCCGCCGCACCGGGGACCGCATGCCCCAGGCGGGAGCGGCACCGGCACCCGGCTCGACGACCGTGCGGTGGAACTCGTGCCCCCGCATCCGCGTCCCGGCCGGCGCCAGCACACTGTCGCCGACGGCCACGGCGTCCCGGTAGCCGAGGGTCAGCCGCTCGGTCATCCGCGCGGTGGCGTCCAGCACCCCGCACATCGGACGCCCGTCCAGCTCCCGGCACAGATACAGCAGCCCGGCACATTCGGCGGCCACGGGCGCGCCGGACACCGCGAGGTCGGCGACGGCCTTGCGCAGCGGCTCGTTGGCGGACAGCTCGGCGGCGTACATCTCGGGGAACCCGCCACCGACGACCAGCCCGGCGGTCCCTTCCGGCAGCTGCTCGTCCCGCAGGGGGTCGAAGGTGACGACCTCCGCTCCGGCGGCGGTGAGCAGCTCGGTGTGCTCGGCGTAGGAGAAGGTGAACGCGGGGCCACCGGCGATGGCCACACGCGGCCTCGGCTCGCGGGTGGGCAGAGCTTCGGGGGTCCAGGGGGCGGAGCCTCCCGGAAGCGGGCCGGCGCTACGGGCCAGCGCCTCCAGCGCGGCCAGGTCGCAACCGCGAGCCACCTGCGCGGCCATGGCGTCCACCGCGTCGACCGCGGCCGAGCCGCGCTCGGCGACCGGCACCAGTCCCAGATGCCGCGACGGTGTCTGCACCTGGGCCGTCCGCCGCAGCACACCGAGAACCGGCACCCCCGCCGCGTCCAGCGCCTCCCGCAGGAGCGACTCGTGCCGGTCCGACCCCACCTTGTTCAGGATCACGCCTCCGACCCGCACCTGCGGATCCCAGGACGCGAACCCGTGCACCAGCGCCGCCACCGACCGCGACTGCGACGACGCGTCCACGACGAGCACCACCGGCGCCCGCAACAACTTGGCGACCTGGGCCGTGGACGCGAGTTCCCCCTCGCCCGCGGCCCCGTCGTACAGCCCCATCACACCCTCGACCACGGCGAGGTCACACCCCCGGGCACCGTGCAGGAACAGCGGTGCGACCAGCTCCGGCCCGCACAGGTACGCGTCGAGGTTGCGCCCCACCCGCCCGGTCGCGAGCGCGTGGTACCCGGGGTCGATGTAGTCCGGCCCGACCTTGTGCGGGGACACGGCGAGCCCCCGCGCGGCGAACGCGGCCATCAGCCCCGTGGCGACGGTGGTCTTGCCGCTGCCCGAAGACGGCGCGGCGATGACCAGCCGAGGCACCGACGACGTCACCACTCGATGCCCTTCTGGCCCTTCTGCCCCACGTCCATGGGGTGCTTGACCTTGGACATGTCGGTGACGAGGTCGGCGAAGTCCACCAGCTTCTCCGGCGCGTTCCGCCCGGTGATCACCACGTGCTGGGTGCCCGGCCGGTTCCGCAGCACGTCGACCACCTCGTCGGTGTCGACCCACCCCCAGTGCATCGGGTACGCGAACTCGTCGAGCACGTACAGCCGGTACGTCTCGGCCGCCAGGTCCCGCTTGACCTGCTCCCAGCCCTCCCGGGCCTTCTCCTCGTTGTCCAGCTGCGCGTCGCGCTGCACCCAGGACCAGCCCTCGCCCATCTTGTGCCAGTCGACGGTCCCGCCCTGCCCGGAGGCGCCGAGCACCCGCAGCGCGTTCTCCTCGCCGACCTTCCACTTCGCGGACTTGACGAACTGGAACACCCCGATCGGCCACCCCTGGTTCCAGGCGCGCAGCGCGAGCCCGAACGCGGCCGTGGACTTGCCCTTGCCGACCCCGGTGTGCACGACGACCAGCGGACGGTTCCGGCGCTGACGGGTCGTCAGGCCGTCCTCCGGTACGACACTCGGCTGTCCCTGCGGCATTACGCGGCCCTCCTCGACGTCCCCTGCACATCCCTGACCAGCCCGGCGATCGAGTCGGCCCGCAGCTCGTCCAGCGTGACGGCCGTACCGCCCAGCTCACCGGCCAGCTGCCCGGCGAGTCCGAGCCGCACCGGCCCCGACTCGCAGTCCACGACCACCGAGGCGACCTCCCCGGCCGCGAACAGCCGCGCCGCCCGCCCGGCCAGAACGACCGGATCCGGACCACCGGTGGCCCGCCCGTCGGTCACCACCACGACCAGCGCCCGCCGCGCCGGATCCCGCAGCCGCTCCACCCGCAGCACCTCGTGCGCCTTCAGCAGCCCGGCCGCCAGCGGCGTACGGCCGCCCGTCGGCAGCGACTCCAGCCGCACGGCGGCCGCGTCGACGGACGAGGTCGGCGGCAGCGCGACCTCCGCGCCGGACCCGCGGAAGGTCACCAGCCCCACCTTGTCCCGCCGCTGGTAGGCGTCCAGCAGCAGCGACAGCACGGCACCCTTCACGGCGCCCATCCGCTGCCGAGCCGCCATCGACCCCGAGGCGTCCACCACGAACAGCACGAGGTTCCCCTCGCGCCCCTCCCGGGTCGCCTGCCGCAGATCGTCCCGCCGGACCACCAGCCCCGGCCCGGACCGGCCGCGCGCCCGCTGGTGCGGGGCGGCGGCCCGCACGGTCGCCGCCAGATGCAGCTTGGTCAGCGCGCCCCGCGGCCGCCGGGACCCGGTCGTCCGCCCGTGCTCGGTCCGGGCCCGCGAGCGCCGGCCGGCGGCACCTTCGCCGATGCCGGGCACGCTCAGCACCTTCGTACGGAACGGCTCGGCGGCCCGTACGGCCGACTGCTCCTGGGAGCCGGCCGCCTGCGGCTGCCCGCCCTCACCGGCCTCCGGCCGCGCGGTGCCGCCGCCGTCGCCCTGGGGACCGCTGTCCGGTGCCGGCCGGCCGCCACCGCCACCGGGCCCGTCAGGTCCGGGATCGTCGTCCTCCGGCCCCGCGGACTGCTCCAGCGTCTCGTCCAGCTTGTCCTCGTCCAGGCCCGGCGCGTCGAACGGGTTCCGCCGGCGCCGGTGCGGCAGCGCGAGCAGCGCGGCCTGCCGCACGTCCTCGGCGAGCACGTCGGTCCGCCCGGCCCACGCGGCCAGCGCGGTCGCCGTACGCGCCATCACGATGTCGGCCCGCATGCCGTCCACCTCGAAGGCGGCACAGGTCGCCGCGATCTGCCGCAGCGCCCCGTCACCCAGCCGCACCTGCGGCAGCAACTCCCGCGCCGCGACGATCCGTTGCCGTACGGCCGCCTCCTCGCCGGCCCACCGGGCGGCGAAGCCGTCGGGGTCGTCGTCGTAGGCCAGCCTGCGCCGTACGACCTCCACCCGCTGGTCCGGCTCCCGGGAGGCGGCGACCTCCACGGTCAGCCCGAAGCGGTCCAGCAGCTGCGGCCGCAGCTCGCCCTCTTCGGGGTTCATGGTGCCGACGAGCAGGAAGCGGGCCGCGTGCCGCACGGAGACGCCCTCGCGCTCCACGTACGAGGCACCCATCGCCGCCGCGTCCAGCAGCAGGTCGACCAGGTGGTCGTGGAGGAGGTTCACCTCGTCCACGTACAGGATGCCGCGGTGCGCGTCGGCCAGCAGGCCCGGCTCGAAGGCCTTCACGCCCTCCGCGAGCGCCCGCTCGATGTCGAGGGCGCCGACCAGCCGGTCCTCGGAGGCGCCGACGGGCAGCTCGACCATGCGGGACGCGCGCGCCGTACCGGCTCCCGGCTCGTGCGGACCGTCCGGGCAGGACGGGTCCGGTGCCGCCGGGTCACAGGAGAACCGGCACCCGGGAACGACGGCCACCTGGGGCAGCAGCGCCGAGAGGGCACGGACGGCGGTGGACTTGGCGGTGCCCTTCTCGCCGCGCACCAGCACGCCGCCGACGGCCGGCGAGACGGCGTTCAGCAGCAGCGCGAGCCGCAGGTCGTCCTGGCCGACAACGGCCGTGAAAGGAAAGGGAGTCGTCACTGGTCGCCCTCCAGGTCGCCTTCCAGCTCGAGGTAGGTGGCGCGCAGCCGCTCCAGCGTGTCCGCGTCCGGCTCGGCCCACAGCCCGCGGTCCGCCGCCTCCAGCAGCCGCTCGGTGATCCCGCGCAGCGCCCACGGGTTGGACTTCTTCATGAAGTCCCGGTTCTCCGGGTCGAAGACGTACTCCGCGCTGAGCTTCTCGTACATCCAGTCGTCGACCACGCCGGCCGTCGCGTCGTAGCCGAACAGGTAGTCCACGGTCGCGGCCATCTCGAAGGCGCCCTTGTAGCCGTGCCGGCGCATGGCCGCCATCCAGCGCGGGTTCACCACCCGGGCCCGGAAGACCCGGTGGGTCTCCTCGCCCAGCGTGCGGGTCCGCACCTGGTCCGGTACGGCACTGTCGCCCACGTACGCCTCGGGGTTGGCGCCGGTCAGGTGCCGGACCATGGCGACCATGCCGCCGTGGTACTGGAAGTAGTCGTCGGCGTCGACCAGGTCGTGCTCGCGGGTGTCGACGTTCTTCGCGGCGACCGCGATCCGCTTGAACGCGGTCTCCATGTCGCCGCGCGCCGCCCGTCCGTCGAGCCCGCGCCCGTACGCATAGCCGCCCCACACCGCGTACACCTCGGCCAGGTCGGCGTCGGAGCGCCAGTTGCGGGCGTCGATCAGCGGCAGCAGACCGGCGCCGTACGCGCCCGGCTTCGAGCCGAAGACGCGGGCCGTGGCGCGCCGCCGGTCACCGTGCTCGGCGGTGTCCTCGTCGGCGTGCGCCTTGACGAAGTTCCGCTCGGCCGGCTCGTCCAGCTCCGCCACCGACCGCACCGCGTCGTCGATCAGCCCGACCACGTGCGGGAACGCGTCCCGGAAGAAGCCGGAGATACGGACCGTGACGTCGATGCGCGGGCGTCCCAGCTCCTCGAGCGGGATCACCTCGAAGCCGGTCACCCGGCGCGAGGCCTCGTCCCACACCGGGCGGCAGCCCAGCAGCGCCAGGATCTCGGCGATGTCGTCGCCCTGGGTGCGCATCGCGGAGGTGCCCCACACCGTCAGGCCGACCGACTTCGGGTACTCCCCGGTGTCCTGCAGATACCGCTGCACGAGCGAGTCGGCGAGCGACTGGCCCACCTCCCAGCTCAGCCGGGAGGGAATGGCCTTGGGGTCGACGGAGTAGAAGTTGCGGCCCGTCGGCAGCACGTTGACCAGACCGCGGGTCGGCGAACCGGACGGGCCCGCCGGTACGTAACCGCCGTCCAGCGCCCGCAGGATGTGCCCGATCTCGTCGGTGGTACGGGCGAGGCGCGGCACGACCTCGGCGCAGGCGAACTCCAGCACGGCCACCGCCTGCGGGAGCGCGGTGCCCAGGACCTCGCGGACGAGCGGCGCGCTCTCGGCGACCGCCCAGTCGCGTGCCTCCATGCCCTCCGCGATCCGCCGGCACAGCTGCTCCAGCAGGTCGATCGCGTCCGCGGCCGTGCGCGCCGGGCCGTCGACCAGGTCCGTCAGCTCGACCGGCACCTTCAGCGGCGCGCCCGGCTCGGCGAGCAGCTCCTTCTCCACCAGCCCGAAGTGCTCGGCCAGCGCGGCGCGCAGCCCGGGCAGCGCGTTGGCCTGCCCGCCCCACACCTGCGCGGCGCGCAGCACCGCGAGGACGAGGTTCACACGCGGCTCGCCGACCGGACCGCCGCCCAGGATGTGCAGGCCGTCGCGGATCTGGACGTCCTTGATCTCGCACAGATAGCCGTCGATGTGCATGACGAACTCGTCGAACTCGTCGTCGTCCGGCTGCTCGTCCACGTGCAGGTCGTGATGGAGTTCGGCGGCCTTGACCAGGGTCCAGATCTGGGCGCGGACGGCCGGGGCCTTCGCCGGATCCAGATCGGAGACGAGCGCGTACTCGTCCAGCAGCTGCTCCAGCTTGGCCAGGTCGCCGTAGGTGTCGGCGCGCGCCATCGGCGGCACCAGGTGGTCGACCACCGTGGCGTGCCCGCGCCGCTTGGCCTGGGTGCCCTCGCCGGGGTCGTTGACGATGAACGGGTAGACCAGCGGCAGATCGCCGAGCACGGCGTCCGGGGCGCAGCCGGCGCCCAGCCCGAGCCCCTTGCCCGGCAGCCACTCCATGGTGCCGTGCTTGCCCATGTGCACGACGGCGTCGGCGCCGAAGCTGTTGTCCAGCCAGCGGTAGGCCGCCATGTAGTGGTGGGAGGGCGGCATGTCGGGGTCGTGGTAGATCGCGATCGGGTTCTCGCCGAAGCCGCGCGGCGGCTGGATCATCACGACGACGTTCCCGAACCGGAGGGAGGCGAGCACGATGTCCTCGCCGTCCACGTACAGGCTGCCCGGCGGCTCGCCCCACGCCTCGGTCATCGCGTCCCGCAGCTCGGGGTCCAGCTTCGCGAACCAGGCCCGGTAGTCGGCCAGCGGCACCCGCGCGGGCGCGGTGGCCAGCTGCTCCTCCGTCAGCCACTCGACGTCGTGACCGCCGGCCTCGATGAGCCGGTGGATCAACTCGTCCCCGTTGTCGGGGTACTCGGTGAGGCCGTAGCCGGCCTCCCTGAGCGCGTCCAGGACGCGCACCGCCGAGGCGGGCGTGTCGAGGCCGACCGCGTTGCCGACCCGGGAGTGCTTGGTCGGGTAGGCGGTGAAGACCAGGGCGATCTTCTTCTCCGCGTTCGGCTTGTGCTTCAACTGCGCGTGCCGCAGGGCGATTCCGGCCACGCGCGCGGCCCGCTCGGGGTCGGCGACGTACACCGGGACCTCGTCCGGGCCCTGCTCCTTGAAGGAGAACGGCACCGTGATGAGCCGGCCGTCGAACTCCGGGATCGCGACCTGCATCGCCGCGTCCATGGGGGACAGGGCCGCGTCCGACTCCTCCCACGCGTTACGCGAGGAGGTGAGACAGAGCCCCTGCAGCACGGGGACGTCGAGGTCGGCGAGCGCGCCGATGTCCCAGGCCTCCTCGTCGCCGCCCGCCGACGCCTGCGAGGCGTGCGTGCCGCCGGCCGCGAGGACGGTGGCCACCAGCGCGTCGGCCCTGCCCAGCAGCTCGTACAGCCCGGGGTCCGCGCCGCGCAGCGAACCGCAGTACACCGGCAGGGCGTTGGCGCCCTTCGCCTCGATCGCCTCGCACAGCGTGTCGACGAAGGCCGTGTTGCCGCTCAGTTCGTGCGCCCGGTAGAAGAGCACGCCCACGGTCGGCCGGCCCGCGCGCAGCTCGTACGCCCCGTGCACGCCGTACTCCGGCATGCTGTGCGGCTCCTCGAAGCCCTCACCGGTCAGCAGCACCGTGTCCGACAGGAACCGGGACAGCTCCAGCAGGTTCGCCGGCCCGCCCTCGACGAGGTACTTCAGCGCCTCCGCCACCACACCGGCCGGCACGGACGAGTCGGCCATCAGCTCGGCGTCCGGCACGGCCTCTCCGCCCAGCAGCACGGTCGGCACACCGGAGGCCCGCAGCGCGGCCAGTCCGTCCTCCCAGGCGCGCTTGCCGCCCAGCAGCCGTACGACGGCGACGTCCGCGCCCTCGATCAGACCGGGCAGTTCCCCGGCCACGTCGACCCGGGTCGGGTTGCCGATCCGGTAGTGGGCGCCGGAGGCCCGGGCCGCCAGCAGATCGGTGTCGGCGGTCGACAACAACAACACTGTGCTCATGCGGGCGCTCCCGGTGGAATGAAAGGCAGTCCTTGCGGCGCGCCCGACTCGATGAGCCGCCACAGCGCGTCCGTGTCCGCGTGCTGTTCGATCAGGTCGCCGAGCCGGTCGAGCTGCTCCTCGCGCAGCGCGGCGAAGGACGTGTCCGGGGCCGGCACGAAGCGGCGGCCCGCGGCGGCGGCCACCTCGCGCAGGAAGGCCCGCCGGAAACCGTCCGACTCCAGGGAGCCGTGCCAGTGGGTGCCCCAGGTCTGGCCGACCCGGCAGCCGTCCAGGAAGGCATCGCCACCGGTCACTTCGGCGACCCCGTGATGGATCTCGTACCCTTCGACGTGCTCGCCGAGGGCTTCCCCGACGGGCCGGGTGAGCGTCTTCTCGCGGGCGAACCGCACCCGGACCGGCAGGACGCCGAGCCCCTCGACGTCCCCGCGACGGCTCTCGACCTCGTCCTCGATGTGCTCGCCGAGGATCTGGAAGCCGCCGCAGATGCCGAGGACGGGCCTGCCCTCGTGCGCCCTCCTGACGATGGCCCGCGCGAGTCCCCGCTCCCGCAGCCACTCCAGCGCCCGGACGGTGCCCCGGGTCCCCGGCACGACGACGAGATCGGCGTCCGCCAGCTCCTCCGGACGGTCCACGAAGCGCACCACGACCCCCGGTTCGGCGGCCAGCGCGTCCACGTCCGTGAAGTTGGACATGAGCGGGATCGCGCACACGGCGACCCGCAGCACGTCCTCGCCGACCGGGGGAGCGACGGTGGACTCCCGGACGGTCCCGCGCAGCGACACCCGCAGCCCGTCCTCCTCGTCGATGCCGAGCCCGTGCCGGAACGGCAGCACGCCGTACGTCCGCCGCCCGGTGAGGCCCTGGAGCATGTCCAGCCCCGGTTCCAGCAGGGAGACATCGCCCCGGAACTTGTTCACCAGGAACCCGGCGACCCGTTCCTGGTCCTCGGGCGAGAGCAGGGCGACCGTGCCGAAGAAGGAGGCGAAGACGCCCCCGCGGTCGATGTCCCCCACCACCAGCACGGGCAGCCCCGCGCCCCGGGCGATGCCCATGTTGACGATGTCGGTCCGTCGCAGGTTGATCTCGGCCGGGCTCCCCGCCCCCTCACAGATCACCGCGTCATACGTGCCCCGCAACTCGGCCAGGCACTCCAGCACGGTGCCGAGCAGCCGCTGCTGCCGCCCACCGTGGTACCCGCGCGCGCTCATCTCGCCCACCGGCTTGCCCAGCAGCACCACCTGGCTGCTCTGCTCGCCACCGGGCTTGAGCAGCACCGGGTTCATCAGCGCGGTCGGCTCGACCCGGCAGGCCTGCGCCTGCATCGCCTGCGCCCGCCCGATCTCCGCGCCCTCCCTCGTCACGAACGAGTTGAGGGACATGTTCTGCGCCTTGAACGGCGCGACCTTCACACCCTGCCGCACCAGCCACCGGCAGATCCCGGCCGTCACGACGCTCTTGCCGGCGTCGGAGGTGGTGCCGGCGACGAGGAGACCCCCGTTCACTTCCCATGCCCCCCGTTCACTTCCCACGTCCCTTCACGAGTCGGCGCGCGGCGACCGTGACGCCGAGCGCGAGCAGGCCGACGCGGCGGGAGAGCCGCACGGCCCGGTCGATGTCGGTCACCTCGACGGCCCGCCCGGCTTCCCCGCCCAGCACGGGGCGGTGTTCGACCCGGCCGCCGTAGGAGAGCGTCCCGCCCAGGCGCACCCCGAGGGCGCCCGCGAAGGAGGCCTCCACGGGCCCGGCGTTCGGGCTCGGGTGCCGGGACGCGTCGGCCCGCCAGGCTCGTGCGGCACCCCGCGGATCGGGGCCGGCGCACACGGCGAGGACGGCGGTCAGCCGGGCCCCCGGCCAGCCGGCGAGGTCGTCGAGGCGGGCGGAGGCCCAGCCGAAGCGCCGGAACCGGCGGGACTTGTGACCGACCATCGCGTCGAGGGTGTTGACCGCACGGAACCCGAGCAGCCCCGGCACCCCGCCCACGGCACCCCACACCAGCGCGCCCACGACCGCGTCGGAGGTGTTCTCGGCGACCGACTCGACCACGGCCCGGGCGATCCCGTCGGCGTCCAGCGCCTGCGGGTCGCGGCCGCACAGATGGGGCAGCCGGGCGCGGGCCGCCTCGACGTCCCCGGCCTCCAGGGCACGCCCGATGGTGCGGGCCTCCCGGGCGAGCGAGGTGCCGCCGACGACCGCCCACGTGGCGGCGGCGGTCAGCGCGGCGGAGGCGGCGGGGGAGGGGCGTACGGCGCGTGCCGCCAGCGCGCCGAGCGCGGCGGCGCCACCGGCGCACACGGCGGTGTGCAGGGCGCCCCAGCCGCGGTGGTCGTGCCACAACACGCGTTCCACGGCCGCGGCCGCCCGGCCGAACGCGGCGACCGGGTGCCCCCGGCGTGGATCGCCGAGGAGCAGGTCACCGAGAAGACCGGCGGCGGCGCCGTACGCGTAGGAGCGATCGGCACCCATCGGCTCAGCCGGCCGTGGGTACAGGAGCGGGCCTGGTACGGGTCCTTCGGCAGCCGAGCATGGCGATCTAGGTCCTCACTCAGGGTGTCCGCGCCCTGGTTCGACGAGATTCGGCGGTGAGAGTTCCTGGCTCCCGGGGGTTCTTCCCCGGTCACAGTGGCGGGACCGCGCCGGATTCGCACCGGCTTCCTCTCTTGCCGCCGTACATGGCCTGGGCAGTCCACCACGCGCCCGGAACGGCCGTCAACTTGCTGTTGACCTGCGTGGGGAGAGTGTGCCGATCCCCACACCGTGGGGCGGGCGGGCATGCCAGAGGCTCCCCTTCGCAACAGCTGGAGGGGAGCCTCGGAGTGCTCGGTCAGGCCTGCGCCGACGGACGCCGGGTCAGGCCTTGCCGACGATCAGGTAGATGCCGTACGCCACCGCCGCCGCGCAGGCCGCGAAGCAGACGTAGGCGCCGGTGACGGCGAGGGTCGCGGAGCCGCCCTGGGCCGCGGCCTTCTCGCGCCGCGACAGACCGTTGATGCCGAGGGTGAACAGGGCCACCAGGCCCACCGTGAACACGAGGCTGACGCCGAAGACGGAACCGAGGGCCGCCCAGTCGATCTTCATGATGCTTCCTTGGTGAACGAGTGCTCGGGGTCAGACCGCGGCGGCCGGCGGGGCCGCCGGGGCGGCGGGGGCCGGTTCGGCGACGGGGGCGGGGATGGTGGCCGTCAGGCCCTCGGTGACCGTGCCCACCGGGGGCGGGGTCACGGCGGCGATGGCGGTGGTCACCACGCCGGCCGGCTCCTCGGTCTCGGTGACGACGTTGGTGTGGTCGACGACCTCGCGGCGGGAGATCTTCCAGATCGCGGCGCTGGCGGCGATCAGGAAGACGGCGACGGCGGCGGTGCCCCAGTCACCCAGGTCGGTGACGGACTCGGCGCCCGCGCCCACCAGGGCGGCGGCCGGCAGGGTCAGCGCCCAGGCGGCGAACATGCGGGTCGCGGTGGACCAGCGGACCACACCGCCCTTGCGGCCCAGACCGGCGCCCATCACCGAGCCCGAGACGACATGGGTGGTGGAGAGGGAGAAGCCGAGGTGGGAGGAGGCCAGGATGGCGGTCGCGGCGCTGGTCTGGGCGGCGAAGCCCTGGCGCGGCTCCAGGTCGGTCAGGCCCTTGCCCATGGTGCGGATGATGCGCCAGCCGCCGATGTAGGTGCCGAGCGCGATCGCCAGGCCGGCGGAGAGGATCACCCAGGTGGGAGGGTTCGAGCCGGGGGCGAGGGAGCCGCCCGCGATGAGGGCGAGGGTGATGATGCCCATCGTCTTCTGGGCGTCGTTGGTGCCGTGGGCGAGGGAGACCAGGCCGGCGGAGGCGATCTGGCCGGCGCGGTAGCCCTTGCGGGTGGCCTCGCCGTCGGCCGTGCCGCCGATGCCGTAGGAGAAACGGGTGGCCAGCAGTGACGCGAGGCCCGCCACGATCGGCGCGGCGACCGCCGGCAGCAGCACCTTGGTGACCAGGACGTCACCGTGGACGGCGCCGAAGCCCGCGGAGGCGACGGTGGCGCCGACCAGGCCGCCCATCAGGGCGTGGGAGGAGCTGGAGGGGAGGCCCACCAGCCAGGTCAGCAGGTTCCAGAGGATCGCGCCGACCAGGGCGGCGAAGATGACCTCGGGACGGATGCCGGTCTCGTCGACGAGACCCTTGGAGATCGTGTTGGCGACCTCCACCGAGAGGAAGGCGCCCCCAAGATTGAGGACGGCGGACATGGTCACCGCGATCTTGGGCTTCAGAGCGCCTGTGGAGATGGTGGTGGCCATCGCGTTCGCGGTGTCGTGGAAACCGTTCGTGAAATCGAACGCGAGTGCGGTCACCACCACAATCGCGAGGATCAGCGAGAAGCTTTCCATTTACCCAGGCAATCGTTCGAGGTCATTGGCTGGTCGAACGTAGGCAACCTGGGTGAACGGAAGATGAACTGAGTCGGGCACGGGGGTGTCAGTAACGCGCGGGAGAGGTTCCGTTTGTCTCCGCCGACCCAGGCGCCCCTTGACTACCGGCCCCCGCGAAGGTCCGCAGCCGGGCCGCCGGCCCGTTGAAGAGATTCTGGTCACCCGGCACCCCGCCCTCGGTGCCGTACTGCCAGAACGTCCAGTGCCGCCAGCCGCCTGGCAGCGTCCCCGGCCGCGAGGTGCCGTGACGGGCGATCCACAGAGCGTGGGTGGCGGAGAAGGCGCGGCTGTTCCCGGTGCAGAGCTTCCACCAGTGGGTCGTCGTGTAGATCACCGGGCGGCGGCCGGTCTCGCGCTTGATCTCGTCGCTGAAGGACCGGATCCAGCGGACCATCCGCTTCCTGCTCAGTCCGTAGCAGATGTGCTGCGCGCCGTAGGGGTTGTACTCGATGTCCAGTGCGGGCGGCAGCGTCCAGCCGTCCGCCCGCCAGTCGCCGCCGTGCCGCACGAAGTACGCGGCCTGCCGGGCGCCGGAGGACTCGTCCGGCCGCGCGAAGTGGTACGCGCCCCGGATCAGGCCGGCCCGGCGCGCGCCGCCGTACTGCTGCGAGAAGCGGGGATTGCGGTAGTCCGTGGCCTCGGTCGCCTTCACGTAGACGAACCGCACGCCCTTCGACCGGGCGGCCGGCCAGTCCACCCGCTTCTGGTGGGACGACACGTCGTGCCCCCGGGGCAGCGGCGCGGCAGCGGCCGGGGGCCGTGCCGTCCCGGGTCGCGGCTCCCGCCGCCCCGCCTCCGCGGGGCCGGCCGACGCGGTCGCGGTGCCCGTGAGGGCGAGCGCCGCCGTGGCCGCCGCGAGGACACCGGCGCGGCGACGGAGTGGGGTGCGTTCACAGGCCATGCGTCGTCTCCCCGGGGTGGCGGGCGAAGGATCGCCGGGCGGGCGAGAGGGAACCCGGGCGAGCAAGAGGGAACATTGAAGGCTCCGCGATGACCGAATCGGCGCCCCATCGCGGTGATTCGCGACCACATCCGCTCGTTCGGAGGTACACCCTCCGGTTCCGCCCCGCCGACGGCCCCCCCTGGGCACCGGCCGGGCTGGCAGGATCACCGCATGGCTGAGCAGCGACGGGACACGGCGGGGGAAGCGGCAGGCGACGCGGCGGGGCGCGGCGATGCGCGTCAAGCGGCTCGCGGCGGGGCGGCCGAGGGGGCGGCGGAGCCCGTGCCGGGCCGGGCGGCGGGAGCGGCCGGGGACGCGGCGGGCGGCGCGGCGGTGTCGGGCGGGACGGCGGGAGCGGCCGGGGACGTGGCGCCGGTCTGGGAGGCGTTGGTCGCGACGGCGCGGCGGACCGTCGCCGACGGGCTGGTCGTCGGCACCTCCGGCAACGTCTCCGCACGCGTCGGCGACCTCGTCCTGGTCACCCCGTCGGGCGTCCCCTACGACCGGCTCACCACGGACGACGTCACCGGCGTCGATCTCACCGGCCGCCAGGTTCTCGGCACCCTGGTGCCCACCAGCGAGCTGCCCATGCACCTCGCCGTCTACCGCACCACCGACGCCCGCGCGGTCGTCCACACCCACGCCGTGCACGCCACCGCGGTCTCCACGCTCGTGCCCGAACTCCCGCTGGTCCACTACATGGCCGGCGCCCTCGGCGGCCCCGTCCGGGTCGCCCCCTACGCGACCTACGGCACCGACGAACTGGCCGAGAACATGCTCCGCGCCCTCGCCGGCCGCTCCGGCTGCCTGCTGCAGAACCACGGCACCCTCACCTACGGCGCCGGCCTCGACCAGGCCTACGACCGCACCGCCCAGCTGGAATGGATGTGCCGCCTGTGGCTGACGGCGTCCTCGGTGCCGGGCCTGACACCGTCCCTGCTGACGGAGGCACAACTGGGCGAAGCCGGGGCACGTTTGAAGGAGTACGGCCAACGGAGGTGACCCCTTGTCAGCCAGCACCCGGTTCCACCCGCTTCGGACTCCGCCCCTCCTGATCCGGCGCATCCTCCCCAGCCGCCGCGCTCGGGCCCGCGGCGTCCTCTCCCGCCGGCGCCTCCGGGCCCGCGGCGCCCTCGCGGGCCTGCTCCCCCTCGTCCGTCGCGACGGCACCCCGCCACGACGGACGAACGCGCCGGTGCCCCACCGTCCCGCGGCACCGGCACTCACGCCGCCCGCCCTTCCACTGGCCGGTCGCGGCAACCCCCACGACACTGGACCCGTGCGCCCAGTCAAAGCGACCGCCACCGCGCTCACCGCCGTCGTCGCCGCCGGCATGGCATCCGTGGCCGCCGGCCGGCTGGCGAGTGACGCCGCGCTGAAAGCGCCGGCGGGCCGCCCGCTGCCCACCGAGCCACGGCTCACCGTGCACGGCGCGGACTCCGGCCGGATCGCGCTCACCCGCGACCTGGCCTCCCTGCGCCCCGGCACCTACGGCCTGGCCGGCGACGGCTCCCACGCCGTCGTCGGGCCCGTCCTGGAGACGGCCCCGCACACGGCCGACACCGTCGTCCGCCGCCTGCACCGCGTCACGCACGGCACCCTGGCCCCCGGCGACAGCGTGTGGCTCACCCCCAACCTCTACGTCGGCAACCCGGGCGCCGCCCTCGGCCTCGACCACGCCGACGTCGACGTGCCCGGCGAACTCGGGGCCCTGCCCGCCTGGTTCCTGCCCGGCCACCGGGACACCTGGGTGATCGCCGTGCACGGCCTCGGCGCCACCCGCGAGCACGCCATGAACGTCATGGGCTTCCTGCACAGCCGCCGCCTGCCGGTCCTCGCGCTCGCCTACCGCGGCGACCTCGGCGCCCCGCGCCCGCCGGACGGACTGAACCACCTCGGCGAGACCGAGTGGCGGGACGTGGACGCGGCGATCCGCTACGCCGTCCGCTACGGCGCCCGCCGGGTCGTCCTCCTCGGCTGGTCCACCGGCGCCACCATGGCCCTGCGCGCCGCCGAGCACTCCGCCGTGCGCGAGCGCGTCGCAGGGCTGGTCCTCGACTCGCCGGTGCTCGACTGGGAGGCCACGCTGCGCGCCCTCGCCAGGGCCCGGCACACCCCGCAGCCGCTGCTGCCGCTCGCGGTGCGGGCCGCGCAGGGCCGGGCCGGACTGCAGGCCGACCGGGCCGCCGAGATGACCGACCCCGTCAGGCTCGCCGTGCCCACCCTGATCATCCATGGTCCGGGCGACCGGGTGGCACCGTGGGAGTACTCCCGCCGTCTCGCCCGGCACCGTGCCGACCTGGTCGCCCTGCACACCGTCCGGGACGCCCCGCACGCGGCGATGTGGAACGCGGACCCGGAGGAGTACGAGGAGCGCCTGCGCCGCTTCCTCACCCCGCTGATGTAAGGGCGGGCCGACCCGGGCCCGGACCGGTCCCGGCCATTCCGTTTAAGGCTGTACGGCTGGCTTGATCACGCCTGCTCGGCCCGCACCGGAAGCCGTGCATTGGCCAGCCCCGTAGCCCGCCGTGACATTCCGTTTGGGTTTTCGGACCGTCAACCGGAAGACTGCACCCGTGACGTCCCGTATCCCGCGCGACTCCAGGCTTCGACTCGTCCGACCGCGACCCCTGGCCGCCGCCCCCAGAGCTGTGAACCAGCGGCGCCCACGCCGCCCCGCACCCCGGCCGCCGGAGGGCACCCCCGCCCCCGCCGAACTGGCCAGAATGGCACGCGTCCGCCTGGCCGGCCCGGTCCGCGTAGCCCGCTGGGCCGACGCCGCCCTCGGCCCCGGCAGCGAAGGCGCCACCGCCGACGGCAAGGCCACCCTCTCCGACGCGACCGCCGGACGGGCCGCCGCCGACCTCCGCCTGACTGCCGCTCAGGTCCGCGCCGACTGGGACACCGCCCGCCTCGCCGGACTCGTCGAGGTACATGGCGACAGCGCGCGCCCCGGCTGGCGGCTGCGCGCCTGGGACCGCGACGACAGCGCCGTGCTGCGCGGCTGGGTCGCCCTCTTCGACGCCTGGTCGCTCGCCCACCCCGAACCCGAGGGGCACGAGCCGGCCGCCGTCGCCGAGGTCGTCTCGGCCATGCCCCAGGTGCTCTCCTTCCTCCAGCTGTCCGCCGGGCCCGTCCCGGTCGAGCAACTGCTCGACCTGCTCCAGCAGCGGGTCACCGAACTGCGCACCGAACGCTGCGAGGTCGTCTACGAGCCCGGCACCGAGCAGCCCGCCGGCACCCCGAGCCCGGCCGACCCCGCCCCCGCCGCGCACGCCCCGCTCGCGCCCCTGCTCGACTGGGCGCTGGGCGCCCTCGCCTCCGTCGGCGCCCTGACCTACGGCGACGGCCAGGCCACGCTCACCCCGCTGGGCAGCTGGGCGGTCTGGGTCAAGCTGGAGCAGATCTGCGTGGCCGCACAGAGCCCCGCCGGGAACATCGAGCAGTCCGCCGAGGACATGCTCCGCGGCTGCGCCCAGCTCCGCCCCAACGCGGCCCGCGCCGAGTACCGCGCCTGGCTCGCCGCCCGCCCCGTCGGCAGCGCCGTCACCCAGCTGATCGACGCCGCCCGCGGCGAGGACGCCCTGCTGCGCGGCCTGGCCTTCGAGGCGCTGCGCGTCGTCGGCGCCCCCGCCGAGCCCGACGTCCGGGCCGTCCTGGACGAGCCGACGCTCAGGCCGTACGCCCTGCTCTGGCTCGCCGAACACGACGGCGTCGACCCGGAGGACGCCCACGAGGCCCTCACCCGCGAGGAGGCCACCTGGCTGTGGGTGGACACCGCCGCGGCCGTCGCCGACCACGGCGAGGCACCCATGCTGGTCCGGCATCTGGAGTCCGCGGTGCAGCCCACCGTCCCCCGGCTGCTCGACGAGGTCCGCGCCGTCGGCCACCCGCGCACCGTGCAGGTCCTGGTCGCCCTCGCCGCCGCGCATCCCGACCCGGCCCTGGCCAAGGCCGTGCGCCGGGCCGCCTTCCAGGTGCACACCGGGGGATGAGCACACCGGGGGACGGCCGACGTGCCCCCGGAGGCGGGGCTCAGGAACCGATCTCGGGGGCGTACGTGCCGAAGCTCCAGATGGTGCCGCCGGTGTCGCGGGCCATGTAGTCCCGCGAGCCGTAGTCCTGGTCCGTCGGGGGCATCAGGATCTCCACCCCGTGCTCCACGGCCCGCTGGTGGTGGGCGTCCACGTCGTCCACCACGACGTACACCCCGGCGGGTCCCGCGTCCTTCATCGCCGCGTCGAAGAGGCCGCCGCGGCCCTTGGAGCCGATCATCACCGCGCCGTTGCCCTGCACCAGCTCGGCGTGCATCACCTTGCCGTCCTCGGTCTCGTACACCGACAGCTCGGTGAAGCCGAGGCCTTCCGTCAGCTGCTTGATCGCCGCCTGCGCGTCCGCGTACAGCAGCGTGGGGTAGACGCTCGGCCGCCCCGCGCCCGTGCCTGCCATACCGATCACTCCCTCGTGCACCGGTTCCGTGGCCCGCCGTTCAGTCTCGCAGCCCGCACCGACAACGGCCCAGCGGAACGTGTCGCACTGCTTGAAGTCACCGGTCCGGTACCCCTGCCGGAACCCCTGCCGCCGCTGCCGCGCCGACCCGTGCGTCCACGTCTCCGGCGTCACCCGGCCCGGCAACCGCTCGCGGCAACCGCTCCTGGAACCGGTCGTCGCCCACGGCCGCCGCCGCGTCCAGGCCGTCGCGGCCGCCGCCCCCACCGCCGGACGGCCCACCCGAACGAGCGACTTCCCGGCCCGGCCCGCCCCGGCACCCCGCCCCACCCACCGGGCGCGGCTACGCTCTGCGCCTGATCCGTGGCCGTGGACAGCGAAGGGGGAGCGGTGGGCGTTCCACCATGCGGGACACGTCCACCCCCCACCGGGCCGGACACCGCCCTCCCCCCTCCCCGCGACCGCCCGGGGAGTGCCACCGGCGTGCGCGCCCACCTCCCGCGGCCTCCCCGGGAGCGGCCCGCGCACGTCCGCCGGGCCGCCGGCCTCCTCCTCGCGCTCTGCCTCCTCGGCGCGGCCCAGCACATGCGGTCCGCCCCCTACGGAGACCGTCTCGTGCGCTTTGCGCACGCGGAGCGGCAGCCGCGGGCCGTGCCGTGGACGCCGGGCGTACGAGGGACCGCCGTGGTCGCCCACGACACCCGCAACGGCGCGCCGCGGTGGCGGTACACCCGCGCAGGCCACCGGCCGGTCGCCGTGCTCCACGCGCGCGCGGAGGTGATCGCGCTCTGGGACGACGGGCTGCTCACCGACACCGACGGCCGCTCGGTGCGCTGGCACCGCGCCCTGCCCGACGCGGCCGAGTGGCTCCCGGCCCAGGGCGGCACCGGCGTCCTGCACTCGCTGGGGCGCGGCATGCTCGCGGTCGTCACCCCGCGCCGGGTCGCCGCGTACCGCACCGCCGACGGCGATCTGCGCTGGCTGCTGCCCGCCCGGAAGGGCTGCGCGTTCCGGGCCGAGCACGCCCTGCGCCGCGGGCCGGCCCTGCTCGTCGCCCAGCCCTGCGCGCACGGCGCCTGGACCGGGCAGCTCGTGGCCCTGGACGACCTGGGGCGGATCACTCCCCACCGCGCACCCCTGAGCAACGATCTTCCGGAGCGCGGCCCGAACACGCGGACGTAGAAAAACCGCTTGCACGACCCCGTTAGAATTGCCTCCATGGCCATTCTCCTCGCGCATTAGACGGCGGGAACGTCCTCAGCCGCCCACCCGTCAATCCCTGTACGCCCTGGAGTCTGTCCTTGATCTCCGCCTCCGGTATCGAGCTGCGCGCCGGTGCGCGCGTCCTCATCGAGAACGCCACCTTCCGTGTCGCCAAGGGTGACCGCATCGGCCTCGTCGGCCGCAACGGCGCGGGCAAGACCACCCTCACCAAGTGCCTGGCCGGCGAGGGCATCCCGGCCGGCGGCACGATCACCCGCTCCGGCGAGGTCGGCTACCTCCCGCAGGACCCCCGCACCGGCGACCTCGACGTCCTCGCCCGCGACCGCGTCCTGTCCGCGCGCGGCCTCGACGTGCTGATCCGCAAGATGCGCGAGAACGAGGAGCGCATCGCGAGCGGCAAGGGCGCCACCCGCGACAAGGCCCTCAGGCAGTACGAGCGCCAGGAGACCGAGTTCCTCACCAAGGGCGGGTACGCCGCCGAGGCCGAGGCCGCCACCATCGCCGCCGCGCTCAACCTGCCCGACCGCGTGCTCGGCCAGCCCCTGCACACCCTCTCCGGCGGTCAGCGGCGCCGTATCGAGCTGGCCCGCATCCTGTTCTCCGACGCGGACACGCTGCTCCTCGACGAGCCGACCAACCACCTCGACGCGGACTCGATCACCTGGCTGCGGGACTACCTGAAGACCTACCGCGGCGGCTTCATCGTGATCTCGCACGACGTCGACCTGGTCGAGACGGTCGTCAACAAGGTGTTCTACCTGGACGCCAACCGCTCCCAGATCGATGTCTACAACATGGGCTGGAAGCTGTACCAGCAGCAGCGCGAGGCCGACGAGAAGCGCCGCAAGCGGGAACGCGCCAACGCCGAGAAGAAGGCCGCCGCCCTGCACTCGCAGGCCGACAAGATGCGCGCCAAGGCCACCAAGACCGTCGCCGCGCAGAACATGGCGCGCCGCGCCGACAAGCTGCTCTCCGGCCTGGAGGCGGTCCGCCAGTCGGACAAGGTCGCCAAGCTGCGTTTCCCGGAGCCCGCGCCCTGCGGCAAGACCCCCCTCATGGCCGAGGGCCTGTCGAAGTCGTACGGCTCGCTGGAGATCTTCACCGACGTCGACCTGGCCATCGACAAGGGCTCGAGGGTCGTGATCCTCGGCCTCAACGGCGCCGGCAAGACCACTCTGCTGCGTCTGCTGGGCGGGGTGGAGCAGCCCGACACCGGCGAGGTCGTCCCCGGCCACGGCCTCAAGCTCGGCTACTACGCCCAGGAGCACGAGACCCTGGACCCCGACCGCACGGTGCTGGAGAACATGCGCTCGGCCGCCCCCGACATGGACCTGGTCGAGGTCCGCAAGGTGCTGGGCTCCTTCCTGTTCTCCGGCGACGACGTCGACAAGCCCGCGGGTGTCCTCTCCGGCGGTGAGAAGACCCGTCTCGCCCTGGCCACCCTGGTGGTCTCCTCGGCGAACGTCCTCCTCCTCGACGAGCCGACCAACAACCTCGACCCCGCGAGCCGCGAGGAGATCCTCGGCGCCCTGCGCACCTACAAGGGCGCGGTCGTGCTCGTCACCCACGACGAGGGTGCCGTCGAGGCGCTCCAGCCGGAGCGGATCATCCTGCTGCCGGACGGCGTCGAGGACCTGTGGGGTTCCGACTACGCGGATCTCGTCGCCCTGGCGTGATCGAAAGCCTGATCCACTGCGTATGGATCATTCGGCCGATCAGTGATCCATCATCTGTGTGAGATCTCCTCGTATCGGGGTGTGTCCTACACGGATTCCCGGCCGATCCCTTGGCAGCCAAGGGATCGGCCGTTTCGCGTCTCTGACCTGGCACTTCGCGAAACCACCCGTTCGGCCCCGCCGATCGCACTCCCCGGAATTCCTGATTCCTCTTGTGGGGACGGGCTCCTGTCGTCACAACGATGTCTCACGGACCTTGCCGAATGGGTGGCCATCACGCCCCGGAGGGGTGATCATGAGGAGACCAGAGCGCACTTCCCATGAGGAGGCACGGGTGGCCGAGACTCTGAAGAAGGGCAGCCGGGTGACCGGCGCCGCGCGCGACAAGCTCGCGGCAGACCTGAAGAAGAAGTACGACTCCGGTGCGAGCATCCGGGCGCTGGCCGAGGAGACCGGCCGCTCGTATGGCTTCGTACACCGGATGCTCAGCGAGTCGGGCGTCACGCTGCGTGGGCGTGGCGGAGCGACCCGGGGCAAGAAGGCCGCGACGTCCTGACTCCGGGCGGCCCATCGGCTTCGATGGTGGCCACCCGGTCGGCGGACTGACCGGCCGGGTGGTTACTGTGCAGTCACTTACGCGTGCTCCCCGCACGCGAGCGTGCCCACGGCACGTGTTGCTGACCGCACCCATCGGAGGCGCCCCATGGCTTCGCCCGACCAGGACCTCGCTGCTGTACTCGACAAGGACGGCGTACGGCTCACCGTCGACGACGCGCTCGCCACGGTGACGCTGGCCAACGCGGCCAAGCGCAACGCGCAGAGCCCCGCTCTGTGGCGGGCGCTCGCCGAGGCCGGGCGGCTGCTGCCGGGCTCCGTCCGGGTCGTCGTGCTGCGCGGCGAGGGCAAGTCCTTCTCCGCCGGGCTGGACCGGCAGATGTTCACCCCGGAGGGGATCCCGGGCGAGCCGACCTTCACCGATCTCGCGCGCCGTGACGACGCCGGGCTCGACGCGACCATCGCCGAATACCAGGAGGCGTTCACCTGGTGGCGGCGGAACGACCTCGTGTCCATCGCCGCTGTCCAGGGGCACGCCATCGGTGCCGGGTTCCAGCTCGCGCTCGCCTGCGACCTCAGGGTCGTGGCCGACGACGTGCAGTTCGCCATGCGCGAGACCAGCCTGGGCATCGTCCCCGACCTGACCGGCACGCACCCGCTGGTCGGTCTCGTCGGGTACGCGCGCGCGCTCGAGATCTGCGCGACCGGGCGGTTCGTCGGAGCCGAGGAGGCGGTGACCAGCGGGCTGGCCAACCTCGCGGTGCCCGCGGCCGAACTCGACGCCGCCGCACGCGACTTGGCGGCGGCGCTGCTCGCCGCGCCGCGGGACGCGGTCGTGGAGACCAAGGCGTTGCTGCGGGGCGCCCTCGGTCGTACGTACGACGACCAACGCGCGGCGGAGCGGGCAGCCCAGGCCCGACGCCTGCGGGATCTGGCCGGCGTCGGCGAATGAGCCCACCCCCGGGCGCTGCGCGGGCGTGAGCGGCGGGTTGCCGTGGTGCGGGTGAGCGGCTGCCTGCGGCCGGGCTCGTGAAGGGCTGTCCGGGGCCGCTCGGGCGCCTGCCCGTAGCGACGCATGTGACCGGCTCGCCGCGGGGGGGGGCGTGAGCGGCCGTTCGTGGTCGGGACCGTGAGCGGCCCCCCGCTGGGGCGGGTGTGAGTGGGGGCCGCGGTGGGTGGTCAGCCGGCCGTTGTCACCAGTACCGACACCGTCGGGCGGTCCTCCAGCGCCTCCCGTGCGGCCGCGCGGACCCGCCGGGCCACGTCCAGGGCCCGGTGGTCCGCGCTCGTGGCCAGCTCCACGCGCACGTGCCGGTGCGGCAGGGCGGCCCCCGCCGTGCGCTCCTCCAGGTGCACCGCCCGGCCGAGGCCGCCGAGCGACCCCGTCAGTCCGGTCACCCCGGGGACGGCCAGCACAGCTGCGGCCACCCGGACCTCGTCCGGGTCCGTGGCCTCCCGGGCCGGCGCCGGCCGCGGCGCACGTACCGCCGTGGCGCCCGCACCGCCCGCCTCCAGCAGGTCCGTCACCCGCAGGTCCACCTCCGTCACCACGAGCCCGAGCCGTTCCGTCGCGGCCGTGGCCAGCGCCAGCCGCAGCCTGGACGCGACGGCCGGCAGCGGCTCGGCGGCCGTCGCCGCGAAGTCCGCCGTCACCCGCAGCGCCCCCGGCGGCAGCGCCGCCGGCGGAGCCGGTACCACGGGCTCCTGCGTCTGCGCCGGATCGGCGAGCGCGATCCGCAGCGCGCCCAGCCGCACCTGCGGCACCCCGTCCGCCACCGCGCGCTCGAGCACCGCCGCCGCCGCGCCTTCCGCGATCCACGCGCCGTCGCGCGGTCCGCCGAGCGCCAGCAGTCTGCCGAGCGCCACCTGTTGCCGTACTGCCTGGGTCCACCGGTCCGCCGTCATTCCTCCAGCCTGCCGTATCCCTGGCGCGCATCCGAGGAACCTTGCTTACCGTGGTCGGAGGACGACCGAAGGGACGTACGGCGATGACCGACATGACGACGACCGCAGAGGGAGGCCCCGAGCCGCAGGTCCCGACCCGCAAGGCCACCCGGCGTGGCGGAGGGGATCCGGCGACCCGGGGACGGACGACCGTCGCCGACGGTGTCGTGGAGAAGATCGCCGGTCTCGCCGCCCGGGACGTCCTCGGCGTCCACGCCATGGGCAGCGGACTCGCCCGCACCTTCGGTGCCGTGCGCGACCGGGTGCCCGGCGGCGGCAAATCGGTGACGCGGGGCGTGAAGGCCGAGGTCGGCGAGGTGCAGACCGCGCTCGACCTGGAGATCGTCGTGGACTACGGCGTGGCCATCGCCGACGTCGCCCACGCGGTGCGGGAGAACGTGATCGCCGCGGTGGAACGCATGACCGGACTCGAGGTCGTCGAGGTCAACATCGCCGTGAGCGACGTCAAACTCCCGGAAGAGGCGGAAGAAGAGGAACCGGAGCCGCGGATCCAGTGAGACCCGGCACCGGATTCCGCCCGACGAACTGAGGAGCGCTGCATGAGCATGGCCGTGGTCGGCATGATCGCCGGAATGGCGCTGGGTTTCGCCGGCTACTTCGGTGGATTCGGTGCCTTCCTGCTGGTGGCGGCGCTGGGCGCCGTCGGGTTCGTCGTCGGCCGGTTCCTGGAGGGCGACTGGGAACTGGGTGACTTCTTCCACACCCGGGGTGACCGGCGCGACCGGAGGCGGTGACCGCCGTGAGCGAGGAGACCGGCACGGTACGCCGCCCCCCGGCCCTCGTGCCGCCCGGCGAGCGCGGCGCCACCCGGATCGCCGACCGTGTCGTCGCGAAGATCGCCGCCCAGGCCGCACGCGAGGCGCTCGCCCCGCTGTCCGCAGGCGCCGCGGCCCCGCACGCCACGGTCGTCGTCCACCAGGAGACGGCTCGCGTCCGTGTCCACGTCGGCCTCGGATACCCCGCCGACATCGGCGCCCGCTGTGCCGCCGTGCGTCGCCGAGTCACGGAGCGGGTAGGCGCGTTGGTGAGCATGGAGGTGCCGGAGGTCGCCGTCCAGGTCGAGCGGCTGCACCCGACACCGGCACCCGGCACGGCCGGGAGGACGGCATGAGCGAGCCCCGGCCACCCGAGAACACCACACGACGACTGCCCGTCCTCGACGGCGACGAGAACCCCGACGCTCCACCGCCCCTCCTTCCCGAGGGCAGCGGCCGCTTCTGGTCGGCGCGCCGCGTCCCGGCGGGCATCGTCGCCCTGTGCCTGCTGGCCGGTGCGGGTGTCCTCCTCTACGACGTCGTCGCCGTACGCGCCCACCACCCCGCGATGCACTGGCGCCGCGTCCTCGCCCGGCAGTTGGCCGAACGGCCCCTGGACGACATCTGGGTGCTGGTCGGGGCGGGCGTCACCGCCGCCCTCGGGCTGTGGTTGCTCGTACTCGCCGGCACCCCGGGCCTGCGGCATCTGCTGCCCATGCGGCGCCCGCGTCCCGAGGTCCGTGCCGGACTGAGACGCGAGGCGGCCGCCCTGGTGCTGCGCGACCGGGCGATGGAGGTCTCCGGCGTGCGGGCGGTACAGGTGCGGATGCGCCGCAGGAGGGCCGTCGTCCGGGCGGTCTCCCACTTCCGCGACCTCGACGACGTACACGCGGACCTGGACGCCGTGCTCACCGACGCGGTCGGGGGGCTCGGACTGAGCCGCCCGCCCGCGCTGTCGGTGCGCGTCCGGCGGCCCGGACGGAAGGGGTGAGGCGGATGCGCAGGGGCAGCGTGAACCGTGTACTGACCGGCCTCGTGGGGCTGTTGCTGCTCGCGCTGGGCGGCGCGGTGCTGGCGGTGGGCCTGGGCGTGCCGCCACCGCACCGGTGGCTCCACACCGGCCCGCACGACGTCCTGCTCAGCAGGGCCGAGCGCACCCGCTGGCGGGACGCCGACTGGTGGTGGCCCACGGTCATCGCCGTTCTGGCCGTCGTGTTCCTGCTCGCCCTGTGGTGGCTGGCGGCGATCCTGCGCCGGCGCCGCCTGACCGAGATCCTGGTCGACACCGGCGACGGCGCGGGCGCCCTGCTGCGCGCCAGGGCCCTGGAGTCGGCCCTGGCGCAGGAGGCGGCCCGGCAGGAGGGCGTGGCCCACACCGAGATCCTGCTGACGGGCCGCCGTACGGCGCCGGCGGCCCGTGTCGGCCTGCAGGTGGAGCCCGCGGCGGACCCCGCGACGGCCCTGAGCGACTTCACCGATCGGTCCCTGCGGCACGCGCGGGAGTCGGCGGGCCTGGAGTCACTGCCGGCGGAGGTACGGCTGAGGCCCGTCAAGCACCGCGCGGGGAGGGTCACCTGACGACGGGGAGACCCAGCCCCGGAAACCCGCCCCCAAGACCGGCCCCAGCCCCCGGAGGCGCGCCCCACCCCGGAGCCCGGCCCCTCAGAAGCCGTGCCTCATGCCCCCGTCCACGGGCACCATGATCCCGGTCAGATAGGAAGCGGCGGGAGACAGCAGGAACGCCGCCACCCGACCGAACTCCTCGGGCGCGCCGTACCTGCGCAGGGGAATCCGGGACTCGTTGGCGGCCCGGGTCGCCTCCGGGTCCGCGGACAACCCGTCCAGCTCGCGCACGCGATCGGTGTCGATGCGGGCCGGCAGCAACCCCACGACCCGGATCCCGCGCGGCCCCAGCTCGTCCGCGATCGACTTGGCGAACCCGGCGAGCCCGGGCCGCAGTCCGTTGGAGACGGTCAGCCCGGGAATCGGCTCGTGCACCGACCCCGACAGCACGAACCCGATGACACCGCCCGCCTCCAACTCGGCCGCCGCCGCGCGAGCGACCCGTACCGCGCCGAGGAACACCGACTCGAACGCGACCCGCCACTGCTCGTCGGTGTTGTCGGCGACGAACCCCGGCGGCGGTCCGCCCACGCTCACCAGCACCCCGTGGAAGCCGCCGAAGTGCTCCCGGGCGGCCGCGATCAGCCGCTCGGCCGCCTGGGCGTCGGCGTTGTCCACGGTCACGCCCACCGCGTTCGGGCCCAGTTCGGCGGCGGCGTCGGCGACCCGCTTCTCGTCCCGCCCGGTGATGACCACCTTCGCCCCGTCCGCGACGAGTTCCCGCGCGGCCGCGTTGCCCAGCCCGCGCGTCGCTCCGGTGACGACGTACACCCGGTCCTTAAGTCCAAGATCCATGGTCCCTATCCTGCCTCGCCGCCCCCGAACAGCGTGAGAGCGGTGTTCACCAGGGCGATGTGACTGAAGGCCTGCGGATAGTTGCCCAGCTGACGGCCCAGGTCCGGGTCGTACTCCTCCGCCAGCAGTCCCACGTCGTTGACGAGGCCCATCAGCCGTTCGAACAACTCCCGCGCCTCGTCCTTGCGGCCCGTCACGTGCAGGGCCTGTGCGAGCCAGAACGAGCAGGCCAGGAAGGCGCCCTCGCCGCCGGGCATCCCGTCGACGCCGACCGCGTCGGTGTCGTAACGGCGCAGGAGACCGCCGTGGTCGAGGTCCGCGCGGATCGCGTCGATCGTGCCGGCCACCCGCGGATCGTCGGGCGGCAGGAAGCCGACGCGGGGGATCAGCAGCAGGGCGGCGTCCAGCTCGCGCGAGCCGTAGTACTGGGTGAACGTGTTGCGCGCGGTGTCGAAGCCCTTGTCGCACACCTCCCGGTGCACCTCGTCACGCATCGCCCGCCAGCCGTCCAGATCGCCGTGCAGCTCCGGGTGCTCCTCCAGCGTCCGTACCGCACGGTCGGCGGCCACCCACACCATGACCTTCGAGTGCACGAAGTGGCGCCGGCCGCCGCGCACCTCCCACAGGCCCTCGTCGGGCTGCCGCCAGGCCGACTTCAGGAACTCCATCAGCGAGCGCTGCAGCGCCCACATGTGCGGCTTGGTGGGCAGGCCGCCGACGCGGGACAGGGACAGCGAGTCCATGACCTCGCCGTACACGTCCAGTTGGAGCTGGCCGACGGCGCCGTTGCCGACCCGTACGGGCGCCGAGCCGGCGAAGCCGGGCAGCCAGGGCAGTTCCCACTCCGGCAGTCGTCGCTCGCCGGCCAGTCCGTACATGATCTGCAGGTCCGCCGGGTCACCCGCGACCGCGCGCAGCAGCCAGTCCCGCCAGGCCTCGGCCTCCTTGTGGTACCCGGCGGCCAGCAGGGCGCCGAGGGTGAGGGTGGAGTCGCGCAGCCAGCAGTAGCGGTAGTCCCAGTTGCGCACCCCCTCCAGCTCCTCGGGCAGCGAGGTGGTGGCCGCGGCGACGATCCCGCCGGTGGGGGCGTAGGTGAGCGCCTTGAGAGTGATCAGGGACCGTACGACGGCGTCCCGGTACGGCCCGTCGTACCGGCAGTGTCCCGCCCAGCGACGCCAGTCGTGGACGCTGGTGCTCAGTGCCTGGTACGGGTCGATGAGCGGCGGGCGCCGCTCGTGCGAGGGGTGCCAGGTGAGGACGAACGCGACCCGCTCGCCCTCCGAGACGGTGAACTCGGAGTGGGTTCCGAAGTCCTCGCCCCAGGTGCGTACGGCCGGCTCGGAGCGCAGCCACACCGAGTCCGGGCCCGCGACGGCCACCCGGTGGCCGTCCGAGCGGCGCATCCAGGGCATGATCGAGCCGTAGTCGAAGCGCAGGCGCAGGGTGCTGCGGACGGTGACCCGGCCGCTGACCCCTTCGACGATGCGGACGACGTCGGGGGCGCGCTCGCGCTGCGGCATCAGGTCGGTGACGCGTACCGTGCCGTCGGCGGTCTCCCACTCGGTGTCCAGGACCAGGGTGTCGGACCGGTAGGCGCGGCGGGCGCAGGTGTCCGCTCCCTTCGGGGCGATCCGCCAGTGGCCGTGGTCCTCGTCGCCCAGGAGTCTGGCGAAGCAGGCGCCGGAGTCGAAGCGGGGCAGGCACAGCCAGTCGATCGAGCCGTCCTTGCCGACCAGGGCGGCGGTCTGTTCGTCGCCGATGAGGGCGTAGTCCTCGATGCGCGCGTTCACGGGATCCGGTTTCCCGGCGGGCCAGGGGGCCAAGCAGGTGGTGCGCCGGGGGAGTGACCTTCCGCGGCGGGAGCCGATCCCCGTTCAGACCGTGGCGGGTTCGCTGTCCTCCGGCGTCCGCTCCGCCGCGGCCGCCTCCTCCCGGTCGCGGATCTCGCGCCGGACGAGGAACCACCAGCCGACCGGAACCGCCGCCGCGAACAGCCACCACTGGATCATGTACGCGTAGTTCAGCGGCGCGTCCTCGCTGCCGGGATCGGAGATCTGCTCCGGGGAGCCGCCCTTGGGCGTGGGTGCCGTCTGCTCGACATAGCCGCCGAGCACCTGCGCGCCGAGCCGCCGCGCCTCCTGCGCGCTGCTGATCAGCATGATCTGCCGGTCGGGGAGCCCCTTGACGTTCTTGATGCCGCTCGCCGCGGTCGTCTCGTCGGCCTTCAGCCGTCCGGTGATGGTGGTGCGGCCGGCCGGCGGGGCGGGGATCTCGGGGAAGGCGGTCTGCACGCCGCCCGCGGGGATCCAGCCGCGGTTGACGAGGACCACCTTGCCGTCGGTGAGGACGAACGGGGTGAGGACGTGGAAGCCGACCTCGCCGTCGGAGTTGGTCCGGCGCCGGACCACGACCTCCTTGGCGGTGTCGAAGGTGCCGGTCGCGGTGACGGTGCGGTACTTCTCGGTGCGGGTCACGGCGTGCCCGGGGGAGGTCAGCCGCTCCACCGGGACCGGTCCCGCGTGCAGCGCGGTGGAGACCAGGTCGTTGCGCGCGGTGCGCTCCTGGTACCGGTGCTGCTGCCAGAAACCCAGCCTGATCATCGTCGGGATCAGCGCGATCGCGACGAGCGTGAGGATCACCCACTGGCGGGACAACAGGAAGCGGTAGCGGTGCACCCCACGACGGTACCTCCGGGCCGTGGGGTGCGATCAGGCGGGTACCGGGTCACACGCGGTCGACGACTCCCGTCCTCCCCTCCGCCCGGGCGCAGTGGGCGCCGCAGTACCAGTGGCCCTCCACCTCGACGCCCTGCCCGATGATCTGCACCCGGCAGTGCTCGCAGAGGGGGGCCATGCGATGGATCGCACAGGAGAAGCAGTCGAACACGTGCACTGCGCCCTGTGCGTGGACCTCGAAGGTCATTCCGTAGTCATTGCCGCAAACTTCACATGTCGCCATGCGCCACAGGGTGGGCCGTCGTCGACGCGCGGGCGAGCGGCCACCGGGTGAGTCGTACGCCAATCACCCATTTATACGATTACCTGTCGGTTTCACCGTGGGTGCAAGGGGGCCGCGCGGCCCTGCCCGGCCCGTGCGGTCACTCGCCGGCGGGTTCCACATCCCTGAGCAACTGCCCGAAGGCCGCCTCGTCCAGGACCGGCGTGCCGAACTGCCGCGCCTTGACCGTCTTGGACGTGCCCGAGTCGGGGTCGTTGGTCACCAGCAGGCTGGTCAGCCGGGAAATACTGGAGGCCACGTGCAGTCCGGCCTCGGTCGCCCGGTCCTCCAGCAGCTCCCGCTCCGTGGAGGTGTCGCCCGAGAAGGCCACCCGCATGCCCTGTTTGAGTCGTTTGCCCTCTTCGTACCGGCCAGGGTTGGGGTAGGGGCAGGCGGGCCGCTTCCGGGAGGGGCGCCAGCCGCCGGTCCGGTAGCCGCCGTGGCCGCCGGACGACTGCCGGGGCACGGGACGGTCCGACCACTCCGTCAGCGGCCGGCACTCCAGCAGGGGCAGTCGCACGCCGCCCGCCGCCGCCGCGCGCAGACTGGGCCGGAACGCCTCCGCCAGCACGCGCGCGTCGTCCAGCGCGTGGTGCGCCCGCTGCTGCACGACCCCGAAGTGCGCCGCGAGCGACTCCAGTTTGAAGTTGGGCAGGGGCAGGCCCAGCTCCTTCGACAGGGCGATGGTGCACAGCCGCTGCCGCACCGGGGCCTCGCCGCTCACGCGCGCGTACTCGCGCGCGATCATCTGCCAGTCGAAGACGGCGTTGTGCGCGACGAGCACCCGGCCGTCCAGACGGGCGGCGAACTCCTCGGCGACGTCCGCGAACAGCGGCGCCCCTTCGAGCACCTCGCTCGTCAGGCCGTGTATCCACACGGGTCCCGGATCGCGCTCCGGGTTGACCAGCGTGTACCAGTGGTCCTCGACCTCGCCGCGCGCGTCCAGCCGGTAGACGGCGGCCGAGATGATCCGGTCGTCCCGGGCCAGGCCGGTGGTCTCCACGTCAACGACCGCGTATCCCTGGGGATACGCGGTCGGCCACTGGGTGGGGGAGGACACTGCGGTCGCACGGTCTTCGAGCATGGTCACTGAGGATACGGGCCGCGACTGACAGCGCCGTCCCTCAGGGGTGGTCCCGCCCCCTCGGGCCCGTCCTCCCGCTCGATCGCCGCACGCGCGTGCGTGCCCCGTGGGGGTGCGGTCGCCGCTCCTTTCCCGCGCGGCGCGAGCAGCGCCCGTACCAATGCCCGCACGGAGGTGACGAACAGCCGCTCCGTGTCCACGGGGCGGGCCAGAGCGCGGGCCAGGGCGGGGTCGTCGCCGGCGGCCTCGGCGCTCCACAGCTCCTCCTCGCCGGGCCGCTGCACCGGGGCACGCTCGCGGTTGCGCTCGACCAGCACATGGCCGACGACCTGGAACTGCACCGCCCGCACGAACTCCGCCGCCGGGGCGCCGCGCAGTCCCGCCGCGCGCGCCTCGCCCACCAGCGCCCGCTGGGCGGGCAGGAACATCCGCTCGGTCAGTCCGCGTTCGTGCACCAGCGCCACCAGGTGAGGATGGGCGCGCAGCTGCCGGCGCAGGGCGCGCGCCACGGAGACGACCCGCTGTTCGGGTGTGCGCCCGGACGGACGGATCTCGCCGAGGCCGGCCACGGTCCGCTCCACCAGCGCGTCCAGCAGCGCCTCACGGCCCCCGACGTGCCAGTAGATCGAGGTGACGGAGGTGCCCAGCTCGGCGGCGAGCCCCCGCATGGTCAGCGCGTCCGGGCCGTGCCGCCGCACCAGCTCGGCGGCCGCATCGAGAACGTCCTCACGGCTGAGCGTCCCTCTCGGCATGGTCCTCCCGACTCCGGTCCGCGCACACGTATTTACCCACCGCACCGACTGCTGTAACGGTGTTACAGGTGACGGTCCGTCAGAAGAAGGGCGGTACGGCGTATGGCACGCGTACGGTACGGCGCACGGACCGAGCGGGAGACCGCCGCCACGCGCACCGCGAGCGCGCGGCCCCCCGAGATCTGGTCCACGGGGGTGGTGGCCGTCTGGGAGACGGAGCCGGACGCGGTCGCCGCGGTGCTGCCCCCACCCCTGAAGCCCACGGGCAGCCCACTCGTCCGGGTGAACATCAGCAAGGTCGACCTGCGCGGGTACCCGCTCGGCGCGGGCTCCTTCGCGGTCGCCGCCGCCCATGGCGAGGTCGACGGCTGGTACCCGCTGGTGATGCCGATGACCCACGAGCGCGCCCTCACCGGCGGCCACGAGGTCTTCGGGGAGCCCAAGAAGCTCGGCGAGGTGACCGTCGAGCGCGAGGGCCTCGTCGTGCGGGCGTCGATGGAACGGCACGGCATCGCCTTCGTGGAGGTGCGCGGCGCGGTGAGCGCCGAACTGCCCCTTCCGGAGCCGTCGCGCAGGACCGACTTCTACTTCAAGTTCCTTCCCGCGGTGGACGGCTCCGGCTTCGACGGCGACCCCGTCCTGGTGCACTGCGTACGGCGCGAGAAGGTGCGCCGACTGGAGCGGCTCACCGGGGACGTCGTGCTCCGCGAGTCCCTGTACGACCCCGTCGCCGACCTCCCGGTGCTGCGCCTGCGGGAGATCACCCTCGGCGAGAAGACCAGCGACCAGAGCGGCCGGGTCGCCGAACGGGTCGACGCCCGGGCGCTGTTGCCGTACGTCCACCAGCGCTACGACGACCCGCTGCAGATCCTGGACGCGCCGCCCGCGGGGAGCCGCTGATGGACCTCGAAGCGGGACAGGTCGCCGTCGTCACCGGCGCGGCGAGCGGCATCGGGTACGCGCTGGCCCGACGGTTCGCGGCCGAGGGCCTGAAGGTGGTCCTCGCCGACGTCGAGGCGGCGGCCCTGGACGAGGCGGCGGCCGGCCTGCGCGCGAACGGCGCCGACGTGCACGCGCGCGTGGTCGACGTCGGCGAGCGCGAACAGGTCATGCGGCCGGCCGAGGCGGCGTACGACACGTACGGCGCCGTGCACGTCCTGTGCAACAACGCGGGCGTCGGATCGGGCGCCGAGGGCCCCATGTGGGAGCACGAGCCGAACGACTGGCGGTGGGCCTTCGCCGTCAACGTGTGGGGCGTCTTCCACGGCATCCAGGCGTTCGTGCCCCGGATGATCGAGTCGGGTCTGCCCGGTCATGTCGTCAACACGTCCTCGAGCGACGGCGGTATCGCGCCGCTGCCGACGGCCTCCGTGTACGCGGTCACCAAGGCGGCCGTCGTCACCCTGACCGAGTCCCTGTACGCCCACCTCAGGGCCGAGGGCGCGCGCGTGGGCGCCTCCGTGCTCTTCCCGGGCCCGCACATGCTGCGCACCGGCCTGTGGGAGTCGCACCGCAACCGCCCCTCCCGCTACGCCAAGCGACGCCCGCGCCGAACCCCGTACCGCAGCCTCGAGCAAGGGGAGGCGGCGATGCGCGCGGCCGGACGGGAGGTCCGCTTCACGCCCGTCGAGGAGGTCGCCGAGCACGTCGTGGCCGGGATCCGGGAGGACCTCTTCTGGCTGCTCCCGGCGAGCGAGCACAGCGACGACCGCATCCGCGCGCGGGCCCGCTCGATGCTGGACCGCGCGAACCCGTCGTACCTCGAAAGCTTCATACTCGACTGACCGGGAGGCTGTTGTGACCAGCCAGGACCCGTACCTGATCATCTCCTCCGACTGCCACGCCGGACTGCCCACCGAACAGTACCGGCCCTACCTGGAGACCCGGTTCCACCGGGACTTCGACGAGTTCCTCGCCGGCCGCGACCGGCGTCGCGAGGAGATGACCCGGCTCGGCATCCGCGACGAGGCGTTCGCCGACCGGTGGTTCCACGACCACGAGGAAGGCCTGCGCGGCGGCTGGGACACCGCGCAGCGCCTGAAGGAGCTGGACGGCGACGGCGTGGCCGCCGAGGTCGTCTTCCCGGACGCCGACGCCGTGGACAGCCGGACCGCCGCCCCCTTCGGCGTAGGTCTCGGTCTGACCGGCGACCAGGACCCGGAGCTGGGCCTGGCGGGCGCCCGGGCGCACAACCGCTGGCTCGCGGACTTCGTGTCCGAGCATCCCGAACGGCACTGCGGAGTCGCCCTGCTGCCCGTCACGGCCCCCGTCGAGCGGGTCGTCGCCGAGATCCACCGGGCCAGGGAGTCCGGCCTGCGCGCCCTGATGATCCCCGCCATGTGGGGCGGCCGGGAGCCGTACCACGACCGCCGCTACGACCCCGTGTGGGCGGCCGCCGCCACGTCCGGGATGCCGGTGCTCACCCACTCCGGCGCGGCCCCGCGCGAGGAGTACGGCGACCACCTCGGCATCTACGTGAGCGAGGTGACCTGGTGGCCGGCCCGGCCGCTGTGGTTCCTGCTCTGGTCCGGCGCCCTCGAACGCCACCCCGGGCTGCGCTTCGGCGTCGCCGAGTCGGGCTGCTGGTGGCTGCCGAACCTGCTGTGGTTCATGGACCGCCTCTACCTCGGCGCGCACGGCGGGAAGAAGCTCTCCCCGTTCCAGGAGCTGAAGCGCCCGCCACACGAGTACCTCGACCGGCAGGTGTTCATCTGCGCCACCAACACCAAACGGCGCGAACCGGCCCAGCGGTACGAGATCGGCGTCGACAACATCCTCTGGGGCAGCGACTTCCCGCACCCCGAGGGCACCTGGCCCGACACGCGCGCGTGGCTGCGCCGCACCTTCCACGACATCCCGGTCACCGAGACCCGCCGCATGCTGGGCCTCGCCGCGGCCGAGGTCTTCGGCTTCGACACCGAGCGGCTGACGCCCCTGGCCCGCCGCATCGGGCCGACCCCCGCGGACCTCGGCCAGCCGGCCGACCAGACGGCCGTGGAGGCGTCCTGGGCCCGCTCGCGCGAGACCGGCCGGCACTGGCTGACCGGCGAGGACTTCCCGGTACTGGGGGTGACCCGATGAGCGACGACCGCTTCACGGTGATCTCCGCCGACTGCCACGCCGGCGCCGACCTGCTCGACTACAAGCCGTACCTGGACAAGCGCCACCACGACGACTTCGACGTCTGGGCGGCCACCTACGTCAACCCCTACGAGGACCTGCTCGCCGACTCCGCCGACCGGAACTGGAACTCGGAGCGGCGCCTGGCCGAGCTGCAGGCGGACGGGATCGTCGCGGAGGTGATCTTCCCGAACACCATCCCGCCGTTCTTCCCGTCCGGCTCGCTCATGGCCCCGCCCCCGAACGCGGAGGACTTCGCGCGGCGCTGGGCGGGACTGCGCGCCCACAACCGCTGGCTCGCGGACTTCTGCGCGGCGGCGCCGGGCCGCCGGGCGGGCGTCTTCCAGATCCTCCTCGGGGACGTCGAGAAGGCCGTCGAAGAGATCCGGTGGGCCGCCTCGGCGGGTCTGAAGGGCGGCCTGATGCTGCCCGGCACCCCGCCCGGCTCGGGCCTGCCGGAGCTGTACTCGCGGACCTACGACCCCCTCTGGGCCGCCTGCGCGGAACTCGGCGTCCCCGTCAACCACCACGCCGGCTCGGCCTCACCGCCGCTCGGCGAGGAACCGGCCGCCCGCGCGGTCTTCATGGTGGAGACGACCTGGTTCTCCCACCGCGCCCTGTGGCACCTGGTCTTCGGCGGCGCCTTCCGCCGTCACCCGGACCTGAAACTGGTCCTGACCGAACAGGGCTCCGGCTGGATACCCGGGGTGCTCGGCATGCTGGACTACTACCACGGCCGCCTGGTCGCGGCCCGGTCCAGGGCGGCCACCGCGGAGGCGAAGTTCGGCGCAGGCCTCGCCGACGGCATGGGCAGGCCCCCTTCCGAGGTCTGGCGCGACAACTGCTTCGTCGGCGCCAGCTTCATGCGCCCCCACGAGGTGGCGCTGCGTGACCGCATCGGCGTCGACAAGATCATGTGGGGCAGCGACTACCCGCACGACGAGGGCACGTTCCCGTACACCCGGGAAGCGCTGCGCTTCGCCTGCGCGGGTGTCCCGCGCGAGGAGCTGGCGGCCGTGCTCGGCGGCAACGCGGCCCGCCTCTACGGCTTCGATCTCGGTCTCCTCGACCCCATCGCGGCGAAGGTGGGCCCGACGGTGGCGGAGATCGCCGAGCCCCTGGAGGAACCACCGGCCGACGCGACCAGCCCGGTCTTCGCACGCGGGGCGTCGCTGCGGGTGTGGTGAGGCCGGGGCGTCGGTGCGGCGCGGCCGCCCCCGGAGTGCGATCCTCCCTGCTGTGACGGAACCCACCCACGACGAGGCCCACGGGGGCGCCCTCGGCTCGCGGCTGAACTGGCTGCGGGCCGCCGTGCTGGGCGCGAACGACGGCATCGTCTCCACCGCGGGACTCGTGGTCGGCGTGGCCGGTGCGACCGAGAACCGGGCCGCCCTGCTCACCGCCGGACTGGCCGGACTGCTCGCCGGGTCGATGTCCATGGCGGCCGGCGAGTACGTCTCCGTCTCCACCCAGCGCGACTCGGAGATGGCCGCGCTGGCCATGGAGAAACGGGAGCTGAAGGAGCAGCCCGAGGCCGAACTCGAGGAGCTGACCGAGCTGCTGGAGGAGCGCGGACTGTCCCGGGAGGTGGCCCGGGAGGCCGCCGAGCAGCTCACCGCGCGGGACGCGCTGCGGGCCCACGCGCGCGTGGAGCTGGGCATCGACCCGGACGAGCTGACCAACCCCTGGCACGCGGCCTGGGCGAGCTTCCTGGCCTTCACCGTGGGCGCGCTGCTGCCCCTGCTGGCCATCGTCCTGCCCCCGGCCGCCTGGCGGCTCGCCGTAACCGTGGTCTCCGTCCTGGCCGCCCTCGTCCTCACCGGCTGGAGCAGCGCCCGCCTCGGCGCGGCGAACCCGAGACGAGCGGTCCTGCGCAACGCGGCGGGCGGCGCCCTGGCGATGGCGGTCACCTACGCCGCGGGCAGCCTGCTGGGGGCGGCGGGGGTCTGACCGACACGGGGGGTACGACCGGCACGGCGGGGGTCCGGCCGCCACGGCAGGGGGCGGTCGGCACGGCGGCGTTTGACCGGTGCGGCGGTGGCCCGGTGGGTCCGGCGGGGCCTGAGCGATGCGGCGGCGGTCCGACCGATGCGGCGGGGTCCGGCCGGCACGGTGGGGGTCGGTCGGTACGGCGGGGTTCGGCCGGTGCGGTGGGGATGTGGTGGGTCCGGTTGGTACGGTCGGGGCCGGTGGGCAGGTAGGGGGCCCTCGGCGCGCGGTCCGTCGGGGCCGCGGCGTACCGTGAAGTGCGCTCGACCACCCCCCGAGCACACGCACGACATCCCGCACGAGAAGGACCCTCGCCATGCGCGCCACCACCATCCACGCCCCGTACGACATGCGCGTGGAGGACGTGCCCGAGCCCGTGGTGCAGCTGCCCACCGACGCGGTGGTGCGGGTGCTGCGCGCCTGCATCTGCGGCAGCGACCTGTGGGCCTACCGGGGCGAGGCGGCCCGGCAGCCGGGGCAGCGCATCGGGCACGAGTTCCTCGGTCTCGTCGAGGAGACCGGCTCCGAGGTGGGCACCGTCAGGCGCGGCGACCTGGTGGTCGTGCCCTTCATGTGGTCCGACGGCGTCTGCGACTACTGCCGCGAGGGCCTGACGACGTCCTGCGAGCACGGCGGCTTCTGGGGCTCCGTCGGCTACGACGGCGGCCAGGGCGAGGCCGTGCGGGTGCCGTACGCCGACGGCACCCTCGTCCAGCTGCCCAAGGAGGCGGCCTCCGACGACCGTCTGCTGTCCGCCCTGCTGACCCTCTCCGACGTCCTCGGCACTGGCCACCACGCCGCCCTCGGCGCGGGCGCCCGTCCCGGCGCCACGGTCGCCGTGGTCGGCGACGGCGCCGTCGGCCTGTGCGGGGTGCTGGCCGCCAAGCGGCTGGGCGCCGAGCGGATCATCGCGCTGGGCCGGCACGAGGCCCGCACCGACATCGCGCGCCGGTTCGGCGCCACCGACGTGGTCGCCGAACGCGGGGACGCGGCCGTCGAGGCCGTCCGGGAACTCACCCGCGGCCAGGGCGCGCACGCCGTCGTCGAGGCGGTCGGCACCGAGCAGTCCATGCGGACGGCCGTCAACATCACACGGGACGGCGGCGCGATCGGCTTCGTGGGCGTGCCCCACGGCAGCGGCACCGGCCTCGACCTCGGCGTCATGTTCGACCGGAACATCGCCCTGCGCGGCGGTGTCGCCCCGGTCCGCGCCTACATCCCCGACCTGCTGCCCGACGTCCTCGACGGCACGATCGACCCGTCGCCGGTGTTCGACATGACCGTCGGCATCGAGGGCGTGCCGGACGGCTACAAGGCGATGGACGAACGCACCGCCCTCAAGGTGCTCGTCACCAACGACCGGTGACCGGCTAGGACCAGCGGATCGGCAGCGGCAGGGCCGTGAGCAGGCCCGAGACCGCGACCACCGCGCCCAGGGCGAACACCTCGGCCCGCGCGGGCACGTACGCGGTCAGCGGGTCGGCCGCGCGGGCCAGCCGGACCCGCGCGCACACGGCGAGCAGGGCGACGACGGCGACCAGGACCACCTTGGCCAGCAGGGTGCGTCCGTACGCCGTCGTCGTCAGCTGGTCCAGGATCGTGTCCGGCGGCATCCGGCGCAGCGAACTCCACACGCCCGTCGCCGTGATGGCCGCGAGCAGAACGGCCGCCACGCGCGCGTAGAGGCCGAGCAGCACCGCCCCGGCCGCGGTGCCGCGCCACCGCCGCAGGGTGCGCAGGGTGTGCAGGAGACCGCCGGTCCACAGGGCCGCGCACGTCAGGTGGACCAGCGTCAGGCCCGAGCCGATCAGCGGGCTGTGCTCGGTCGGGGGGTGGGCGCGCAGCGCCTCGGCGACCACCACCGCGGCGAGCGGCCACACCTGGGCCGCGGGACGCCGCGAGAGCAGGGCGGCCAGCAGGAAGGCGTTGACCTCCAGCAGGGCCAGCCTGCCGTCGCGGGAGTCGTACAGGCCGCCGACGTCGATCTGGCCGGGACTGTGCGGGATCAGATTGCCGGCCGACACCACCGACGCCAGCGCCAGCGCGGCGACGAAACCGACGGCGCTCGCGAACGCCGCCCGGCTGCACGGCCGTTCGGGCGGGGCAGCGGGCAGGCGCCGGGCGAGCCGGTGCACGAACAGCTCGCCGAGGGGCACGCACAGGGCCGCGAACAGCACCGTGCGCAGCAGGGCTATGCCGCCCACCCCCGGAGCGGCGGCCTCCCCGGAGCCGTGCAGCGCCGCGGACGGCCCGAGCAGCGGTATCAGGGCGCCCAGGGCCACCAGGACCAGGACGGCCACGGCCCGGCCGGTGCCGGGCCGCCGGGCGGTGCCGCTCGCGTCGGTGGTCTCGGCAGTCGGTCGTATCGAGGTCACCCCGTGATCTTCCCCAGCCGTCGCAGAACCGGGCAAGTCAGGGAAAAGAACCGGCGCAACGGCGTTCCGCCCGCCCGCACGATTCCGGCCGCCCCCCGCGTTCAGCGCCAGTCCGCCGAGTCGGACCCCCAGGGCACCGCAGGCCGCTCCCAGTCCGCCGGACCGCCCGCGAACGACACGGGCGGCCGGGGGTGCCGCAGCCGGCCGAGGGGGCTGTCCGTCTCGGTCAGCCAGGCGTCCGGACCCTCGTACGGCGTCCCGGGATCCGGGGCCGGCCGGATGCCGTCCGTCAGCCAGAGGGCGGTCCGGGCCAGCGCCAGCCGTACGCACCGGCTGTGTCCGTCGTACGACTGCTCGGTCAACGCCCGCAGTACGGCCGCCGCCAGCAGATAGCCGGTGCCGTGGTCCAGGGCCTGCGCGGGCAGCGCGCCCGGCTCCCCGGCCGCGCCCTCGGTCGCCGCGATGCCGGTCGCGACCTGCACCAGGCTGTCGAAGCCGCGCCGCCCGCCCCAGGGACCGTACGCACCCCACGCCGAGACCTGGGCCACGACCAGGCCCGGCCGGCGCGCGATCAGCGCCTCGGGGGAGAGCCCGAACCGGTCCAGGGCGCCCGGCCGGTAACCGGTGACCACGACGTCCGCCGAGCCGAGCAGCTCCTCGAACCCGGCCCGGTCGGTGGCCAGATCGAGGGTCGCCGACCGCTTGCCGAAGCCCGTGTCGGCATGCTGGTCCGGCAGCTCGGGCAGCCACGGGGCGTCCACGCGCAGGACGTCCGCGCCGAGCAGGCCGAGGGTGCGCGTGGCGACCGGGCCCGCCAGGACCCGGGTCAGATCGAGGACGCGCAGCCCGGCGGCGGGCAGCAGGGGAGCGCCGGCGGAGTCCAGCGGCGGAAGCACGCGCGCGCGGGCCGTGTCCAGCCGGTCGTGCTCGACCAGCGGCCGGGCGGCCACCGCGGCGGCCTGCCCGTGCGCCTGCCACTCCTGCGGGGTGCGCAGGGCGACGGCGAGGCCGCCGGCGCCGTACACGGTCTCCTCCGCCTCCAGGGCGGGGAGTTCGGCGAACCGCGCGGCCGCCTGTGCCACCGAGGCGTCCGCAGGCAGGCCCAGCGCATCGAGCAGGCGCGTCCGGTGATGCGGGTAGTTGGCGTGGGTGCGCATCCAGCCGTCGGCCGTCCGCCAGAACCGCGACAGCGGCGCGAAGGCGACCGGTGCCCGCCCGTCGATGCGGAGGAGACGCTCGCTGTGGAAGGCGGCGGCGACCGCGCCGTCGTCGACCCGGACGCCGGGCACCTCCCCGAGGCCGGCCCGGCGGGCCGCCAGCTCCGCGGCCGCCAGCGCGCACGCGCCGACGCACGCCCGCGCGAGCTGCCGTACGGGAAGGCGCGCCTCGAGCGCGCCCTCCCGCACCACGGTCGTGAGCCGTGCGAGGTGGGCGGGATCGCCGCCCAGGGCGGACCACGCGAACTTGATTTCAGTCATGACTGCACTATGCAGTATTGACTGAATCAATATATGGACCGGACCCGGTGAGCCGGCTCCCCGTGGGCCCGGGTCCTACTTCGTCACCGCGGCCAGCGCGTCCGCCGTCCCCCAGCCGTAGAAGCCGTTGTGGTTCTTCGACCCCTCGCACACGGCGTCGACCTTGCCGTCACCGTCGATGTCGTACGGGTCGGTGCACGGCGTGGCGTTGGCCTCCGCGTACAGCAGCGCCTTCACCAGGGCAGCGGGGGCGTGCGGATGAGTCGACTTGATCAGTGCGGCGACGCCGGCGACGTGCGGGGTCGCCATCGACGTACCGGCCATGTAGCCCCACTTGCCGCCCGGCAGCGGGCCCAGGATGAGGCCGCTGGTCGCCGGGGGCTCCGGCTTCTGGTAGGCCGTCGAGTCGCCGCCGGGCGCGGCGATGTCGACTACACCGAGGCCGTAGTTGGAGAAGGACGACTTCAGGCCCTTCGCGCCGGTCGAGGCGACCGTCACCACGCCCGGCAACTGGGTCGGTATGTCGTAGCACTCGTGCGGGTCGATCACCCGGTCCGACGGGGTGCCGTCGTTCGGGGAGACCGGGTCGGTGATCGAGTCGGACGCGAGGTCGTAGCTCTCGTTGCCGGCCGCCGCGACGTTGACCGCGCCCTTCTTCTCCGCGTACCGCGAGGCCCGGGTGATGGCGTCCACGAGCGCCTTCTGGTCCGGGTCGGTCTTGCAGTTGAAGTACCACGGGTCGGTGTAATAGCTGTTGTTGGTCACGTCGACGTGGTGCTCGGCCGCCCACACGAAGCCGCAGACCACGGCCTCCGTGTAGAAGTACCCGTTCGGGTTGGCGACCTTGATGCCCGCCACCTTGACGCCCGGTGCCACACCCGTGACGCCCACCCCGTTCTTCGCGGCGGCGATCTCGCCGGCCACGTGCGTGCCGTGCGGGCTCTCCGACGCGCTCGGCCGCCAGGCGCCGTCCGTCGTGTCCGGCTTGCCCGACACGCAGTTGGCGGACGCGTCACGGTCGAAGTTGGGCGCGATGTCCGGGTGGGTGTCGTCGACGCCCGTGTCGATGACGGCGACCGTCACGTCCCGGCTGCCCAGGGTCTTCTCGTGCGCCTTGTCCGCCTTGATCGCGGGCAGGTCCCACTGGAGCGGCTCCAGCGGGTCCTGGCCGTCGGCCGCCTGCGCGTCGGCGACCTCCTCGGCGCTCAGCACCTGCGGCGCGCCGACGTCGGTGGTGGACTGGGCGGGCAGCGGCGCGTTGCGGGTGGCGCCGGCCGAGTCCACCCCGTGCACGGTGCGGATCTTCTGGGCGAAGCCCGGGTCGGCCGAGTGGACGACGATCACGCCGATCCGGTCGTACGCGATCACCACCGAGCCCCCGGCCTCGGTGATCGCCTTCCGCACGTGCGCCGAGACGCCGTGTCCGGGGCGGACGTTGACGACATAGCTGAGCGCGGGCCCGTCGGCGGTGGCCGCCGGAGCGTTGTCGGCGGCGGAGGCGCTGACATCGGGCAGGAACGCGAGTGCCGTCGCCAGGGCCATCCCGGCCGGGATCGCGAGGGCGCGGCGGTAGCGCGGCTTGGGCGCTGTCATGGGTCAGTTCTCTCCAGTTCGTTCGCGGTACGAGCGTGCCGGGCGGGATGCCCTCACGGGACGGCGTTCGCCTGGCTGCTACTTGACTGCACGCAGCGCGTCGACGACGCCGAAGCCGTAGAAGCCGTTGACGCGCTTGCCTCCGGCGCAGGTCGCGTCCACGACCCCGTCGCCGTCACCGTCGTAGGGGCCGGCCGGGCAGCCCGGGTTGTCCGCCTGGGCCTTCAGCAGGGCCTGCAACTGGGCGGGCGTGGCGTGCGGGTGGGCCGATTTCAGCAGCGCGGCCACCGCGGCCACGTGCGGGGAGGCCATCGACGTGCCCTGGAGGAAGCCGTACTGGTTGTTCGGCAGCGTGGACAGGATGCGGCCGTTCTTCGACGGGGTGTCCGGGATCTGGTACTTGTCGCCGCCCGGCCCCGCCACGTCGACGACGCCCTGGCCGTAGCTGGAGTAGTACGACTTGGTGCCCTTCACCCCCACCGCGCTCACGGTCACCACACCGGGCAGCTGGGTCGGTATGTCGAAGCACTCGTGCGGGTCGACCGTCCGGGTCGCGGGCGTCGAGTCGTCGGGGCTGGAGTCGTCCACGATCGCGTCCGAGTCCAGGTCGTCGTTGGAGTTGCCCGCCGAGGCCACGTTGAGCGTGCCCTTGTCCCGGGCGTACAGCTGGGCCCTGTCGACCGCGTCCACGATGGCCCGTTGATCGGGGTCGTCCATGCAGTTGTACAGCCACGGGTCGACGTAGTAGCTGTTGTTGGTGATCTCGATGCCGTGGTCGGCGGCGAACACGAAGGCGCAGACCACGCTCTCCGGGAAGAACAGCGAGCCGGCGTCCGGCTGGGCCACCGTGATGCTCGCGACCTTCACACCGGGCGCCACGCCGGCCACGCCGATGCCGTTGCGGGCCGCCGCGATCTCACCTGCCACATGGGTGCCGTGGTAGTGGTCCGCGTCCACCGGCCGCCACGCGCCGTACGTCGTGTCCGCCTTGCCGCTGACGCAGTTCGCCGACTGGGAGGGGGAGAAGTTCGGCGCGATGTCCGGGTGGGTGTCGTCGACGCCCGTGTCGATCACACCGACGGTCACGCTCCTGCTGCCCGGGTCGATCCGAGCGGCCCGGTCGGCGCCGATCGCCCGCAGGTCCCACTGGTCCGCCTCCAGCGGCTCCTCGCCCGCCGCGGCGCCCCGGGCGAGCTGCGCGGCCTGAGCCCGGGACAGGACCTGCACCGCGCCCTCGTCCGTCGTCCCCGCCGCGCTCAGCGCCGACGTGCGCGTGGCACCCGCCGACTGCACCCCGCGCACCGCGCGGATCCGCGGCCCGAAGTCGGGGTTCGCGGAGTGGACGACGATCACACCGATCTTGTCGTAACCGGCCACCACGGTGCCGCCGTTGCGGGTGATCTCCCGCCGCACGGACTCGATCGTGCGGCGGTCCGTACGGGTGTTGACCACGTACGTGAGGTTCGGGCCGTCCGCCGCCCGCGCCGCCGTCGCCTTCGTGGGAGCGGCAAAGGCCGCCGTCGGCAGGAAGCCGAGCGAGGCGGTCAGCGACAGCACGACCGGCACGGCGAGCGCGAGCCGGCGTCTGGAGCGCAGATGAACCATGGGATCTCCACATCATCCGGATACGAAACCGCCCGAGACACAGGTGGCGCTCGGGCAGGTACATGACGGGTGGTGCAGGCCGAAGCTATCTTCCGCGCCCCGTCTCCGAAAGAGCCCGACGGACTTGAACCGCTCCCCGCGCGGCGCCGTGACCGTGGACGGAGGGCCCGTCAGGATCGCGGCCCCCCGCCGGTATCACGCAACGGAGTCGGGTTGCGACTGCCGGTAACGTGTCCCCGTCCTGTGAGGCCGGACAGCGCCTGTCCGCGACGCGAGGAGAGCCCGTGGCTACCGAGACACCGCCACCCGCGAAACCCCAAGCTTCCCTTCCCTCCACCGAGGAGTTCACCGAGGTGCAGCAGAGCGCGGAGTTCGGTGAACTGCGCCATGCCCACCGCTCCTTCGCCTTTCCGCTGACCATCGCCTTCATCGCCTGGTACCTGCTGTACGTCCTGCTGTCCAACTACGCGGGCGGCTTCATGGGCACCAAGGTGGCCGGCAACATCAACGTCGCCCTCGTCCTGGGCCTCGCCCAGTTCCTCACCACGTTCCTCATCGCCTGGTGGTACGCGCGGCACGCCGCCGCCAAGCTCGACCCCAAGGCGAAGGCCATCAAGTCCCGGATGGAGGGCGGAGCATGAGCCCCGCACAGCACACCCTGCTGGCCGCAGGCGAGGCGAGCGAGCACCGCACGCTGATCATCACGCTGTTCGCGGTGTTCGTCGCCGCGACCCTCGTCATCACCGTCTGGGCGGGTCGGCAGACCAAGGACGCCGCCGACTTCTACGCCGGCGGACGGCAGTTCACCGGCTTCCAGAACGGCCTCGCCGTCTCCGGCGACTACATGTCCGCCGCGTCCTTCCTCGGAATCGCCGGCGCCATCGCCCTCTTCGGCTACGACGGCTTCCTGTACTCCATCGGCTTCCTGGTCGCCTGGCTGGTCGCCCTGCTCCTGGTCGCCGAGCCGCTGCGCAACTCCGGCCGCTACACGATGGGCGACGTGCTGGCCTACCGGATGCGCCAGCGTCCCGTCCGCACGGCCGCCGGCACCTCCACGATCGTCGTCTCGATCTTCTACCTGCTGGCCCAGATGGCAGGCGCCGGCGTCCTCGTCTCGCTCCTGCTGGGCATCACCAGCGACGGCGGCAAGATCGGCATCGTCGCCCTGGTCGGCGTCCTGATGATCGTGTACGTCACCATCGGCGGCATGAAGGGCACCACCTGGGTCCAGATGGTCAAGGCGGTGCTGCTGATCGTCGGCGCCCTGCTGCTGACCTTCCTGGTCCTGCTCAAGTTCGACTTCAACATCTCGGACCTGCTGGGCGAGGCCGCCGACAACAGCGGCAAGGGCTCGGCGTTCCTGGAGCCCGGCCTGAAGTACGGCGCGACCGGCACCACCAAGCTGGACTTCATCTCGCTGGGCATCGCCCTGGTCCTCGGCACCGCGGGCCTGCCGCACATCCTGATCCGCTTCTACACCGTCCCCACGGCCAAGGCCGCCCGCAAGTCCGTGATCTGGGCGATCGGCCTGATCGGCGCGTTCTACCTGATGACCCTCGCCCTCGGCTTCGGCGCCGCCGCGCTGATCAAGCCGGACGAGATCATCGCCTCCAACAAGGCGGGCAACACCGCGGCCCCCCTCCTCGCCCTCCACCTCGGGGGAGTGGACTCCAACTGGGGCGCCGTCCTGCTGGCCACCATCTCGGCGGTCGCCTTCGCCACCATCCTCGCGGTCGTCGCCGGCCTCACCCTGGCCTCGTCCTCCTCCTTCGCCCACGACATCTACGCCAACGTCATCAGGAAGGGGCAGGCCACCGAGAAGCAGGAGATCGGCGCCGCCCGCTGGGCCACCGTCGGCATCGGCGCGGTCTCGATCGTCCTCGGCGCCCTCGCCCGCGACCTCAACGTGGCCGGCCTGGTCGCCCTGGCCTTCGCCGTCGCGGCCTCCGCCAACCTGCCGACCATCCTGTACAGCCTGTTCTGGAAGCGGTTCACCACCGCGGGCGCCCTGTGGTCGATCTACGGCGGCCTGGTCACCGCGGTCGGCCTGGTCCTGTTCTCACCGGTCGTGTCCGGCAAGCCGACCTCGATGTTCCCCGACGTCGACTTCCACTGGTTCCCGCTGGAGAACCCCGGGATCATCTCCATCCCGGTCGGCTTCCTGCTGGGCGCCGTGGGCACCCTGCTGTCCAAGGAGGTCCCGGACACCGGCAAGTACGCCGAACTGGAGGTGCGGTCCCTGACCGGCACCGGAGCGCACTGAGCCTTCGTACGGACGGCCGCGTCGACGAGGACTGTACGGTCCTACGACGCGGCCGCGTCGTACCTCGTGGGATCGGGCCGCTGTCGATGTCAGCGGTGTCACGTAGGCTCGCAGGTGACGGATGACTCACGCGTGACCGAATATGAGTGATCGGGAGAGGGAGGGGGCCCACGTGCTCATCGACACCTACGGCCGGGTGGCCACCGACCTGAGGGTCTCGCTGACCGACCGGTGCAATCTGCGCTGTACCTACTGCATGCCCGAGGAGGGCCTGCAGTGGCTGGCCAAGCCCGACCTGCTCACCGACGACGAGATCGTCCGCCTCATCGACATCGCGGTCCGCACGCTCGGCATCGATGAGGTCCGCTTCACCGGCGGCGAGCCCCTGCTGCGCCCGGGCCTGCCCGGCATCGTCGAACGCGTCGCGGCCCTCGACCCGCGCCCCCAGATGTCCCTCACCACCAACGGCATCGGCCTCAAGCGCACCGCGACCGCCCTCAAGGCGGCGGGCCTGGACCGGGTCAACGTCTCCCTGGACACCCTCCGCCCGGACGTCTTCAAGACCCTCACCCGCCGGGACCGCCACAAGGACGTCCTCGAAGGCCTGCAGGCCGCCCGCGACGCGGGCCTCACCCCGGTCAAGGTCAACTCGGTCCTGATGCCGGGCCTGAACGACGACGAGGCCCCCGACCTGCTGGCCTGGGCCGTCGAACACGACTACGAACTGCGGTTCATCGAGCAGATGCCCCTGGACGCCCAGCACGGCTGGAAGCGCGAGGGCATGGTCACCGCAGGGGACATCCTCACCTCCCTGCGCACCCGCTTCGACCTCACCCCCGAGGGCGCGGACGAGCGCGGCTCGGCACCGGCGGAGCGCTGGCTGGTCGACGGCGGCCCGCACCGGGTCGGCGTGATCGCCTCGGTCACCCGCCCGTTCTGCGCGGCCTGCGACCGCACCCGCCTGACCGCCGACGGCCAGATACGGACCTGCCTGTTCGCCACCGAGGAGACCGATCTGCGCGCCGCCCTGCGCTCCGGCGCCCCCGACGAGGAGATCGCCCGGATCTGGAAGCTGGCGATGTGGGGCAAGAAGGCCGGAGCGGGCCTGGACGACCCCTCGTTCGTCCAGCCGGACCGGCCCATGTCCGCGATCGGCGGTTGACCGACCCGCTCAGGGAGGCGGGGAGACGACCTCAGTCGCTCCCTTTCTCCCACTCCGCGAGCAGCACGACATCCTTCAGGAACCCGCGCACCCCGAGGAACTGCGCCAGGTGTTCGCGGTGTTCCTCGCAGGCCAGCCACGTCTTGCGCCGCTCCGGCGTATGGATCTTCGGGTTGTTCCACGCCAGCACCCACACGGCATCGACGCGGCACCCCTTGGCCGAACAGACAGGCGTCTCACTCACAGGCTGGTCACTGGCTCCGTCTCACAAAGCCCCGTAAACAAGGCGACGCCGAGCAGCCACGGGGGGAGCTGCCCGGCGTCGGTCCGTCGCTCCGACGGGGGATGCGGAGCGCGTACGCAGTATGTCACGGGTAACCCGTCGCCCGGCACTGGAACTGCACGATTGATCTGAGCTTTTCTTGAGCATCCCGGTCATGCCGGGCGGGGCGGCTCACCGCGCACTCCGGCCGCCGGATTCGGCGGCGCGTCTTCCGCCGTGGGCGCCGCCGGTCCCTCGTCGGCTCGCGACGGCGTGATCATCGGGCGCATCGGCGTGGTGACGAACGTGGAAGGCAGGGACGGCGGCCGCTCCCGGCCCGCGTTCGCGATCACCACGGCGACGTAGGGCAGGAGCGCACCGGCCACCAGCGCCACGATCGCGACGTGCCGTTCGACGTTCCAGAGCGTGGCCGCGAGAATCACCGACACGGTGCGGACCGACATCGAGATGACGTACCGCCGCTGCCGACCCCGTACGTCCTCCGCGAGTCCCGTCCGGGCACCGGTGATCCGAAACACCTGGACGCCGCCGTGCTGTTTCCGCATCACAGTCCACCATCCGCCCGCATCGGACTCTCCCCCGGCCCGTACCGTCGTCCATGCCCGGCGGGGAACCGGGCCGGGACACCTCCACGTTACGCCGCGCCCCCGCCGCCCACGAGACCGGGTCGCCCGTCGCTGCCAGGGGCAACGCCTTCTGCCTGCCGCGCACGGGGGAACCCGACATGCGCCCTACGGCGGGCCGACCCACACTGGCCGTAATGCTCACGTCGAGCTGTACGAGGAGGCAGCCATGGGCTGGTTGTGGGCGATCATCGTGGGATTCGTGCTGGGCCTGATCGCCAAAGCGATCATCCCGGGCAAGCAGCACAGCCCCCTGTGGCTGACCACCATCTGCGGCATCCTCGGCGCCATCGTGGGCAACGCCGTCGCCCGCGCCGTCGGCGTCGAGGCGACCCCCGGCATCGACTGGAGCCGGCACCTCTTCCAGCTCGTGGCCGCGATCATCATCGTCGCAGCCGTGGACGCCCTCTACATGGCGACGCTGGGCAAGAGGAAGCAGCAGCGGGTCGGCGCCTAGAGAGAACCGAGGGGGCGCGAGCGACCGGGAGACGGCCGCAGCCGCGGATCACCCACGCCCCCGCGGGCGCACGTCAGATCACCCGCGCCCTCAGGGCGCTAGGCGGAAACGACCTCCACCGCGGCGAGGTTCCTCTTCCCTCGACGCAGCACCAGCCAGCGCCCGTGGATCAGGTCCTCCGCCGCGGCGACGGCGTCCTCGGCGGCCACCTTCACGTTGTTCACGTAGGCCCCGCCCTCCTTGACCGTCCGCCGCGCGGCGGACTTGCTGGCCACCAGGCCGACCTCGGCGAACAGGTCGGTGACCAGGCCCAGCTCGGCGACCTGGATGTGCGGCAGCTCGGACAGCGCCGCGGCCAGCGTCCGCTCGTCCAGCTCCGCCAGCTCGCCCTGGCCGAACAGCGCCTTGGACGCGGCGATCACCGCCTCCGTCTGGGCGGCGCCGTGCACCAGCGTCGTCAGCTCCTCGGCGAGCGCGCGCTGCGCGGCCCGGGCCTGCGGGCGCTCCTCGGTCTGCCGCTCCAGCTCCTCGATCTCCTCACGGGACCGGAAGCTGAAGATGCGCAGGAACTTGGAGACGTCCCGGTCGTCCGCGTTGACCCAGAACTGGTAGAACGCGTACGGCGTGGTCATCTCGGGGTCGAGCCAGACCGTGCCGGACTCGGTCTTGCCGAACTTGGTCCCGTCCGCCTTGGTGATCAGCGGCGTGCCCAGCGCGTGCACCACGGCGTCCGGCTCGACCCGGTGGATCAGGTCCGTGCCCGACGTGAGGTTGCCCCACTGGTCGCTGCCGCCGGTCTGCAGCGTGCAGCCGTGGCGCCGGTACAGCTCCAGGAAGTCCATGCCTTGCAGGATCTGGTAGCTGAACTCGGTGTAGCTGATGCCCGCGTCGGAGTTGAGACGCCGGGAGACGGCCTCCTTGGCGATCATCTTGTTGACCCGGAAGTGCTTGCCGATGTCCCGCAGGAACTCGATGGCCGACATGCCCTGGGTCCAGTCCAGGTTGTTGACCATGATCGCCGCGTTCGGCCCCTCGAAGTCGAGCAGCGGCTCGATCTGCGCGCGCAGCCGCTCGACCCAGCCGGCGACGACCTCGGGGGAGTTCAGCGTGCGCTCCGCGGTCGGCTTCGGGTCGCCGATCAGCCCCGTGGCGCCGCCGACCAGGCCCAGCGGGCGGTTGCCCGCCTGCTGGATCCGGCGCATGGTCAGGATCTGCACGAGGTTGCCGAGGTGCAGACTGGGCGCGGTCGGGTCGAAGCCGCAATAGAACGTGACGGGGCCGTCCGCGAACGCCTTGCGCAGTGCGTCCTCGTCCGTGGAGAGGGCGATGAGCCCACGCCACTTCAGCTCGTCGACGATGTCCGTCACGGTTCTCGTGTCTCCTCGATGATCTTCGGGCGGTCGGGTGACAGCCGACTACGAGGTTATACGCCCTGGCTGACAGAACTCATGTTGAAATCCGGGATGCGCAGCGCGGGCATCGCGGCCCGGGTGAACCAGTCGCTCCACTCGCGCGGCAGCGTCTTCTCCGTGCGGCCGGCCTCCGTGGCCCGGCCCAGCAGGTTCACCGGCGACTCGTTGAACCGGAAATTGTTCACCTGCCCGGTCACCTCGCCGTTCTCCACGAGGTAGACCCCGTCCCTCGTCAGGCCGGTGAGCAGCAGCGTCGCCGGGTCGACCTCACGGATGTACCACAGGCAGGTCAGCAGCAGCCCTCGCTCGGTGCTCGCGACCATCTCCTCCAGGGAGCGGTCATCACCGCCGTCCAGGATCAGGTTGCCGAGCACGGGGGCGACCGGCAGCCCGGTCAGGCCCGCGCTGTGCCGGGTGGTCGTCAGGTGCCTGAGCACACCCCCGGAGACCCACTCGGTGGACCGCGTCGGCAGCCCGTTGTCGAACACCGACTGATCGCCGCCGGAGGAGTGGGCGACCACGAAGGGCGGGCACTCCAGGCCCGGCTCGTTCGGGTCGCTGCGCAGGGTGAGCGGCAGCTCGGAGAGCTTCTCGCCGATGCGCGTGCCGCCGCCCGGCTTGGAGAACACCGTCCGCCCCTCGGCCGCGTCCCGGCCCGAGGCCGACCACAGCTGGTAGATCAGCAGGTCCGCGACCGCGGTCGGCGGCAGCAGCGTCTCGTAGCGGCCCGCGGGCAGTTCCACGCGCCGCTCGGCCCAGCCGAGCCGCACGGCCAGCTCGGCGTCGAGCGCGCCCGGGTCGACGTCCTTGAAGTCCCGCGTGGACCGGCCGGCCCACGCCGAGCGCGTGCGGTCCGGGGACTTGGCGTTCAGCTCCAGCGTGCCGGTGGGCTGGTCGTGCCGGAGGCGCAGCCCGGTGGACGTGCCCACGTACGTCGAGACCAGCTCGTGGTTGGCGAAGCCGTACAGCTCCCGGCCGCCCGCACGCGCGCGTGCGAAGGCCTCGCCGAGCGCCGGGGCGAAGTCGGCGAACACGGCGGAGGAGGTCTCGGCGGGCGCGTCCGTGAAGTCCGGGGACTCCGGCACCCCGCCGACCAGGGGCTGCGCGTCCTCGGCGGGTCCGGCTCCGCGCGCGGCGGCCTCCGCGGCCCGCACCAGCGGCTCCAGCTCCTCCGCGGTGACCGCCGACCGGGAGACGACACCGGAGGCGGTGCCCTCCTTGCCGTCCACCGTCGCGATCACGGTGAGCGTACGGCCGCGCGTCACCCCGTTCGTGGTGAGGGCGTTGCCGGCCCAGCGCAGGTTGGCGGTCGAGTGCTCGTCGGCGATCACGACACAACCGTCGGCCCGGGACAACGCCAGGGCCTGCTCGACGACCTCGTGCGGCTTGTTGGTGCGGGCGGTCATCGGCCGGCCTCCTGGGTCGTGTTGAGGATGTTGACGCTCTTGAAGAGGGCGGAGGGGCAGCCGTGGGACACCGCGGCCACCTGTCCCGGCTGGGCCTTGCCGCAGTTGAAGGCACCGCCGAGAACGTAGGTCTGCGGGCCGCCGACCGCTGCCATCGACCCCCAGAAGTCGGTGGTCGTGGCCTGGTAGGCGACGTCCTTCAGCTGCCCGGTGATCCGCCCGTTCTCGATCTTGAAGAAGCGCTGGCCGGTGAACTGGAAGTTGTACCGCTGCATGTCGATCGACCAGGACCGGTCGCCGACGACGTAGATGCCCCGGTCGACGCCCCCGATCAGGTCGTCGGTGGACAGCCCGGCCGGGTCCGGGAGCAGGGACACATTGGCCATGCGCTGCACGGGCACATGGGCGGGGGAGTCGGCGTACGCGCACCCGTTGGACCGGTCGAAGCCGGTCAGCCGGGCGATCCGCCGGTCCAGCTGGTAGCCCACCAGCGTGCCGTCCTTCACCAGGTCCCAGGACTGCCCCTCGACGCCCTCGTCGTCGTAGCCGATCGTCGCGAGCCCGTGCTCGGCGGTGCGGTCGCCCGTGACGTTCATCAGCTCGGAGCCGTACTTCAGCTTGCCGAGCTGGTCGAAGGTGGCGAAGGAGGTGCCGGCGTAGGCGGCCTCGTAGCCGAGGGCGCGGTCCAGCTCGGTGGCGTGCCCGATGGACTCGTGGATGGTCAGCCACAGGTTGGACGGGTCGACCACCAGGTCGTACAGGCCCGGCTCCACGCTCGGCGCCCGCATCTTCTCGGCGAGCAGCTCCGGGATCCGCTCCAGCTCGGCGTCCCAGTCCCAGCCGGTCCCGGTCAGGTACTCCCAGCCGCGCCCGACCGGCGGGGCGATGGTCCGCATGGAGTCGAACTCGCCGCTCGACTCGTCCACGGACACGGCCGTCAGCTGCGGATGCAGCCGCACCCGCTGCTGGGTCGTCACGGTACCGGCGGTGTCCGCGTAGAACTTGTTCTCGTGGACGGTGAGCAGCGAGGCGTCGACGTGGTTGACGCCGTTCGCGGCCAGCAGCCGCTCGCTCCACTGCGCCAGCAGCGCGGCCTTCTCCTCGTCCGGCACCGAGAACGGGTCGATCTCGTACGACGAGATCCACGTACGGTCCGCGTGCACCGGCTCGTCGGCCAGCTCCACCCGCTCCTCGGAGCCCGCCGCGCTGATGACCTGGGCCGAGAGCTTGGCCATCGCCACCGCCTGCGAGGCGACCCGCGCGGCGGCGTCCATGGTCAGGTCGACCCCGGACGCGAAGCCCCACGTACCGCCGTGCACGACCCGGACCGCGTACCCGAGGTCGGTGGTGTCCGACGACCCGGCCGGCTTGGCGTCACGCAGCCGCCAGGACGCGCTGCGCACCCGCTCGAACCGGAAGTCCGCGTGCTCGGCCCCCAGCGCACGCGCGCGTGCGAGCGCGGCGTCCGCGAGGGCCCGTAGGGGAAGCGCCGTGAAGGCTTCGTCGATGGAATGAGGCACCGAGGTCTCCCTGCTGTCGTGGCCTGTCGGCTCCGATCATGTCGCGGGACCGGCCCGGCGGACCACACCTTTGGCTCCCCGGAGGGGGCCGTTCTGTAGGGATCCGACAGTGACACCCCCGAGCCACTGTCGGTGCCCGATTGCCCACGGCAGGGGCGCTACCGATAGGTTTTCGATGAAGCCGCCTGCCATCCAGGTGTTCGGGCGGGTTGTCCGACCGCATCAGACCGCTATCGAAAGGGTGATCCGTTGAGCCGCTCGGTTCTCGTCACCGGAGGCAACCGGGGCATCGGCCTCGCCATCGCCCGCGCATTCGCCGACGCCGGCGACAAGGTCGCGATCACGTACCGCTCGGGTGAGCCGCCGGCCGGCTTCCTCGCCGTCAAGTGCGACATCACCGACCCGGAGCAGGTGGAGCAGGCCTACAAGGAGATCGAGGACCAGCACGGTCCGGTCGAGGTCCTGATCGCCAACGCGGGCGTCACCAGGGACCAGCTCCTGATGCGCATGTCCGAGGAGGACTTCACCTCGGTCATCGACACCAACCTCACCGGCACCTTCCGCGTCGTCAAGCGCGCCAACCGCGGCATGCTCCGCGCCAAGAAGGGCCGCGTCGTCCTGATCTCGTCCGTGGTCGGCCTGCTCGGCTCGGCGGGGCAGGCGAACTACGCCGCCTCCAAGGCCGCCCTGGTCGGCTTCGCGCGCTCCCTCGCCCGTGAGCTGGGCTCGCGCAACCTCACCTTCAACGTCGTCGCGCCCGGCTTCGTCGACACCGACATGACCAAGGCGCTCACCGACGAGCAGCGCCAGAACATCGTGTCCCAGGTGCCGCTCGGCCGTTACGCGCAGCCGGAGGAGATCGCCGCGACGGTGCGGTTCCTCGCCTCGGACGACGCCTCGTACATCACTGGAGCCGTCATCCCCGTTGACGGCGGACTGGGAATGGGTCACTGATCACCATGAGCGGAATCCTCGAGGGCAAGCGCATCCTGATCACGGGTGTGCTGATGGAGTCCTCCATCGCCTTCCACGTCGCCAAGCTCGCCCAGGAGCAGGGCGCCGAGATCATCCTGACCGCCTTCCCGCGGCCCACGCTGACCGAGCGCATCGCCAAGAAGCTGCCGAAGCCGACCAAGGTCATCGAGCTGGACGTGACGAACGAGGAGCACCTCGCGCGTCTGGCCGACGTCGTCGGTGAGGAGCTGGGCGGCCTCGACGGCATCGTCCACTCCATCGGCTTCGCCCCGCAGGACGCGCTCGGCGGCAACTTCCTCAACACGCCGTTCGAGTCGGTCGCGACCGCCATGCACGTCTCGGCGTTCTCCCTGAAGTCGCTGACCATGGCCTGCCTGCCGCTGATGCAGAACGGCGGCTCGGTCGTCGGCCTCACCTTCGACGCCCAGTACGCCTGGCCGCAGTACGACTGGATGGGCCCGGCCAAGGCCGCCCTGGAGGCCACCAACCGCTACATGGCGCGCGACCTGGGCAAGCAGAACATCCGCTGCAACCTCATCTCGGCGGGCCCGATCGGCTCCATGGCCGCCAAGTCCATCCCGGGCTTCAGCGAGCTGGCCTCGGTCTGGGACACCCGTTCCCCGCTGGAGTGGGACCTGAAGGACCCGGAGCCGGCCGGCAAGGGTGTCGTCGCCCTGCTGAGCGACTGGTTCCCGAAGACCACGGGCGAGATCGTCCACGTCGACGGTGGTCTGCACGCCATCGGCGCGTGACCCGCGTCTTACCTCGACGCCCCGTTCCCCGCAGTGCGCGGGAGCGGGGCGTCACTCGTTCGGCGTACCCGATCGGGCAGGGCGAGGAGCCGACCGCGCACCCTGGATTACGCGGCACCTCGCGATTTCCCTCCGCAGCCCGGCCGAGGAGGTCCCCTTGTGCGCCTGTCCCGCAGCCTGGCCCCGGTGACCGTGGCCGTGGCCCTCGTGCTCTCACTGCCGTACGACGCGATGTCGCACGCGCGCGGGGGTGACGGAAAGCCGCCCGCGCCGAGCCTGTTCGGCGCCGCCTGCCGCACGTCCGTCCGCGGCTCCCAGGTGGTGGCCTACTGCCACAATCCCTATGTCGACACCGACCGCGTCCGGCTGCACATCGAGTGCGCCCGCTGGTGGGACATCGACACCGACAGCGCTCCGGCGGACGCCGGGCCCGCCATGACCGTACGGCTCACCGGCCGGTGCTGGAAGGACGTCGCGTCGGTCTGGGTCAGTCACCAGAGGGCGCGCTGAACCTGTCCGGCCGGCACAGGAACGGATAGCTCGCGGCCTCCGCCGCTGCCGCCACCGCGTCCCCGGCGCGGATCGCGTCCACCAGCCGTGTGTGGTCCATGTGCGTCTCCGGTGTCAGCTCCGCGCCCACGTCCGCGCGCAGCCAGTCCCGCAGCACCTCGCCCAGGTCGGCGTACATCGCCGTCATGACGCCGTTGTGGGAGGCGGCCACGACGGCCAGGTGGAAGGTCGCGTCGGCCGTCACGAAGGCCTCCGCCTCGCCCGTCTCCCAGGCCTCCTCGCGCCGGGCCAGCAGCGCGTCCAGTTGTTTGAGGTCCCGTTCGGTACGCCGTTCGGCGGCCAGCTTCGCCGCCGCCGACTCCAGCGTGGAGCGCAGCTCGGCGATGTGCCGCGGGTCGGCGTCGGCGAAGCGGCGGTGCATCACGCCGGCCAGTTCGCTCGTGGCGACGACATAGGTGCCGGAGCCCTGGCGGATGTCCAGCAGACCGTTGTGCGCGAGCGCGCGGACCGCCTCGCGCACGGTGTTGCGCGCGACACCGAGCTGCTCGACCAGCTCCGGCTCGGTCGGAATGCGTGAGCCCACCGGCCACTCGCCGGACGCGATCTGGTTCCGCAGTTCGGCGATGACCTGCTCGGACAGCGCCGAACGGCGCGGGTGGCTCAGGGGCATGGCCCACCTTCGCACGACGGGCCCGGCCTGGACCGGCCGGGGAATGGACAACCAATCATCCCATGATTCTATGATGGGTGCCATGGCTAGTGAGGAAACCCGGACAGTGGAGACCCGTACGGCGATGTCACCGACCGGACGCGGTACGGCCGCCGAAGCGAGCACACCCGAGACGACCCGCGGCGCGGGCCGCACACGCGCGTGGGCGACCCGGCTGGTCGTCGTCGGCATCATGCTGTCCGCGCTGAACCTCCGCCCGGCCATCACCAGCCTCGGCGCGCTGCTGGAGGAGGTCCGCGACGGGCTCGGCATGAGCGGCAGTGTGGCCGGCCTGCTCACCTCCGTGCCCCCGCTGTGCTTCGCGGTCTTCGGTGTCACCGCGCCGCGCCTGGCCCGCCGGTTCGGACCGGCCGCCGTGGTGTGCGCCGGCATGGCCGCCATCGCCGCGGGCCTGCTGATACGCCCGTACGTGGGCGGTACGGCAGGATTCCTGGCCGCCAGCGCGCTCGCCCTGATGGGCATCGCCGTCAGCAACGTCCTGATGCCGGTCATCGTCAAGCGCTGGTTCCCCGACCGGGTCGGCTCCATGACGGGCCTGTACTCGATGGCCCTCGCCCTCGGTACCTCCCTCGCCGCCGCGGTGACCGTCCCGCTGACCGACGCGTTCGGCGGCAGCTGGCGGTCCGGCCTCGCCGTCTGGGCGACCATCGCCGCGGCCGCCGTCCTGCCGTGGCTGCCGCTCGTACGCGACCGTGACGCAGCGCCCGCGCAGCAGCGGGAGCAGGGGCACGGTACGGCGGAACAACAGGCTCCGCTGCGCGTCACCCGGAGCCGCACCGCGTGGGCGCTCGCCGTCTTCTTCGGCCTCCAGGCCACCGCCGCCTACATCACGATGGGCTGGATGCCGCAGATCTTCAGGGACGCCGGAGTGCCGGCGGGCACCGCGGGCCTCCTGCTCGCCGTCACCATGGTGATGGGCGTGCCGCTGGCCTTCGTCATCCCCCGGGTCGCCACCCGGCTGCCCCATCAGGGGCCGATCGCCCTGGTGCTGGGCGTCTGCGGCCTCGCCGGATACGCCGGCCTGTACTTCGCGCCGGCCGGCGGCGCCTGGGCCTGGGCGCTGCTGCTGGGCGTCTCCAACTGCGCCTTCCCGCTCGCGCTGACGATGGTCGGCATGCGGGCCCGCACGGGCCCTGGCGTGGCCCAGCTGTCCGCCTTCGCGCAGAGCGCCGGCTACCTGCTCTCCATCCCCGGCCCGCTGCTGGTCGGAGTGCTCTACCAGCAGAGCGGCGGCTGGGGGCTGCCGATCGCCCTGATGGCGGGCCTGATGGTGCCGCAGATCGCGGTCGGCTTCCTGGCGGGCCGCGACCGCACGGTGGAGGACGAGGCGGCCGCGCGCTGACCGCCCACCCCGGCGGAGCGCTCCGGACGAAGGGTGCGAGACTGGGCGCATGCAGCCTGTGCTCGACCCGAACCCGAAGAACGGCCAGAAGAAGATGCTGCTCGTCTTCGGCTCGTTCTTCGCCATCTTCGTCGTCATCGCGATCATCGCGACCATCGCGTCCCCGTGACACCCGCCCCCGCAGCCGGATGGTGGAGCTAGCCCCCCCATCCCCTAGGGGGTCAGGGTCAGGGTCAACTGGGTGGACTTCCGGATGGGTTGGCGACCCCCCGATCCGTAGCTTCGAGATGTGCCCGCGTCAGGCGGTCACGGACCCGCTCGAAGACCCACGGAGGCGACCATGCCGGCCCGCACCCACTCCCGGCCCCACCCGGCGACCACGGGCGGCGTCGACATCCGGCTGCCCTGGTGGGCCCTCGCCCTGCCCGCGCTCGCGTTCATCGCGCTGCTCTCGCTGATACTGAACCCGTCGGACGCCCACGCGGCGAGCGGCGACCCGGCGATCACCCATCTCTTCGAGCGCGCCCAGCAGCTCCTCGCGCGCTGAGACGGAGCCCCTTCACGCGGTGAATCCGCATGTCAACTCCCTGCGCCGCATGGCCTGTTTCATGCGAAGCTGGGTCCCATGAGCGCCGCAGAACCCCGCAGGATCGTCCTCTTCCGGCATGCGAAAGCCGACTGGCCCCAGGTGTCCGACCATGAGCGCCCGCTCGCCGAGCGGGGTCGCAAGGACGCCGCAGTCGCCGGACGCAAGCTGGCCGACACCGGCATCCCCTTCGACCAGGCCCTGTGCTCCACCGCCGTCCGGACCCGCGAGACCTGGAAGCTCGCCGTCCATGAACTGGCGCACCGGCCGAAAACCCTCTACGAGGAGCGGATCTACGATGCCTCGCCCGGCGAGCTGATCGCCGTGCTCAACGAGACCCCGGACGACGTGCGGAACGTGATCCTGATCGGCCACAACCCGGGCGTGCACGGCCTGGCCGACATCCTGGCCGGCCAGTCCGAGGGCGACGCCCGTGAGCGGATGGACCGCCGCGGCTTCCCCGCCGCCGGGTTCGCCCTGCTGTCCTTCGAAGGTCCCTGGAAGGGCCTGGAACCGGGCGTGGCCACACTCACGGACTACTGGGCGCCCTCCGAGTGACGGCACCCACGGCAGCGGGGCCCGCCACCGCCGCGGTGCCGGGCCCTCGCCGTGCGCGGCGTCCGCAGCGGCTCAGCCCTCGTCGTGCGTGTCGGCCGCCTCGACCTCTTCGCGGGTGACGCCGAGGAGGTACAGGACCGTGTCGAGGAAGGGGAAGTTCACCGCCGTGTGGGCCGCCTCGCGGACCACCGGCTTGGCGTTGAAGGCGACGCCCAGACCGGCCGCGTTCAGCATGTCCAGGTCGTTGGCACCGTCGCCGATGGCCACCGTCTGCGACAGCGGTACCCCGGCCTCCGCGGCGAACCGGCGCAGCAGCCGCGCCTTGCCCGCGCGGTCCACGATCTCCCCGGTGACCCGGCCGGTCAGCTTGCCGTCGACGATCTCCAGCGTGTTGGCCTGGGCGAAGTCGAGCCCCAGGCGCTCCTTCAGGTCGTCCGTGACCTGGGTGAAGCCGCCGGAGACGACCCCCACCTGGTAGCCGAGCCGCTTCAGGGTGCGGATCAGGGTGCGAGCGCCGGGGGTCAGCCGGACCTCGCTGCGGACCTTCTCCACCACCGAGGCGTCCAGCCCCTTCAGCAGGGCCACGCGGGCGTGCAGCGACTGCTCGAAGTCCAGCTCCCCGCGCATCGCCGCCGCCGTCACCTCGGCGACCTCGTCCTCGCAGCCGGCGTGCGCGGCGAACAGCTCGATGACCTCGTCCTGGATGAGCGTGGAGTCCACGTCCATGACCACCAGCCGCTGGGCGCGCCGGTGCAGGCCGGCCGAGACGACCGCGATGTCGACACCCAGTGCCGCCGCGTCCGAGGCCAGGGCCGTGCGCAGCGGCTCGGTCTCCACGCCGGAGACGGCGAACTCCACCGCGGTCACCGGGTACTTCGCGAGCCGGAAGATACGGTCGATATTGCCGCCGGCCTTCGCGATGCGCGCGGCGATGGCAGCCGTCGACTCGGCGGTGAGCGGATGACCGAGAACGGTCACCAGGGACCGGCCGAGGCCGCGCGGCCGGTTGTCGCCGTGCCCGGAGATGATCTCCGCCTGCATCTTCACCGACTCGGCCCAGCTGTGCACGGTGGACCGCAGGTCGCCCTCGAGACCGGCCGGCGGCTGGGTGACCAGCACGCACAGCACCAGGCGGCCCCGGGTGACGACCTGCTCGATGTCGACCACGTCGACGAGGTAGGCGGCCAGGGTGTCGAAGAGGCCCGCCGTGATGCCCGGCCTGTCCTTGCCGAAGATCTTGACGAGGAGAGTGGGGACCTCGGGGGTCTGCGAAGCGGAGGTCTGCGAAGCGCTCATGGTGTCACCACCGTATCCGGCACCCAGTGCCTCGCGCCGCCGAGGTCCGCCTGACGGACACGGAACAATGGATGGCGGGCGGGTGTCGGGAATCTTGCCGCCGGGAGGCGGCGCGCCCACCCACGCGCACACCCGGCTCCACCACGACTGTCCCACGGGACGCCGAGGAGAGCAGGCGCAGGAGACCGCCCCCCTCGCCCCGCCCCCGGGCCCGCGCCGGCTTCACCCGCCTTGCCCCGGCTTTCCCGGCCGCGGCGGTGGAGGCGGTGGAGGGGGCGGCGGCCACTCGGAGCCGTGCGGCCGCGGCGGGTGGTCACCCGAGGGCGGGGCGGGGCGGTTGCGCGGTTGCGGGGGAGCCGGGTCGAGTGGCCGGGCGATGGTCGGGGCACCGTACACGTCGTCCCCGGCGGCCGGCGGCGGCGCGTCCCGCGGCCGCTCCGGCACCTGGAGATAGGGATTGGTGTCGGGGTTCGGCGGCCGGTAGGGCCGACCCGGCGCGTACGGCCCGGCTCCGCCGCCGGGACCGGGGCCCCCGACGCTCCGACCGTGCCCGCCGTCGCCGTACCCGGAGCTTCCGTCGCCGTACCCGGTGCCCGCATCACCGCTCCCGGACGCCGCGCCGCCCTCGTCCCGCGCGCCGTACCCGCCCTCGTCCCGCGCGCCGTACCCGGGGCCGTCCGCCCAGCCGGTCCCTGGATCCGGGCTGCTGTGGGCCGCGTCTCGGGCGGCCCGCGCCGCCCGGGTCCCCGCCACCCCGGTCGCCCGGGCCGCCAGTGCTCCCGCGGCTCCCGCCGCCGCACCCCAGACCGCCCCCAGGAGCAGGGCCATGACCAGGTGACCGTGCAGGTCGACGCCCGCGCCGAAGGCGTCGAAGCCGAGGACGGACAGGGAGGCGTTCACGGACACGTCCGTCAGCCAGGCGAGCAGGGGCAGGGCGAGCGCGGTGGTGATCCCGAGCCGCAGTGCGCACCGCCCGGCCAGGCCCAGGGCGCCGTCGGCAGGCCGCACCACGGGGAGCCGGCCCGGCTCCGAGGCTCGTGCCACCGGCGTCCGTACTGCCGTCAGCACCCCTGCCAGCAGCATCGCCAGCGCGGCCGCCACCGTCAGCAGCCACACCCGCCCGTCCAGCTCGGCCAGCCGGCCCAGCGTCACGGGTCGGTCGGAGGGCGCGCTGAGGAGCCGGTCCAGTGGATGGGGCAGCAGCGTGCCGAGGACGCCGGTGGCCCGGCCGTCCCACGGGACGAACAGACCGAGCGGAAGGCCGAGCCAGACCCCGTTGGGCGCGCCGAGCAGGGCCGCGCCGGCGATCCGCTTCGGATGGTCGTCGCCCGTGGCCGCGTACGCCGCCGCCGCGAGCCCGGCCAGCACGGCCAGCAGCAGAACGGAGACGAGCGCGGACGCGGCCGGCCGGACGACGCGGTGGACGGCGGCCCAGCCGGGCGGCAGGGGAGCGCGGCGCGCCGCGAGCAGCGCGATCACCAGGACGCCCGCGCACCAGCCGAGTCCGCCGAGGAGCGTGGCCGAGGTGTCCACGGTGAAACCGACCGCCGCCCTGGCGTCGATCAGGTCGCCGATCCGGTCCGGCAGCAGTCCGCCCACGTCCCCGAGGCCGGGGATGTCCAGCCCGCCGTCACCCTCGCCGCCCCCGCCGGGCAGCCGGTCCAGGCCGAGCGAGCCGCCGTCGATGGTGACGACGTCGTGCCCCGCCCACGCCAGCAGGCCCAGCATCGCCACGAAGAGGACGACCACCGTGCCCGCGCGCGCCAGGAGTTCGGCGGGCGCGATCACAACTCCGGCCGCACGCAGGGACCGTAGGAAGAACCACGACAACAGCAGCGCACCGACCAGGCTCACCCCGAGTGGCGTGATCTCGATGCTGGTGTGGGCCTCGGCGCCTTTCAGTCCGAAGGCGGACACATCGCCCGACGGTGCGACCGAACCGCCGGCCCCGAGCGCCACAACGGCCGCCGTCATGGGGCCCAGTGAGGCCGAGGCGTCGGCCCGCAGCAGGTGCAGACCGAGCGCGGCGGTGCCGGCCATCCCGATCAACGCCCAGCTCACCGCGGCGATCGCGGACACCACGATGTCCGTCCAGGGCAACCTCGTTCCGTGGTGTGCGGTCCCGACGTCCGTGGCAGCGCTCATGGCAGACCCCCCCGATCCGCGGCACCGCAGCCGCGCTTGTCCCCCCTCGCGGGGGATTACCACTCTCCGGCCCGGTTTCAACCCCGTCAACGGGGCGAGTTGAAGCGTGCGACGGCGCCCTTGGCAAGGCCCGGGTTTCGGTCAGAGGGCCGAGCCTGAAATAGTTCCCCACGATGTTCGACATCCCTAGACTCCCTGTGATGGGGGTAACTCGGGGGACAACTCAGTGGGGCATGGAGTGCCGGAACTCGTACTGGAAACAAATGGACGGACCTGGACGCTCGATCCGTCCAGGCCTTACACCCTGGGCCGCGATCCGCAGGGTGACATCGTCTTCGATGACGCCAGGGTCTCCTGGCGGCATGCCACGGTCAGCTTCAACGGCCGCAGTTGGGTCATCGACGACCACGGCAGCACCAACGGCACGTTCGTGCAGGGCCGGCGGATCCAGCAGGTGGAGATCGGCCCCGGCTCGTCGCTGCACCTCGGCAACGCGACCGACGGACCGCGGCTGAACCTGTCCGCGACCGCGGCCCCGGTCGGCGGCCCGGGCGGGCAGCCGCAGGCGGCGGCGCCGTACGCGGCTGCCCAGGGCGCCGGCGCGCCCGGCTGGGCCCAGCAGCAGGCCGCGCCGCAGCAGGCGGTGCCGCACCAGGCACCCGCGCACCAGCAGGCGCCGCAGCCCGGCTGGGAGCAGCCGCAGCAGGCGCCCGCGTTCCCGCAGCAGCAGGCCGGTCCCGCCGATCAGTTCGTGCAGAAGACGCCCGGTGGTGGCGCGGGGGCGCCGCCGGTCTACGGTGACCGCAGCCCGACCACGTTCCACCAGTTCTCGCTCGGCCGCGTGATGCGTATCGGCCGTTCCCTGGAGAACGAGCTGGTCGTCTCCGACCTGCAGGTCTCCCGGCACCACGCCGAGTTCCACGCCACGCCCGACGGCCGCTTCGAGATCCGCGACCTCGGCTCGCACAACGGCACCTACGTCAACGGTCAGCCGATAGCCAAGGGCGGCTCGCAGCTGCTCGGCCCGAGCGACATCGTCGGCGTCGGCCACTCCACCTTCCGGATCGTCGGCGACCGCCTCGAGGAGTTCGTCGACACCGGTGAGGTCTCCTTCTCCGCGCGCCACCTGACCGTCACGGTCGACGGCGGCAAGCAGATCCTGAAGGACGTCTCCTTCGGCGTCCCGGAGAAGTCGCTGATCGCGGTCATCGGCCCGTCCGGCTCCGGCAAGTCGACCCTGCTCAAGGCGCTCACCGGCTACCGGCCCGCCAACCAGGGCGAGGTCCTCTACGACAACCGGAACCTGTACAAGCAGTTCGCCGAGCTGCGCCAGCGCATCGGTCTGGTCCCGCAGGACGACATCCTGCACAAGGAGCTGACCGTCAAGAAGGCCCTGAAGTACGCGGCCAAGCTGCGCTTCCCGGCCGACACCACGGCGCAGGAGCGCGACGCCCGCATCGACGAGGTGCTGCGCGAGCTGAAGCTGGACATCCACAAGGACAAGAAGGTCACGTCCCTGTCCGGCGGTCAGCGCAAGCGTGTCTCGGTGGCCCTGGAGCTGCTCACCAAGCCGTCGCTGATCTTCCTGGACGAGCCGACCTCCGGTCTCGACCCGGGCATGGACCGCGACGTCATGCAGCTGCTGCGCGGCCTCGCCGACGACGGCCGTACGGTCCTCGTGGTCACCCACTCGGTGGCCGAGCTGGCACTGTGCGACAAGCTGCTGGTGATGGCGCCGGGCGGTGCGGTGGCCTACTTCGGCCCGCCGGAGGAGGCGCTGAACTTCTTCGGCTACGACAGCTGGGCCGACGTCTTCTCCGCCTTCGAGAACTACCGGGACTACGACTGGGCCGGCCGCTGGAAGGGCTCGCAGCACTACCAGATGTACGCCGCGGACATCGACGCCGTCGCCCCGCAGTCCGTACACATGCCTCCGCCGCAGGCCATCAGGCCGCCCAAGCCGCAGGGCTGGGGCTCGCAGCTGCTGACCCTGATCCGGCGCTACGTGGCGGTCATCGCCTCGGACAAGGGCTTCCTGGCGCTGACGGTGATCCTGCCCGCGGTGCTCGGCGCGGTCAGCCTGCTGATCGACTCGGACAAGGGCCTGCTGGTGAACCCGGTCAATCCCAAGACCGGCGTGCCCGTCCCGAACGGCACCGCCACCACCGTCCTGCTGATCCTGGCCGTCGGCGCGTGCTTCGCTGGTGCCGCGAACTCCGTCCGTGAGCTGATCAAGGAACGGGTCATCTACGAGCGCGAGCGCGCGACCGGCCTGTCCCGCTCGGCGTACCTGATGTCCAAGGTGGTCGTGCTCGGCGCCGTCACGGTGCTGCAGGGCCTGATGGTCGGCCTGATCGGCTTCTCCAGCCGAGAGATCCCCGGCGAGGGGCTCGTGCTGGGCAGCTCCACCCTGTTCGAGCTGTGCCTGCCGATCATGGCGCTGGGCTTCACCTCGATGATGTTCGGTCTGGTGATCTCCTCGCTGGTGAAGACCGCAGAGAAGACCATGCCGCTGCTGGTGATGTTCGCGATCATCCAGGTCGTGTTCACCGGCTGCCTCTTCACCCTGCACGGCACGCTCGGCGTGAACGAGTTCTCGTACCTGATGCCGTCCCGCTGGGCGGTGGCCGCGGCCGGCACCACGCTGGACTTCAACAACATCGCCCCGAACACCGACGACCCGACCAGCACCGACCCGCTGTGGGACCACGCCGCCTCGGCCTGGGGCCTGGACATGGTCGCGCTGATCGCGCTCGGTGTGGCCTGCGGCTTCCTCGTGGCCCGCTTCCTGCGCCGCCACGAGCCGGAGGTCATGCGGAAGTAACCGCGCCCGTACGACGCGAAGGGCGGCACCCCTCGGGGGGTGCCGCCCTTCCGCGTTACGTCAGAGGTCCGCGCCGACCTCAGTACGCGCTGTTGACGTTGTCGATCGAGCCGTACTTGTCGGCCGCGTAGTTGGCGGCGGCGGTGATGTTGGCGACCGGGTCGTAGATGTTCCACGAGGTGCCGGCGACGTGGTACGCGTTGAAGGTCGGCGGGATGACCTGCAGCAGGCCCTTCGACGGGATGCCGTTGATCGCGTTGATGTCCCAGTTGTTGATGGCCTGGGGGTTGCCGGAGGACTCACGCATGATGTTCTTGTGCAGGCCGTGGTAGCTGCCCGGGATGCCCTTGGACTTCATGATGTCCAGGGCCTCGCGGATCCAGCCGTCCAGGTTGTTCGCGTACGTCTTCGCGGCGACCGGCTGCATCGCGACGCGCTGCGTGGAACGGCTCGCGGCGGCGTCGGCGGCGCGCTCCTGCGCGGCCTTCTTGGCGGCGGCGGCCTCGGCGGCCTTCTTCTGCGCGGCGGCTACGGCGGCCTTCTGCGCGGCGGCTTCGGCGGCCTTCTTGGCGACGGCCGCGTCCGCGGCCTTCTTCTGCGCCGCGAAGGTGTCGAGCTTGACCGTCTCGGTGGCGAGCTGGTCGGTGACCGTGCCCTTCACGTTCTGCAGGGTGGTGCCGACGGCGACCTGGGCGGTCGTGGCCGGGGCGCCGGTGGTGACGGTCTCGGCGTTGCTGGGGGCGGCCGAGAGGGCGAGGGCGGCGGTGCCGAGGGCGGCGACACCGGCGACGGCGATCTTGTGCTGCTTGGTCAGGCGACTATGAGCTCGGTTGAGGATGTTCTTGGGCATGGCTGATGGACCTCTTCGTGTAGCGCGGAGGTCGCTCCTGCGTCCGCCGGGGGAATCGGCTCCTCCCGCACGAACGCCGCGGGCCGGAAACCCACGGCGCTGAGCGACGGAAGCAATTCTTAGCTGGCGCAAAATCCCCAGGCAAAGGTGTGACGTACGATGCCCGATAGTGGATCAGGGATGGGCAAAACGGGACAGACAGGGCCGTCTGTCCCGTTCATCTGGGGCGCTTTATCTCCTATGCCCTTTCGTACGTGATGTGCGCCCTATGCGCGGGCTCACACCGGACGCACAGCGGTCTCACGAGGAGTTGCCGCCGCAATCCTCTGCGTAAGGGCTCTCCTCCGGCAGGATGAGATGGAGGTCGCCGAACTCGTGCCACAGATAGAGCCCGCGCAGCGCCTCCTCGTAGGCACGGCCGACCGCGGCCCGCCCCGCGACCGCCTCCAGCATCAGCAGATGCGAGGCCTCCGGCTCGTGCAGCCCGGTCAGCAGCCCGTCCACCACCCGCACCCCGCGCTCGGGCGTGACCACCAGATCGGTCCACCCCTCCGCCGCCCGCACCACCCCGTCCGGCCCCGCCGCCGACTCCACGGCCCGCACGGCCGTCGTCCCCACGGCGATCACACGGCCGCCCGCCCGGCTCCCGCCCCCGCCCTTCCGGCGCAGCGCCTCGCGCCCTTCCCGATCGGACCGCACCGCGTTGATCGACCGCGCCGACGCCTCCGGCACCACGAACCGCTCCGGGTACGGCGGCTCGTGCGCCTCCGCCGACGCCACCCCCGTGTGCAGCGTGATCGGTGCGAACCGCACCCCCCGGCTCACCAGCTCCGCCACCAGCCGCGCGGTGAAGGGCCGCGCCGCACTCGGCATCTCCGCGCTCCCGGCCCCGTCCGGAGAAGGGAGCGCGAACACCGTCTGGTACGCCGACAGCGGCTGGTCCCGCTCCGTGTAGGAGTAGCGAATGGGCCGCCCGTGCTCCCGCAGCACCCGCCCCACGTCCGTCCCGGCGGACCGCGCCCACCACAGCCGCTCCCCGAGCGCGCTGAGCGGCTCCTCCAGTACCAGCCGGCCCCCACCCGGCAACCCCACCTCTGTCCCCGCGTGCCCACCCGCACGCGCGCGTGTAGTACCCCGCCCGTCCGGTTCCCGCAGCTCGACCACCCACCGCCCGTCGTCCCCGCGCGTGGAGAAGTGCACCACCACACGCGCCTGCCCGCTCCGCCCGTCCACCGCGGCGGCCAGCGTCGGCGAGGTGTTCACCACCAGCAGGTCCCCGGCGCGCAGCAGCCGCGGCAGCTCCCGGAACGAGGCGTGATGCGTCACCTCCGTACCGCGCGACACCAGCAGCCGTACGGCGTCCCGGTCCAGCCCCGGCCCCCGCTGCTCGACCGGCACCCGCGCGGACAGCTCCCCGGGGACCGGCGCCACGACCGTCACAGCGCCTCCAGCAGGGCCGCCGCGGTGTACCGGCTGCTCGCCGGCCGCCGGTCCAGCAGCCGCAGGAAGGCCGGAGCGATCTCCTCGGGCGCCGGCGTCTCCGAGAGATCCTCGTCCGGCTCGGCGGCCGCCAGCATGTCCGTCCGTATGCCGCCCGGGTCGACCCACCAGACCCGCAGCCCCGGCTCCTCCACCGACAGCACGGCGGAGAGCTGGTCCACGGCCGCCTTCGTCGCGCCGTACGCGCCCCACGTCCGGTACGCCTCCACCGCCGCGTCCGAACTCACGTTGATCACCGCACCCGCCGAAGCTTCGCGCAGCAGCGGCAGCGCCTCCTGGAGCAGCCCGAGCGGAGCCACCACATTGGTCTCCAGCGCGGCCCGGAAACCGTCCAGCGGCTGGCCGCCCAGCGGAACCAGCGGCTCGGCGCCCAGGATCCCCGCGTTGTTCACCACCAGGTCCAGTCCGCCGAGCCCGCGCGCCGCCCCCACCAGCTCCGCCCGGTGACCCGCGTCCGTGACGTCCCCGGGCAGCGCCCGCACCCGCCCACCGTGCCCGGCGACGCCCTTCGCGGCCTCCTCGAGGGCATCGGCGCCCCGGGCGTCGAGCACCAGATCCCAGCCGCGCGCCGCCAGTGCCTCCGCGAGCGCCCGACCCAGCCCCTTCGAGGCCCCCGTGATGATCGCTACCGGCATGACTACCGTCCCCTCGTCGCTCACCGCCCCGGCGGACGGCGGTGACCACAACGTAGGAACGGCACCGCCCCGGCCGCCTCGGACGCGGGCCGCAAAGCGGAGGGTCCCTTCGGCGTACGTCGTGCGCCCCGGGCCGGGGGACCTACCCCGCCCGCCCGGGGCCGGGGGACCTACATCACCCGTCCTAGGCCCAGCGGCCCAGGGCCCGCCGCCACAGGTCCGATCCGCGGTGTCGGACCCCGCCGGTACCGTGAGGACATGAGTCAAGGCCCCCGGTCCGGCCTCGCCGCGGTCAGTTCCGCGTTGCTGGCCATGAGCAGGCATCTGGAGGTGCGTGACGTCCTCAAGACGATCGTCGCCTCCGCCCGCGAGCTGCTCCACGCGCAGTACGCCGCCCTCGGTGTTCCCGACGACCACGGCGGCTTCGCCCAGTTCGTCGTGGACGGCGTCAGCGACGCCCAGTGGAAGGCGATCGGCCCGCTGCCCCGCCAGCACGGCATCCTCGCCGCGATGCTGCGCGACGCCCGCTCCGAGCGCCTCGCCGACGTGCGCAAGGATCCCCGCTTCGAGGGCTGGCCGTCCGCCCACCCCGACCTGGTCGACTTCCTGGGCCTGCCCATCCGCGACGGCGACGAGGTCCTGGGCGCCCTGTTCCTGGCGAACAAGGACTGCCCCAAGCCGGAGGGCAGCTGCGGCTTCACGGAGGAGGACGAGGAACTGCTCGCCATCCTCGCCCAGCACGCCGCCATCGCCCTCACCAACGCCCGGCTCTACGAGCGCAGCCGCGAGCTGACCATCGCCGAGGAACGCTCCCGGCTCGCCCACGAACTGCACGACGCGGTCAGCCAGAAGCTGTTCTCCCTGCGCCTGACCGCCCAGGCGGCGACCGCCCTCGTCGACCGCGACCCGGCCCGCGCCAAGGGCGAACTCCACCAGGTGGCCGCGCTCGCCGCCGAGGCCGCCGACGAACTGCGCGCCGCCGTCGTGGAGTTGCGGCCCGCCGCCCTGGACGAGGACGGCCTGATCGCCACCCTGCGCACCCAGACACAGGTCCTCGACCGCGCCCACACCGCGCGCGTGACCTTCACCAGCAACGGCTTCCGCGCCCTGCCCGCCGCCCAGGAGGAGGCCGTGCTGCGGGTCGCCCAGGAGGCACTGCACAACGCCCTGCGCCACTCGGGTGCCGACCACGTCGACGTGAGAGTGGAGCGGCGCGGCTGCGGGGCCGTCCTGCGCGTCACCGACGACGGCGGCGGCTTCGACCCGCAGGGGGTCCGCCGCGCCGGACGCCACCTGGGCCTGGTGTCCATGCGGGACCGGGCGAGCGGGGTCGGCGGCAGGCTGACCGTGGAATCGGCGCCCGGCAAGGGCACCACGATCGAGATGGAGGTCCCCGGTGGGTGAAGCGATCAAGGTGCTGCTGGTCGACGACCACCAGGTCGTGCGCCGGGGTCTGCGCACCTTCCTCGAGGTGCAGGACGACATAGAGGTCGTCGGCGAGGCCGCCGACGGCGCCGAGGGGGTCGACCGCGCCGAGGAACTGCGGCCCGACGTCGTCCTCATGGACGTCAAGATGCCGGGCATGGACGGCATCGACGCCCTGCGCAAGCTCCGCGAACTCGGCAACCCCGCGCGCGTGCTCATCGTCACGAGCTTCACCGAGCAGCGCACGGTCGTCCCCGCCCTGCGCGCGGGCGCCGCCGGGTACGTCTACAAGGACGTGGACCCCGACGCCCTCGCGGGCGCCATCCGCTCCGTGCACGCCGGGCACGTCCTGCTCCAGCCCGAGGTCGCCGGCGCCCTGCTCTCCCAGGAGGAGGTCAACTCCGGACAGGGCAGAGGAGGTTCGCTCACCGAGCGGGAGCGCGAGGTGCTCGGCCTGATCGCGGACGGCCGCTCCAACCGGGAGATAGCGCGGGCCCTCGTCCTGTCCGAGAAGACCGTCAAGACGCACGTCTCCAACATCCTGATGAAACTCGACCTCGCCGACCGCACCCAGGCCGCGCTGTGGGCCGTACGCCACGGTGTGACCAGCTGAAACGCTCTCCGCAGGGATTCACTCACGGCAACCCGGACGGTTCCGTTCCGGACTGAGATTCATACCGTCGTGGGAATGTCACCCGGATGGCGCATCCTCCGGCGATCTCCGCCGTTCTCCAGTGCGTGCTGCGGCGAACCGCCGTGGTGAACGCCTAGGAGGGGTTGAAAGTGAAGAACCTGAAGAAGGCAGCGGCCGTGGCGATGGTGGCCGGTGGCCTGGTGGCCGCCGGTGCGGGGATGGCCTCCGCCACGGACGGGGCCTGGGCCGGCGGCGAGGCCCACGGCTCCCCGGGCGTCGTCTCCGGCAACCTCGTCCAGGCCCCGGTGCACGTCCCGGTGAACGTGGTCGGCAACAGCGTGAACGTCATCGGTGTGCTGAACCCGGCCTTCGGCAACCTCGGCCTGAACCACTGAGTTCCGCTTCTCGACGCCGGCCGGGCGGAGAACAGCCCGTCCGGCGTCCGAGGGCGAGCCCCGGTCAGGGCCGACGCGGGGGCTCGGGGGCGGCAGCCCCCGGGTACACCCACGGCAGCACCGGGACCGAAGGCCCGAGGCTCACCGGACTCCCCGCTCGCGCTCCTCCACGATGGCGTTGTACGCCGCCACCTGTGCCCGTCGCGCCGTCCGCTCGACAGGCCGCAACGCCTCGGACCGCGCGGCCATCTCCGCGGAACTGACCGCACCCCCGTGCCCGCGGCCGTACGCCAGCGACACCAGCAGCCCCACCCGCTGTGCCAGCTCCAACACCCGAACCGCACGCGGCGGGTACCCCGGCGCCAGCACCTCCCGCCCCCGCTCGGACCGCGCCCGGTACGCGTCGATCGCCGCCTCCGCCACCGGACCGGACCCGGCGACATCCAGCTTCGACAGCACCTCGGTCGCCTCCCGCAGCGCCTCCGCCAGCTCCCGCTCCGCCTCGCCCAGCGAGGGCACATCGGCCGGCGGTGCCTCCCGCACCGGCAGCACATGCCAGACCACCTCGGCATGCACATCACCCGCGGGCCCGGCCTCGTACACCTCCGGCACCAGCCCGAACGCGGCGCCGTGGCAGACCGCCGCCTCCTCGGCCTCCAGCGCTCGCGCGTTGAACTCCGGCGGTCCGCTCAGCCCCAGCGGATGGCCGGGCGCCGGCAGCGCGACACGCAGACCGGTCACCCCCAGCGCCCGCAGCCGGCCCAGCGCGAGCGTGAGCCCGACCGGCGCCGGCTCACCCGGCAGCCCCTCCACCCGGTGCACGACGTCCTCGCCCACGATGGCGAGCGCGGCGTCATCCGGAGAGACAAGTCCGGCCAAAAGGGCATTTCCCCAAGCGGCGAGGCGTCCTGAACGCGGTTCCGTGAGCATGCTCCCACCCTAAGGACCGGACCGATGGAATGGAGCGGGGCACTCGTGGCGTAGATTTCATAAGGGCTGCGCCCACCGGCGCGGCGGACCGAGCCACAGGCGTACGCGACAGCCGAGACCGGCCACACTGCAAGGGGAGACAACGCGCTCATGAGCGATGTTCTGGAGCTTCAGGACGTATCCGTGGTCCGCGAGGGCCGGGCTCTGGTGGACCAGGTCTCCTGGTCGGTGAAGGAGGGCGAGCGCTGGGTCATCCTCGGCCCCAACGGCGCCGGCAAGACCACCCTCCTGAACGTCGCCTCCAGCTACCTCTACCCCAGCAAGGGCACCGTCGGCATCCTCGGCGAGACCCTCGGCAAGCCCGGCACCGACGTCTTCGAACTGCGCCCCCGCGTCGGCATGGCCGGCATCGCCCTGGCAGACAAGCTCCCCAAGCGCCAGACGGTCCTGCAGACGGTCCTCACCGCCGCCTACGGCATGACCGCCGGCTGGCAGGAGGAGTACGAGGACGTCGACGAGCAGCGCGCCCGCGCCTTCCTCGACCGCCTCGGCATGAGCGAGTACCTCGACCGGAAGTTCGGCACCCTCTCCGAGGGCGAGCGCAAGCGCACCCTGATCGCCCGCGCCCTGATGACCGACCCCGAGCTGCTCCTCCTCGACGAGCCCGCCGCCGGCCTCGACCTCGGTGGCCGCGAGGACCTCGTCCGCCGCCTCGGCCGGCTCGCCCGCGACCCCATCGCCCCCTCGATGATCATGGTCACGCACCATGTCGAGGAGATCGCCCCCGGCTTCACCCACGTCCTCATGATCCGCCAGGGCAAGGTCCTGGCCGCGGGCCCGATCGAACTGGAACTGACCTCCCGCAACCTCTCCCTCTGCTTCGGTCTCCCGCTCGTCGTCGAGCAGGTCGGCGACCGCTGGACCGCCCAGGGCCTGCCCCTGTCCTGACCCGCTCCGCTCCCCCCTTGCGCCCTGTCCGCCGCCCGACAGCGGCCCTACCATGACCATGTGAACGACATCGACGCATGGGTGTGGTGGCTCGTCGGCGCGGCGGCGCTCGGAATCCCGCTCGTCGTCACCGCGATGCCGGAGTTCGGCATGCTCGCGGTGGGGGCCGTCGCGGCAGCGGTCGCCGCCGGCCTCGGCTTCGACGCCGTCATCCAGGGCCTCGTGTTCGTCGTCGTCTCCGTCGCCCTCATCGCCGTCGTCCGGCCCATCGCGGCCCGCCACGGCAGCCAGCGCCCCCGACTCGCCACCGGCGTCGAGGCGTTGAAGGGCAAGCAGGCCGTCGTGCTCGAGCGGGTCGACGGCTCCGGCGGCCGTATAAAGCTCGCCGGAGAAGTCTGGTCCGCCCGCGCCCTCGACACCGGTCGCGCCTACGAAGTGGGCCAGGAGGTGGACGTCGTGGACATCGAAGGGGCCACCGCGCTCGTCATCTGAGGCATCCGGCCCACGAGTTGGGCGACGGTCTGTCAGACTCGACCAGCAAGATCTTCAACAACCACGAGATCTGCCGAGAGCGCCGAGGCGGAGAGGGGTACGGGGAACACGATGGAACCGGTCATCATCGTCCTGGTCATTCTGGTGGTGTTGGTCTTCATCGCCCTGATCAAGACCATCCAGGTCATCCCACAGGCCAGCGCCGCCATCGTCGAGCGCTTCGGCCGCTACACGCGGACACTGAACGCGGGCCTGAACATCGTGGTGCCGTTCATCGACACCATCCGCAACCGCATCGACCTGCGCGAACAGGTCGTACCGTTCCCGCCCCAGCCGGTGATCACCCAGGACAACCTGGTCGTGAACATCGACACCGTCATCTACTACCAGGTGACCGACGCCCGAGCCGCCACCTACGAGGTCGCCAGCTACATCCAGGCCATCGAGCAGCTCACCGTCACCACCCTGCGCAACATCATCGGCGGCATGGACCTCGAGCGGACCCTGACCTCCCGCGAGGAGATCAACGCGGCCCTGCGCGGAGTCCTGGACGAGGCCACCGGCAAGTGGGGCATCCGCGTCAACCGCGTGGAACTCAAGGCCATCGAACCGCCCACCTCCATCCAGGACTCGATGGAGAAGCAGATGCGCGCCGACCGTGACAAGCGCGCCGCGATCCTCACCGCCGAAGGCACGCGCCAGGCGGCCATCCTCACCGCGGAGGGCGAGAAGCAGTCCCAGATCCTGCGCGCCGAGGGTGAGGCCAAGGCCGCGGCCCTGCGCGCCGAGGGCGAGGCCCAGGCGGTCCGCACGGTCTTCGAGGCCATCCACGCCGGCGACCCGGACCAGAAGCTCCTGTCCTACCAGTACCTCCAGATGCTTCCGAAGATCGCCGAAGGCGACGCCAACAAGCTCTGGATCGTCCCCAGCGAAATCGGCGACGCCCTCAAAGGCCTCTCCGGCGCGATGGGCAACTTCGGCCCGCTGGGCGGCGGTTCGGGCAACGGCGGCGGCTCGGTCCCACCGCAGAACAACGGCTCGGACCGCCGCGAGAAGCCGAGCATCGACTGAGGGTCGTCCCTGAGCGCCGGGTTCCCCCGCGCCCTTCAGGGCGCGGGGAACTGCGCGAGCGACAAGGACGACCCGCAGCCGCCGTCGAACGGAGCGCGGCAGACGCTCAGGCCGCTTCCCGAGCGAGCCACGCAGGAAGCGCGGCGAACTCCTCCTGCCCCAAAGCCAAGAGCATCGCATCGGCCGGCGTCGGCTCGAACGGCTCCCGCAGCAGAGCCATCCCGGCCTCCTCCGGAGTCCGGTTCGCCTTCCGGTGATTGTCCTCCGCACACGCGGCAACCGTATTCAGCCACGTGTCCTGCCCACCCTGCGACCGCGGCAGCACATGGTCCACGGTCGTGGCCCTACGCCCGCAGTACGCGCACCGGTGCCGGTCCCGGACCAGTACCCCCCGCCTCGACCACGGCGCTCGTCTTCGGAACGGCACCCGTACATAGCGGCACAGCCTGATCACCCGGGGCGCGGGTATGTCCACATCGGCACCCCGCATACGCAGTTCGGGATGGGCCTGCTCGACGACGGCCTTGTCCTGCATCACCAGAACAACGGCGCGGTTCAGCGTCACCGTCGACAGCGGCTCGAAGCTCGCGTTCAGAACCAGCGTGTCACGCATCCAGCCCACCTCCCGTGTGCACCTGCCCACCCCCCGGCGGGCTTGGATCAACTCTGGACGGGCGCGCCGAGATGGACAACGCAATAAAAAACTGCCCGCCTCCGATCACTTCCAAGACCAGAGGCGGGCAAACGTTCAATGAACGCTCGGCTGGATCCGTGCGCTGCGCTCAGCCCTTCGCGGGGTTCTCGTACTCACCGATGAGCTGGGCACGCGCGATCGCGTGGAACCGCAGGTTGAAGCCGACGACGGCCGGAGAGGCGTCCGCGTCCGGACCGAGCTTCTCCTGGTCCACCGCGTACACCGTGAAGACGTACCGGTGCGGACCGTCCCCGGGCGGCGGAGCGGCACCGCCGAAGTCCTTCGTCCCGTAGTCGTTGCGCGCGTGCACGGCCCCGTCGGGCAGCCCCTCGAACTTTCCGCCGCCCGCGCCCGCTGGCAGCTCCGTCACCGAGGCCGGGATGTCGAACAGGACCCAGTGCCAGAACCCGCTGCCGGTCGGCGCGTCGGGGTCATAGCAGGTCACGGCGAAGCTCTTGGTCTCCGCCGGGAAACCCTCCCACCGCAGCTGCGGCGAGGTGTTGCCCTCCGCGTGGACCTGGTCGCTCCTGAGCGTCGCGCCCTCCTCGATGTCCTGGCTCGTCACCGTGAACGACGGCACGGGCGGATGGAAGTCGTGGGGGAGCGGCCGCCGCTTGAGCTGGGTCACCTCGGTACCTCCTGATCGATGATCTGGAATCAGCAGTTCCCGAGCCTAGAACCAGTTCCGCTTGCTGCCGACCTCGGACAGCCACTGGTTGAGGTACGCCGCCCAGTCGGTCCCCTGGAAGTCGTTCAGACCCACCTGGAAGGACCGGTAGGTGTCCGAGCCCTCGCTGAACAGACCCGGCTTCTTGTCCATCTCCAGCACGACGTCCATGGCGTGCTCGTCGGCGACGAAGCTCAGCTCGACCTGGTTCAGGCCGCGGTACTGCGACGGCGGGAAGAACTCGATCTCCTGGTAGAACGGCAGCCGCTGCCGCGTACCCCGGATGTGGCCGCGCTCCATGTCCGCGTTCTTGAAGCGGAAGCCCAGCTGGATGAAGGCGTCCAGGATCGCCTTCTGCGCCGGCAGCGGGTGCACGTTGATCGGGTCCAGGTCACCGGAGTCGACGGCCCGGGCGATCTCCAGCTCGGTCGTCACACCGATGTGCATCCCGCGCAGCGCCTGCCCGTCGATCATCGTGACCGGCGTCTCCCAGGGGATCTCCAGACCGAACGGCACCGCGTGGACGGCACCGGCCTGCAGCTCGAAGGCACCACCGAGCCGCACCTTGGTGAACTCGATGTCCTGCTTGTACTCCTGGTCGCCGCTCTCCACCTCGACCTTGGCCTGCAGGCCCACGGACAGACCCTCGATGTTCTGGTTCACGGACCCGCCCTGGATCCGCACCTCGCCCTGGACGACGCCACCGGGTACGACGTTGACCTCGGTCAGCACCGTCTCGACGGAGGCCCCGCCGGCCCCGAGGCTCGCGAGCAGCTTCTTGAACGCCATGACTCTCCCTTTACGAATGGACCCTCGACCCGTACAAACGCGATCCACCCCCGCCCGGTTCCGCCGGCACGGTGACCCGTCTGGACTACCCTCGGACGGCATGATCGCGCCCCCGGACCGTACGCCACTGCCCCGAGAGTTCTTCGACCGCCCGGTCCTGGAGGTCGCCCCCGACCTCCTCGGGCGCATCCTCGTGCGGACGACCCCCGACGGCCCGATCTCGCTCCGCCTCACGGAGGTCGAGGCGTACGACGGCCCGAACGATCCCGGCTCACACGCGTACCGAGGCCGGACCGCCCGCAACGCCGTGATGTTCGGCCCTCCCGGACACGTGTACGTCTACTTCACCTACGGCATGTGGCACTGCATGAACCTGGTCTGTGGTCCGGAGGGCAGGGCCAGCGCGGTCCTGCTCCGTGCCGGGGAGGTGGTGGAGGGCGCCGAGCCGGCTCGCAAACGTCGACTCTCGGCCCGCAATGACAAGGAACTGGCCAAGGGGCCGGCCCGGCTGGCCACGGCCCTGGAGGTCGACCGGACGCTGGACGGCACGGACGCCTGCGCCTCAGGGGAGACGCCGCTGAGGGTGCTGACCGGCACCCCTGTCCCCTCCGACCAGGTACGGAGCGGCCCACGGACCGGGGTCGCCGGCGAGGGCGGCAGCGGCGAGCTGCATCCCTGGCGCTACTGGGTGGCCAACGACCCGACCGTGAGCCCCTATCGGGCACACGTGCCGAGGCGCCGACGAAGTTGACGTGCCCTCCGAAGGTGCGTAATGTATCCCGAGCCGCTGAACCGGGTACGGCGATCGCCTGCAGCCGGAGCGGCCAACCCACTACCTAGCTCAACCCCTCAACGGGGTCGATTCTGGTGCGCTCGCGTACCCGAATTCGACTACGCGGGACTCGATTATGAGTCGCCGAGGGAATCCGCTAACGTAGTGAATGTCGAAAGGCCGACGGGCGAAAGCCCAAAGCCCAAGACAATCCCGCCGACCGGGAATCGGACGCCGAAAGGATCTGATAGAGTCGGAACCGCCGGAAAGGAAACCGCGAGAGCGGGAACCTGGAAAGCACCGAGGAAATCGGATCGAGAAAAGATCTGATAGAGTCGGAAACACC
>NZ_JBVIIT010000017.1:130545-217947 GCF_055569615.1 Streptomyces sp. NPDC031379 | reverse complement strand
GCGCGTCCCGGGGAGCCACGCCACAAGGATCGGCGACCTCGGGCAACCCGGCTGCCGTCCGCGTCACCTGGCCCGCCACGGTCTGCGCTGTCATGATGTTCCCCTCCCGGATGTGCAGGCCACCGCGTACGGCGACTCTTCGTGACGAGAGCCCGTCTACCCGGTCGTACGCTGCGCATTCCTGCTCGCGTCGACGCGGATCCGCGTCAGTCGTCGGCGGTGCCCAGGGCCGCCTCGCGGGAATCGGTGAACGTGAAGTGCTCGAGGGTTCCGCTGATGGTCAGCAGCCGCAGGACACTGTCGTGCAGCGGACCGAGGATGACGAGCGTGCGGCCGCCCGCGCGGTGACGCCGCTGCGCCTCCAGAAGGGCGCTGAGCAACTGGCTGTCGCCGAAGGTCACTCCGGAGAGATCCAGGACCGTGACCGGCAGTTCGTACTCGTCCGCCTCGGCCCAGGCCGCCCGGAGCAGGTCGCATTCGTCGTAGTCGATCTCACCACGGACCGTGATCTCGAAGACGCGATGGTGCCGTGCGACCCGCACGACCGTCCCGGACTCCCACTGCATGGCGCCATCCTGACACTCGACACCTGGTGAAAGCGATCCCGCCCCCGGACGGCGGCCGCGCCGGTGCCGTGCCGAGGAGAGGACACACGGCGGGAACGCCGACGCGCCTGAGGCGCGGCTCAGGCGCGTCGGTGTCCGCCGCCTCTGTCAGCCGAGGCCGAGGACGCTCATGGTGCGCTCGGCCATGCGCTGTTCGCCGAGGGCGTTGGGATGGACCGGGACCACGTTCTGCCCGAAGAGGAGCGGCTCGATCCACCGCGTGCCCACGGCCTGGCACGCGTCGTGGCCCTCGGACGCCTCGGCGAAGTCGACGTACGTGGCGCCGGTCTCCTCGGCGGCGCGCCGGACCACGGCGTTGAGGTGCGCCTGCAGGGAGTGCAGGTACGGCACGTCTCCGGTGGCGACCGGCAGTTGGGCGAAGCAGGACGGGTCGGCCGTGGCGGGCGTGATCCACGGGTATCCGAGGACCGCCACCCGGGCGTCGGGAGCCCTGTCCCGGACGCTGCGCACAGCGGCCTTGAGCGCGGGATAGGTGTTGGCGTCGATCGCGTCGTCGAAGGAGGTGCCGTAGTGGTCCTTGCACGGGCTGCCCTTGCCGCCGTTGAGGACGCCGGCGGTGCCGCAGGCCAGGACGGCGCTGATGAAGGTGCCGTTGTCGTTGCCGCCGATCGTGAGCGTCACCAGGCCGGTGTCCGGGGTGACCGCGTCGGCCTGGGGGGCCACGCCGGGGTACTGGGCCGCGGTGAAGTGCTTGGTCTCGGCCCCGCCGCAGGTGACGTCGGTCAGCCGGGCCTTCGTGCGGGAGGCGATGACGTGTGGGTAGTTGGCCGTGGAGCGCAGACAGAGCAGGTTGGCGGGGTCGACGGGCAGGACGCCCGAGGCAGCGCTGTAACTGTCGCCGAGGGCCGCGTAGTTCAGGGGAGCCGTGGCGTGGGCGGGCACGGCGGTGAGGCTGAGGGCCAGCGCTCCGGCGGCCGCGGAGGTGGCGGCAAGGACACGGCGCAGGGCAGGCATGCGCAGGGACATGGGCTCTCTCTTCTCGTGGTGGGGTCACAGAGCACAGGGCGGCGCCCGGATGTGTGCTGGTGCGCGAGAATGCGGCGGCTCGAGCCAGGGGAGGTGCCGGCCGTCGACGCGTGGCGAGGGGGGCGCACGCACGACGCGGCCGTGATGTGCCGATCGCGGGATTACCGCTGAGTTCTACTGAAACGTAATGTGCGGGCGCGGGAGCGCGGAGTCAACCTGGCCGACCGAACTTCTTGAAACGTCCAGGGCCCCGGAGATCCGCGGCCGGCTCACCCGCGAGCGCATCCCCCCACCGACGACTACCGGCAGGCGGGCCAGCGCTACCTGCTCATGGAGGAGTGGGAGCGCGACGATCTGGTGACCGACCTGGTGGGTCAGCTCGCCCGGTGCGACCGGCCCGTCCAGGAGCGGATGGTGTGGCACTTCCTGCTGGTGGAGAACGACCTCGGCCTCAGGGTCGGCGAGGGCCTCGGTATCCGTCCGGGGGACGTCGCGGACCTGGAACCGCTGGCGACCCAGGACCTCACGGAGGAGGACAAGGAGCGGCTGGCGAACCTCGGCAGGAACCCGCCGCGCGACGTCGGCGGCATCGTCATGACGCACTGCGTCCCGGACGAGCGGCACGTGGTGACCCGCTGAGACCCGGCTCCGTACGGGTGATCGTGCGGGGCACCGCGTCGCCGTCCCGGTCGGACCCGGGCCACACGTACGGCAGGTCGTCGGGTACACCGGGGAACTCGTCGGCGTACGCGTCAGGGTCCTTGCGGACGAGTGCCGACTGGTGGCTGCGGTGGAAGGCCTCGTCACCGAGCCAGGGCGGCAGTTCCCCGGCGGCCGAGAGGGCCTGCTGATCACGGACCGGGGCGCCGGGGCGGTTCTCGGCGTACCCGGCCACCAGGGAGGCCGCACAGCTGTCCTGGTGCCCCCGCTCCCGCCACACCCGGCAGATCTCCAGGCCGTACCGGACGAGGGCCTCCTCGTAGCCGTGCCACATGCGTACGGCGGGGTGCCGGCGCCAGCCGTACCCCGGGACGGTCAGACCGCGCAGGACCTGCAGCGCCTCGACGCGCTGCTTGCCCAGGCGGCGGCGGTCCAGGAGGAGCGCGGTGCGCCGGAAGTCGGGATCGGGCAGAAAGGTCTGCATGATCGCCGTCCTTCGGGGAGCTGTGGTGTGCGGGCTCACTTCTTACGGAGGGCGGACGGTTTGTGGACCGCCGACCTGCCGGACCTGGCGCTGCGGACCTCGTACTGCGGCTCCTCTGGGGAGGCGTCGACCGTACGGCCGGCGGCCTTCGTCCGCCGGGTGATTTTGCCCTCGACCTCTCCCTCGGTGGTCGATCCGTGGCTCTTCCAGGTCACCTTGTCGCCCTTGCTCAGCTGTCCGTCCGAGCCCTTGCGCTTCTTGTGGGCCATGGCTGTCGTTCCCTTCGCAGGCCTGACCGGGGTCGGCCGGTCTCAATCGGCGCGGCGCGTCGCCGCGCGGTCGGCGTCACCTCCGGCGCCGAGCAGTCCGGTGGAGACGAAGGGTTCCTCGGCCTCCAGACGGGGCAGGTCCCAGCGGGACACGCGCAGCACGACCGGGGGCAGGGCCGCGCGCACCGGCTGGACCAGCCGCAGCCAGGGCGGCGCGTACACGGCCGTGCGCCGCCGCTCCAGGCCGCGTACGAGCCGGGCGGCGACCGCCTGCGCACCGGCCACCCGGCGGGCGGGCGCAGGCATGCCGGCGCGCAGTTCGCGCAGCACCGCGTGCTGGTCGGCGTCGCGGACCATGTCGGTGTCGGTCCAGTTGAGATAGCCGATGCCCACGGCGACGCCCCGGTGGGCCACTTCGGCGCGCAGGGCGTGCGCGAAGGCCTCCGCGCCGGCCTTGGAGGCGCAGTAGGCGCTCATCAGCGGGGCGGCGCCGAGCGAGGCCAGGGAGGCGATCTGCAGGTAGTAGCCCGCCGTCGCGTACAGATCCGGCAGGAACGCCCGTGCCGTCTGGGCACTGCCGGTGAGGTTCACATCGATCACGCGGCGCCAGTCGGCCGGGTCGGTGGCGTCGAAGGGGCCGCCGAGCGCGACGCCGGCGTTGGCGATCACCACGGAAGGGCGGCCGAGGCGGTGGCGCACCTCGTGCGCGGCCGCCCGCAGGGCCGGCAGGTCGGTCACGTCGACCTCGACGGCCAGGGCGGGGGTGGGCATGCGGGCGGCCGTCTCCCGCAGCAGCTCCCGCTCGTGGCCGAGGAGCGCCGGCCTGGCACCCCGCCGGGCGACCTCGTACGCGAGCGCGGCGCCCAGTCCGCGGGCCGCGCCGGTCACCACGACCGTCCGGTTCCTCAAAGGACTGCTGGGCACGAGTGCGCCGCCTTTCTCGGTCAGCTCTCCTCGGCCGCCGGCAGGGCCGTGTGATCGGGGTGGCCGACGGTGCGGCGGGCTTCCTTCATCTCCGCCTCGTAGAGGTGGTCCCGGCCCTGGGCGAGGTCGTTGACCATGCTGCGTTCCAGCTCCTGGAACGGCCGGTAGTAGGTGTCGTTGTAGGCCTCGACGATCTGGAACGTCCAGCGGCCGGGGATGACGTTGCGGCCCAGGATCTCGCCCTCCACCTTGTCGGCCCATTTCGAGTGCCCCGCCTCCCGCAGGAGTCGTACCGTCCGGTCCAGCTCCAGATCGGCTCCGCCGGTCAGCTGATGAAAGCTGTAGAGGTGGCCGCGGGCCCGTTCGGTGGTCTCCAGTGCCTTCGACAGCGATCCGAGGGCTTCGACGGTCTTGTCGTCGACGCCGTGGGGGCGCCGGTGCCTGCGGTCGGGACCGTCGTGGTGCTCACTCATGCCGCTCTCCGCTGTGTGGCCGGACGCCGGCCCCGCCGGGCCGGTGGATGCCGTCTGTGTCCAGCTCTTCCCCACGAGGCGGGCGATCGGATGCGGTTTCGGCCAGACGGGTGGGCCGGCGCCCCGTCCGGTCCCGGCGGGCGAGGAGGCGCTGGGCGCGGGCCAGCGGGAAGGCCCGGTGGGCGCGTAGTGCGGCGCGGGCCGCGTTGGCGCCGGGGGCGCCGTGCACGCCTCCGCCGGGGTGGGCTCCGGCCGAGGCGAGGAACAGACCCGGCAGGGGGGTCTCGGGGCGCCCGGTGCCGGGTACCGGACGGAGGACGAGCTGCTGGTGGATGCTGGTGGTACCCCCGTTGACGGCACCGCCCAGGAGGTTGGCGTCCAGCGTCTGGAGGGTGGTCGGCGCGAGGACGCGGCGGGCGCGGACGCGGGAGCGGAAGCCGGGTGCGAACCGCTCGACCTGCCGTTCCACTCGGTCGGCCATGCGTTCCTGGTCAGCCGGGCCCCAGCCGCCGGTGATGCCCTCGTCGCCGGCGTCCGCCCGGATGTCGTGCGGGACGTGCGTGTAGGCCCAGGCCGACTCGGTGCCCTGGGGGGAACGGGTAGGGTCCGAGGTGGTCATCTGCCCGAACAGGGCGAAGGGACGGTCGGGCACCTGGTGCATGGCGATCTGTGCGGCGAAGCGGGTCAGCTCGTCCATGCCGTCGGCCAGGTGGACGGTCCCGGCCTGGCAGGCCCGCTCGGCCCGCCAGGGCACCGGGCCGTCGAGCGCCCAGTCGACCTTGAAGGTGGCGAAGTCCCACTGGAAGCGCCGCAGGTCCTCCAGCAGCTGTGCGGGCAGGTGCTCCGGGCCGACGAGTTCCCGGTAGAGCACGGGCACGGCCACGTCGGCCAGCACGGCCCGCAGCGCGGGCACCGCCTCCCCGGCGGCGGTCCGCACCCCGACGGCCCGTCCGTCGCGCACGGCGACGGACTCCACCCGCTCGCCGCAGCTCAGCTCTCCCCCACGCGCGCGCAGCCGGTGGATCAGCGCCTCGGTCAGCGCGCCGGAGCCGCCGACCGGGACGGGAAAGCCGTACGTCTGTCCCAGCATCGACATCAGCCAGCCGAAGCCGCCGCTGCCCGCGGACTCGGGGGCCAGATCCGCATGCAGGGCGTTTCCGGCCAGCAGCAGCCGGCCGCCCTCGCCGCGGAACTCCTCCTCCCCCATCCGGCGCACCGGGAGGATCAGGGAGCGTGCCGTGCGCAGACCGCCCGCGGCCCGCAGCGTACGGGCCAGCCGGGCCGTGGCCCGGACCGGCGGGAACGGGGTGAACAGGGCGGCGAGCAGGTCCGTGCGTACGGTCTGCCACAGGGCGAAGAGGCGCCGCCAGGCCGCTCCGTCGCCGGGTGCGAACGCCTCCAGCGACTCGGCGGTGGTGTCGATCCGCCGGTCCAGTACGGCGCACCGGCCGTCGCTCAGCGGATGCGCCAGCACCCGCGGGGCGTGGCTCCAGCGCAGGCCGTGGTCCTCCAGGCGGAGCGCGGACAGCACGGGGGACGCGGCGGCCAGAGGGTAGAAGGAGCTGAAGAGGTCGTTGACGAAGTCGGGGTGGACCCCTCGGTCGTGGCGGACCGCGCCGCCCGGCTCCGGCTGTTCCTCCAGTACCCGCACGCTCCACCCGGCGTCCGCCAGCAGGTTGGCGGCCACCAGCCCGTTGGGCCCCGCGCCGATCACCACGGCGTCAGGCATGATCGGCTCGCCTCCCGCGCGCACCGTCCTCGCAGGCGGTGGCGAGCCGGGCGAGCATGGCACGGTGGCGCAGCTGGATCAGTGCCTCGAAACCCCAGTTGTGCAGGGCGCCGCCGGCTCCTCGGAGCGGGTGCTCGTCGACGATGACCAGGCAGTCCCGGCCCCATTCGCGCAGCTCGATCGCGATGCGGGCGGTGCCGAGGAAGCCCGCGTGGGCCTCCAGTTCCAGGACGGATCCTTCCCGGCAGCGCCGTACGACCGTCTCGTTGCCGAGCCGGAACGGTCCCAGCCGGACCTGGTATCCGATGGACGCCTCCTCCTGCGGCCACCGGCCGAGCTTCGGCCGGGAGGATTCGGTTCCCACCACCCACTCCGCGTACCGGCTGCCGTCGGCCAGGACGTCCCACACGGCGGCGGGACTGGCCTTGATCAGTCGGTGACGTACCGCCACGCGTACCTCCGGTTGCTCGGGCCGGCGAGGGGCCAGCCCCGAGTGCCCCGGCAGGGAGGGGCCAACCGTGGCGTCAGGGTGCCCTGGGGGCCGTGCCCGGCAGGGGTTCCGCCGCCGAGCGCACGGAACCCCTGGTGGAACCCCTGGTGCGACCGCATCGGGTCGGTGCAGATGCGGGTCGAGCCGTTGACCGAGCGCGGACCAGGCCGGTGCACGTGTGCGTGCTCGGCCGGTGTACGTGTGCGGGGTCAGCCGGTGTACGTGTGCAGGGTCAGGCCGTAGCGGTTGAGGATCTCGTTGACCGGCTGGAACCAGGTCTCGCCGCCGCCGGAGCAGTTGCCCCAGCCGCCCGAGGTGACGCCCTGTGCCTGGTCTCCGGTGAGGAAGGAACCGCCGGAGTCGCCCGGCTCGGCGCAGACGCTCGTCTTGGTCAGCTCGTGCACCGCGCCCTGGCTGTAGTTGACGGTCTCGTTCCTCGCCAGAACCGTCCCGCAGTGCCAGTGCGACGTCGATCCCGAGCGGCAGACGGAGGAACCGACGGGGGCCACGGCGGAGCCGCGAACGAGCTGGTCGGGCACCGTGCCCCAGCCCAGCACCACCGGAACCGTCCACCAGCCGCTGCCCACGCTCACCCAGGCGTAGTCGTCGTCCGGGAACGAGGAGCCCTGGAAGGTGCCGATGAAGGAGCCGTCCCAGCCGTTGACCCCGGCGCCGGGCCGGCCGCAGTGACCGGCGGTCACGAAGCCGCCGTACACCGAGAAGCCTATGGAGCAGCGGACGTTGCCCGTGTAGTAGGGGTCACCGCCCACCGTCCCCGCGGCGAAGGTCCGCGGAGCCGCCGAGACGGTCTCGACGGTGACGGGACCCGCCTCGCGGGCCTGGTCCACGAAGTGCTGGACATCGTTGTCAGCACGCTTGTCGCGGACGATGTCGACGACGACCGTGTTGGCCCTCGGATCGACGTGCCAGCCACTGACGCCCGAAGGGGCGGACAGCCGGTCGAGGTGTGCCTTGGCCGCGTCGAGCCGCCGGGCGGTGTGCGCGGCCGTGCGGACGTCGGCCCCGGCGGCTTTGATCGCCCGGCGCGTGTCCGTCGAGGCGTCCGGGGTGAGGGCGACCGTCAGGCGCCCGCTCGCGGCGTCGAACCAGGAGCCCGCGTAGGCCTCCCCGGCCACCCGGCGCGTCCTGGGTTCGAGAGCCGAGGCGGCCCGCTCGGCCGTGAGCCGCGCTTCGGCCTGCCGGCGCGTGAGACCGAGATCGCGCTGCATGGCGGTCATGAGCCCTTCGGAGGCGGGCTCGAATGCCGCGGAGGCCCCGGAGGATCCGGCGGGTCCGGAGGCGGAGCCGGCCGCCGAGGCGGGGAAGGTACCTGCCGCGCTCAGTCCGCCGATGAGCAGAAGTGCTGCCATGACGGCATGGGTAAGTCTGCTGCGTCTCAAGGGAGTTGCCCTTCGTCGTTCCAGTGGTGGGGGTGGAACAGCCGATTCCTGAGAGCGCTCTCATGTATGGCGCAGCAGAGCTTAGCCATCCCTTGACGTCAGGTCCATGCCAATGCACGGATTTCAGTGCCGATAGGGTGCCGGCTTCGGTGCCGCACCCGAACCCCGGCGCGATCTCGATGGGATCGATCTCGAACGGGAGCCCTACCAGGCGAAGTCGATGGGAGGCGGTGAAGACCTCGCCGACGTACTCGGGGACGACGGCGACCAGATCGGTCCACTCCAGCAGGTACGGCAGCATCGTGAAGCGGGTGGCGTCCACGGCCACGCGGTCCGAGAGCCCGTGGGTGGCCAGGACGGACCGCGGGACGACGTGACCGCTGGGGCCGTACACCGTCGCGTGGTACTCGGCCGCCGGCTCGGCCAGGGTGACGGAGGTGCCGCGGATACGAGGGTGGTCGGCGGCGACCATGCCGACGTAGCGCTCATGGAAGAGCGGGATGCGCACGGTGCGGTGGGAGGTCAGCACCGGGGTGGCGACGAAGGCGTCGAGTTCGCCGCGCCGCAGCCGGCTCCAGGGCGACGGAGACGCAGTGGGTCACCGTCCGCCCGGACATCGCCGACTACCCGTTCTGAACCTCCCGCTCCCGGCGACGTCCGCCGAACTCCCCTCCCCACCTCCATCTCCCGCAGCCGCTCCAGGGGGAACGTCACCATGACATCCATAGCCCCGTCAGACCCGCCCGGCACCTCCGCAGGGACCGGCGCCGCCGGGCGCAACGTCTGGACGGCGGGGGACGCAACCACCGTCGCCACGCTGTCGCTCGTCGGCGTCGCCATCGGCGCCGTCCTGGTCGGCCCGCTGGCCGACCGGCTCGGGCGGCGTCTGCTGTTCATCGGCTCGGTGGTGCTGTTCTCGGTCTTCACCCTGCTGGTGCCGCTCGCCACGTCCGTCGCCATGTTCGCCGTACTGCGCCTGACAGCCGGCGTGGGGCTGGGCGCCTGTATGCCCGTGTCGCTCACGATGATGGCCGAGCACATGCCCGCCCGGCGGCGGGCGCGCGCCAGCACGCTGACCATGACCGGCTACCACACCGGTGCCGTGATCACCTCGCTGCTGGCCCTGCGGGTGACCGACGACTGGCAGATCCTCTTCTACGTCCTCGGCGTCGCCGGACTGGTCGTCGCCGTCGTCCAGTGGTTCCGTCTGCCGGAGTCGGAGGCGTTCGTGCGGGCCAAGGAGACGACCGGCTCCCCGCGCGTCGCGTTCGCCGAGCTGCTCAAGCCGGCCTACCTCCGGGCGGGCATCGGGATCTGGGTCGCCTCCTTCATGGGCCTGCTGCTGGTCTACGGCCTCAACACGTGGCTGCCCAAGCTGATGAACGACGCCGGATACCCGGTACCCACGGCCGTCACCCAGCTGCTCGTGCTCAACGTGGGCGGTGTGGCCGGCCTGGTGCCGGGCGGCTTCGTCGCCGACCGGCGGGGCATCAAGCCGGCCACGCTCGGCTGGTTCGCCGTCTCGGTGGCCATGCTGGCCTGCCTCAGCGTCAAGATGGACAGCGACCTGCTGCTCGACGCCGTCGTCTTCCTCACCGGCGTGTTCGTCTTCTCCGCGCAGGTGCTCGTCTATGCCTACGTGACGAACTTCTACCCGGCTTCCGTCCGCGGCACCGCCCTCGGCTCCGCGTCCGGTATCGGACGTATCGGCTCCATCGTCGGCCCCTCGATCACGGGCGCCCTGGTCTCGCCGGGATCGGTCACCCCTGGGGCTTCTACTTCTTCGCCGCCGTGGCCGTTCTCGCCTTCTTCGCCGTACTCACGCTGCCGGGCCTCGCCCCCTCCGCCGGGCAGGGGGGCCGTGGCCCAGGGGAGTGAAAATCCCCGCCCCTTGGCCGAAGCGCGTTGGCGCTGCACCACTTACGACGTCTTCTTCGTCAGATTTGCAGTGCAGCACCATCTCAAGGAACCGGAGGCAGCCATGCACTCACTGATTCCCCGCGGCCGTTGGGTCACCCGAAGTGCCGTGGCCTTGGCGGCGGCACTCGGCCTCCTGTCCGCGACCACGGCGCACGGGGCGGAACACCGGCCGGCCGCCCAGGCCAGGACTCCGGTCCAGGCCTACGGCAAGCTCCGCGTCTGCGGCACGCAGCTGTGCTCCGAGGCCGGCCGGCCGGTCCAGCTGCGCGGTATGAGCACCCACGGCACGCAGTGGTTCGCCCATTGCCTGACCGACCGGGCCCTGGACGTGCTGGCGCGGGACTGGAAGGTGAGCGTGCTGCGTGTCGCGACGTACGCGCGCCAGGGCGGGTACGAGACGAACCCGCGGAAGTTCACCGATCTGGTGCACCGGCTGATCGAGCGGGCGAGCGCGCGTGGCATGTACGTCATCGTCGACTGGCACATGGTCAACCCGGGCGACCCCTACCAGGACTACGAGAACGCGAAGAAGTTCTTCACGGAGATCGCGCAGCGGCACAAGAACCGGACCAATGTGATCTACGAACTCGCCAACGAGCCCCACCATGTGAGCTGGTCGACCATCAAGAGCTACTCGGAGAAGCTCATTCCGGTGATCCGCGCCAAGGACCCCGACAGCGTGATCCTCGTCCCGACGCCCGGCTGGTCCACGTTCAGCGCGTCCGAGGGAGCCGACGAGCGGACGGTCCTCGGCGATCCCGTCGCCGCGAAGAACATCATGTACACCTTCCACTTCTACGCGCGGGTGTCGGCAGAGGGATACATGGCCATCCTGAACCGCGCCTCGTCCCAGGTGCCTGTCTTCGTGACCGAGTGGGGCGTCGCGTCGTGGACGGGGTACGGCAGCGACTACCCCATGGCGCAGAAGTGGATCGACCTGATGGCGAGGAAGAAGATCAGCTGGACCAACTGGAGTCTGTCCGACGACGACCGGGAGCACGCGGTCTTCAAGAAGGGCACCTGCAGCGCCGGCACCTACTCCCGCGCCGGCTCGCTCTCGCCGAACGGCTCCTGGGTCAGGGCACGCATCAGAGGCTGAGTGCCGAGCAGCCAAGAGGTCCCCGGAGCCCGGGTCCGGGCTCCGGGGACCTCGTCGTATGTCACAGTCCGCCGAGACTCTCCGCAGGCTCCCCGAGTCTTCTGCGCGCGGCGGCGGGAACCCGTGCCCGGGCGGTGTCCCGCGGTGGGATGAGGACACGGCCGACGATCGCTGCGTAGAACAGGCCGGAGGCCAGCACCAGACCGAAGTCCGGCGGGTAGAGGGTGCAGGTCCGCCAGGTCGCGGCGCTCACCCACACGAGGGCGGTACCGCCGTTCCAGACCCAGACGCCGGTCCACAGGCGCCTGTTCGTGCTCCGGCCCGCGGCCGCCGAGCCGGTCGGCCGCCAGGCCTGACGTCTGCCGCGCAGGATGTCCCAGACGGCGAACAGGTGCGCCCAGCCGTACATCAGGCGCACGGCCCATGCTTCGAGCCGGTAACGGCATCTGTGCCACCACGGGAAGACCAGCGTCGTGTAGACGATGCTGGGCAGGATCGCCAGCATGTACTCGACCTTCAGCTTTTCGGGCATGGCCACCAGCAGGACGATCGGGATGAGCGGTGCCACGAAGGTGAAGAGTGCCGTGTGGAGGTAGTAGAGGAAGCCCGAGATGTAGCAGAGCCGGGTGCTGAGCCGGAGTCTCGTGTCCCAGAACTTCTTGCTCCCGAGCAGGCTCATGGAACCCGAGCACCAGCGGTACTGCTGGTGGTAGAACGCGTTCACGTTGTCGGGGCAGTTACCGGTGGCGAGGGGGATCGGGACATAGCGCAGGGACCAGCCCAGGCGGCGAAGGTCGAAGCCCGTGTGCACGTCCTCCGAGTGCTCGATCAGAGTGGTACCGCCGTTGGCCTCCAGCGCTGTCCGCCGGTAGACGGCGCAGCTGCCCACGCAGATGGCGCCGCCGTGGCGCTGCCGGGACACCTGGACCGCCCGGTAGAACAGCTCCTGGACCGAACCCGCGCCGCGCTCGATCCACGTCTGCCGGTCGAGCACGCGGAAGTACTGCGGTGACTGGACGATGCCGGTTGCCGGATCCTGCTCCATGTACGGCAGCAGTTCCTCCAGGAGATCCGCCCGGGGGGCGAAATCGGCGTCGAGGATGAGGATGTACTCCTCGTCGGAAATGCCCAGCCCGTAGTGCAGGTTGCCGGCCTTCTTGAACCAGCCCCGGTTGGGCCGGCTCCCGTAGACGAAGCCGAACCTCTCGGCCATGGCGGCCAGCTTCGGGCTGGCGGAGTCGTCGAGCACGTAGGGGGTGGCCTTGCCGGGATACCGGTCGGCGAGCCTGCGCACATGCGTCCAGGTGTTCTCGAGAACGTCTACGGGCTCGCCGCACACCGGCAGGAAGACCGCGACCGTCGGGTAGGTCCTCGGACGCCAGCTGTGGACCAGTCGACGGTGGGCCCGCAGGTCGAAGTCGGCGGTGAAGGCGTTCACCCGCAGGGAGATGACGTAGTAGAGGAGGGTGAAGCCCAGGCACGGCAGCAGGACGATCAGCCATGGCGAGGACTGGGCCAGCCTGAACTGGCTGTAGAGGAGACAGCACATGCTGATGAGCGAAGCGGCCGTGAGTACCCATAGGTGACGCCTGACGTAGGAGTACTTCTCCACGTCGTCCGGGGGCTCGGGGAGGACGCAGCCGTCGCTGCGCCCGAGCCGAGGAGACGTCTGCCGGACGACCGTCGGCCGGATCTCCGTCGCGATGGCGTCAGGGGAATCAAGGCTCATGTATTGCTCCTTGAGGTGGGGGTCACCTCCAAGCCGTAGCCAGCGCGGGCGGGTCTTCTGCGTTCGGCTGGGCCGATTGCTGCATGGGTCGCTCGAAGGAAGGACGCGGCGAAGTGGCACCCGCCCGGGAGCCGTGACAGCATCGACGCGCCACGCGGACGGGAAAGTCCGCCCGGGCCGCTCAAGGGGGGCGGAGCACGGCGGAGCCGGGCGGCGCGGGTTTGCGCACGTGAGGGCCGTCGGCGCGCGAAGACACGCCGGGGGCTATGTGAGACCGTAGTGCAAGGGAACCCGCCCGCGGATGGGGCCGACAGCATGGGTCTCAGGGATACGGCGAACGCGCACCGGGGCGATCCGTTCGGCATAACGTCGGCCGCCGTCGTCCTGGTGGACGTGCACGGCATGATCCGCTATTGGGGCGGACGGGCCGAGGCTCTGCTCGGTCATCCGGCGGCGGAGGTGCTGGGGCGGCCCGTCACGTCCGTCCTCGCGAGTGAGGACTCACCGGCCTCCGCGCTGTCCGCGGCGCGACGGATCGGGGACGGCTGGGAGGGCCTGGTCACCCTGCGTCATCGTGGCGGCCACCGGGTGCAGCTGGCCGTACAGGCGTGCCCGCTGCGTGCGGAGCAGGGCTCGGGCTGGCTCGCCGTGGCCTGTGACGTCGCCTCCTCGCGCCAGTGGGACTTGGACCAGGCGGTGGTGCGCGGCCTGCTGGAGGAGTCACCGATCGGTATCGGGGTCCTCGACACCGAGCTGCGGTTCCGGTGGGTGAACCGGGTGCTGGCGGCGATGGAGGGACTGCCGCAGGCCGACGGGGCCGACGGCACGGCCGTGCTCCCGGAACCCGCCCAGGTGCCGCCGGCCGTGGACTGGCAGGCACGCCAGGTGCTGATGTGGGGCCGGGTCACTCCGGCCCTGGAGCATGTCACGCCCCCGCCCGGCATGTCCCGCCGGAACGCGCAGGGCCACCTCAGGCTCCGCTCGTCGTTCCCGCTGCGGGACCGCGAGGGCAAGACGCTGGGGGTGTGCCACACCGCCGTGGAGGTCGCCGCACAGGACCGCGCCCGCGAGCGGCTCGCCCTGGTGAACGAGGCGGCACAGCGCATCGGCACCACCCTGGACCTGGACCGCACCGTGCGGGAACTGGCCGAGGTCCTCGTGCCTCAGCTCGCCGACTTCGCGGCGATCGATCTCTTCCACGGCGTCCTCGCCGCCCGGGACCTCGCTCCCGGACCGGTCGGCCACGGCACGCTGCAGCGGGCGGTGCACCTGTCGATCCGCAAGGAGGTGCCGGAGGCGATCGTCCCCGTCGGGGAGCCCAGCCAGTACCCGCCCGATTCCCCGCAGAGACGCTGTCTGACCACCGGCCGGCCGATCCGCGATCCGGTGCTGGGCCCGACGACGTGGTGGCTCGCCGGAGATCCGCAGCGCCTGGCCAAGCTCGTCCAGCTCGGCGCACACACCCAACTGGTGGTACCGCTGCGGGCCCGGGGCGTGACCATGGGCGTGGTCACGCTGCTGCGCTGGGAGAACCCCGACCCGTTCGACGAGGACGACCTTCTGCTGGTGGAGGAGCTGGTGGCCCGCGCCGCAGTGTGCGTGGACAACGCCCGGCGTTTCGTGCGCGAGCACAACGCCGCCCTCGCCCTCCAGACCAGCCTCCTCCCCCCCAACCTGCCCGATCACTGCGCCGTGGAGGTCGCCTACCGCTATCTGCCGACCGACGCGGAGGCCGGCGTCGGCGGCGACTGGTTCGACGTCATCCCGCTGTCCGGCGCCCGCGTCGCCCTGGTCGTGGGGGACGTCGTCGGCCACGGCATCCACGCGGCGGCCAGCATGGGCCGGCTGCGCGCGGCCGTACAGACCCTCGCCGACCTGGACCTGCCCCCCGACGAACTGCTCGCCCATCTCGACGACCTCGTCCTGCGTCTGGCGGACGAGGCGGAGGCGGCCCCGGACAGTCCGCTGGTGATCGGCGCGACCTGTGTGTACGCCGTCTACGACCCGATCTCGCGGAAGCTGAACGTGGCGCGCGCCGGACATCCCACCCCGGCCATCGCCCACCTCAGCGAGCCCGTCGAGCTGCCCGACATCCCAGCGGGTCCTCCGCTGGGACTGGGCGGTCTGCCCTTCGAGTCGGCCGAGTTCGAACTGGAGGAGGGCAGCGTCGTCGCCCTCTACACCGACGGCCTGATCGAGGCCTCGGACCGTGATGTCGACGTCGGCTTCGAGCGGCTCTGCTTCGCCCTGGCCCACCCCGACCAGCCGCTGGAGGAGATCTGCGACACGATGGTCCGCATCCTGTTGCCGGACCACCCGCGCGACGACGTCGCCTTCCTCATCGCCCGGACCCGCGCCCTGACCCCCGACCGCGTGGCGTCCTGGGAGGTGCCGGCCGATCCGCGGGCGGTGCACGAGGCGCGCGACAAGGCCGCGTGCCAGCTGTCCGCGTGGGGGCTGGAGGACGTCGCCTTCAGCACCGAGCTGATCGTGAGCGAACTGGTCACCAACGCCATCACGCATGCCGCCGGACCGATCGGTCTGCGCCTGGTCCACGAACGGACCCTCATCTGCGAGGTGTCGGACACCAGCAACACCTCCCCCCATCTGCGCCGCGCCCAGAGTACCGACGAGGGAGGCCGTGGCCTGTTCCTCGTCGCGCAGATCGCCCAGCGCTGGGGCACCCGGTACACCGCCACGGGCAAGACCATCTGGGCGGAGCAGCAGCTCTCCGGTGCCGCTTGCTGAGATCCGGCGCCGAGTCGGTGCGGGCTCCTCGAGGTCACCCGCCGTGCGGCCCGCGTCCGTCTCGCGGCGGGCCAGTGCCTCCGCCCGGGCGGCACGGGACAGCAGCCGGGCGCGTCTGCGGGGCCACCCCGTCAGGTCGGCCAGGCAGAGCACGACCACCAGCCAGGAGGTGATGATCTCGCCGGTGGAGCCCGTGAGCGTGTCGTACACGGCGAGCGACCGCGAGCACGGTGACGAGCGGGACGACCCAGCGGCGCAACCGGTCCTCCTCGGCGCTCCGGCGCAGGGCGTCGGCGTACTCGGCGAGGGCGCCGGCCGGGGGTCCTCGACGGCCGTGCCCCGGCGGGTGGCGCGGACGAGGGCCGTGCGGTCGGCGGCGCTCAGATGCCGGCCCGCGGGCCAGATCCTGTCCATCCGGCGCGCACTCGTGTCCCGTAGAAGAGGCGCAGCACCACGAGAACCACGGCGGCGCCCACCCATGACCCGGACTCCACCAGAACGAAGGCGCCGAAGATGGCGCCCGTGGCGAGACCGGCTCCCAGCGCCCGGCTCACCGCCCCCGCTGCCACGGCAGGCCCGGAACGAGAATCACCCGTCCACGGTGACCATCACCCACCACGGGCGCAACCCGCGGGGGTCCTCGTTCACCGTCGTCCCGGGCCGCCGTTCGTACGCGGCCCACGGGCGCGGGTGGCGCCGAAGCCCGTCTCGTGGTCCCAGACGTGGGTGCACGAGGGGCACTGCAGGTGCAGGAGGCTGCCGGTGTTGGCGAGCAGGTAGCGCCAGTGCTTCGAGCACCTGCGGCGCTGTTCGCACGTGGGGCATCCCCGGTGGTCCGCGCAGTTCGGGCAGGTCACCCAGGCGCGGCGCCCGATGTCCGCCTGCGGGTCAAGCGGAAGCACGGCCGTCCCCGCGTCGCGGAAGGACGCCGGCCGCCACGAGGGTGTCGTACAGCCGTCGCTGTTCCTCGTCGAGGCCGGAGTACAGGAGGTCGTACGCCTCCTCCTCGCGTCGCAGCATCTCGACGGGGTCCCAGTCGGGGCCGAGGGCGTCCATGACGTGGGCTCGCCGGACCATCTCGTGCTGGGTGAGATCGACGGCGAATTCGACCGGCTCGGAGGCGGGGGTGTGGTCATGTGGGGGCATATGAGCCAACTTAGGTACCCCTTCCCGGCCGCGACAAGAGCAGGTGGGGCACATCACAGCAGGTCGGCGGCGCGTCGGGGAAGGCGGCGATAAATCAGGTGCGCGGACGAGAGGCATGCGGGTAGCGTCCTTCGTGACGTCTTCCGATGCGCCGCGCCCCGGTTACTTCCTGACAACGCATACCGGTGCCCCTCTTCATCTCGGAAGACGTCTCCTTCGCCTGCGTCTCGGGCATTTCACCCCTTAGGTATTTGGCCCGTTTCCTCCCTTTTATCCACTCCTCCCTTTATCTGCTCCTCGCGCCTTTCAGGGGGATTTCTCTGCATGACCCGGTTCAACCGCCAGCGCGCCAAGGTCGAAGCCAGGACCGAGATCCAGGCCGAGATACCCGGGTTGACCGCGGGTGGGTCGACCTCGCCGCTCTCCGCGTACGGGCGGTGGATCCATCCCGCGGGGCGGACACCGGCCGTGCCCTCGGCCGTGTTCGTCAATCACGAGGGTGGTGCCGGATACGCACGGCCGCCGAAGGAGCAGCTGTTCCTGCTCGCCGTCGGCAACATGGTCGGGCAGGAGAGCTTCTACGAGAGCGCCCGCTCACGGGACGAGCGCTATGCGGGGCTCGTGCGGCGGCTCGCCGTCAGTGACCCGGTGTGGACCCTCGGACTGCTTCGCTGGCTGCGCTCCGAGGCGCACATGCGGACCGCGTCCGTGGTCGGTGCGGCCGAGTTCGTGCGGGCCCGGACGGAGGCCCGGGCACCGGGGTTCTCACGGTCCGCGGTCGACGCGGTGCTGCAACGGGCCGACGAGCCGGGTGAGTTGCTCGGCTACTGGACCTCGCGGTACGGGCACCGGCTGCCGCAACCCCTCAAGCGCGGTGTCGCCGATGCCGTGCGGCGGCTCTACACCGGTCGCGCGCTCCTGAAGTACGACACCGGTTCCCGCGGATTCCGCTTCGGCGACGTGCTCCGGCTGACACATCCCACTCCCGCCGCCGACCGGCCCTGGCAGGGTGAGCTGTTCCGGTACGCCCTGGATCGGCGATATCGGCCCCACCTCGCCGCGCCGCCCGCCGGTGACCCTCTCCTCGGCGCCCACCACGCCCTCCTGGGCGTCCCCGTGGACGAGCGGTACGCCCTCGTCACCTCGGCCGGCGGGCCCGAGCGGCTCTCCGCCGCCGGGATGACGTGGGAGTCCGTGGCCGGATGGCTCCAACGGCCCCTCGACGCCGCCGTCTGGGAGGCCCTGATCCCCTCCATGGGACCCATGGCCCTCGTCCGCAACCTGCGCAACTTCGATCTCGCGGGTGTCGGCGACCGCGTCGCGGCCGAAGTCGCCCGCCGGATCTCCGACCCGGACGAGGTACGCCGCTCCCGCCAGTTCCCGTTCCGGTACCTCGCCGCCCACCGCAACGCGCCCTCACCGCGCTGGCACGACGCCCTGGAGGGGGCCCTGCGGCACTCGCTCTCCCAGGTGCCCGGACTGTCCGGCCGCACCCTCGTGCTCGTCGACCGGTCCGGGTCCATGTTCGACACGCCCAGCGCCCGCACGCAGCTCAACCGGGCCGACTCCGCCGCGGTCTTCGGCACCGCCCTCGCCCTCCGCGCCGAACACGCCGACCTCGTCGAGTACGGCACCGAGAGCCAGGTCGTCGCCCTCACACCCGGCGAGTCCGTGCTGCGTGCGGTGGACCGGTTCCACAACCTCGGCGGCACCGACACGGGCTCGGCCGTCTGGCGGCACTACCGCCACCACGACCGCGTCGTCATCGTCACGGACGAACAGGCGCACCGGTCCTCCACCGTCGACCCGTTCCTCGCCGTCCCCCGGCACATCCCCGTCTACACCTGGAACCTCGCCGGCTACTCGTTCGGACACACGGCCCCCGGACGGCACCGGCACACCTTCGGCGGCCTGAGCGACGCCGCCTTCCGTCTCATCCCTCTGCTCGAGTCCGGCCGGGAGGCGGTGTGGCCCTGGGAGGAGTGAGCGGCACGGCGCCCGTTCGGCCGAGCGTCGTCGTTGCCCTTCCGGGCATCGCTCGTTAGGTCACGCATGATCAAGAAACTCGCGTGTGTCACCGTCACGGCCGCCGCTCTTCTGGCCTCCGCCCCCGCCGCCGAGGCGGCGGCGAGCCCCCCGCCCTCCGCCGGGGCTCCCGGAGTGCCTCTCCTGGACGCTGTCCTGGGGTCGGTGGAGGTGGGGCATCCGGCCACCTCCCTCAATTCGGTCCTGCCGACGGGCCTCGCGGATCGGTGAGCACCACGAACGCCGTACGAACGCCCGGGACCGCCGGGCGCTCGTACGGCGTTTCAGGTGGTGGTCGTACCGAGCAGCGTCGCGACCGCCGCGCGGGCGTGGCGGGCCGGGGCCGGGTCGCCGCTGATGCCGGCCGTCACGATGGCTCCTTCCGCGAGGAGGCAGACCGGATCGGCAGCCGGCAGCCCGGCGGCGTGCACCCACACCGCGATCTGGTCGTGGAACGCCCGTTTGTGCGAGCGGACTTCGGCGAGCACGGCCTCGGACGACGAACCGAGTTCGCCGTGGGCGTTGATCCAGGCGCAGCCGCGGAAACCGGGCTGTGCGAACCAGTCGGCGAGCCAGTCGAAGACCGTGAGGACGCGCTCACGAGGATCCGGGACCTGTTCCACGCGGGCGGCCAGGTCGCCCCTCCATCGCTGGTCGCGGCGTCTGAGCATCGCCACGACGAGATCCTCCTTCGCCGCGAAGAACCGGTAGATCCGCTTGAGCGGCAGGCCGGAGGCGGCGCGGACCTCGTCCATCCCGACCGCCTGGATGCCCCGCTCGTAGAAGAGCCGCTCCGCCGCGTCGAGGAGTGCTTCGCGGTCCAGGCGGTTGCGTTCCTCGGTGATCGGGGCTGGCATCCGGGCTCCTTGACGTTGAGAACGATCGTTCCCTATCTTAGGCCCACCGGATGGAGAACGCTCGTTCTCAACATGAGGAGGCCGCCGTGCCCGAAGACCGCCCGCCCTACCCCCCGTTCACCCGGGAGACCGCCCTGCAGAAGGTCCAGGCCGCCGAGGACGCCTGGAACACCCGCGATCCCCGACGCGTGGCCGCGGCCTACACGCCGGACTCGGTCTGGCGCAACCGGGACACGTTCGTCAGCGGCCGGGAGGAGATCGTCGCCTTCCTGACCCAGAAGTGGGAGCGCGAACGCGACTACGCGCTACGCAAGAGCCTCTGGGCGTTCCACGAGAACCGGATCGCCGTCCGCTTCCAGTACGAGTGCCGCGACGCGGAAGGCCAGTGGTGGCGCAGTTACGGCAACGAACTGTGGGAGTTCGACGAGCGCGGCCTGATGCGACGCCGCGAGGCGAGCATCAACGACGTCGCCATCACCGAGGCGGACCGGCGCATCCACGGTCCTCGGCCCCTGGCGGAGCACGGCATCGACATCCCTCTGCAGTAGTCAGGGAAGGATCGAGTCGATGTACCCGCCGTCGACGCGCAGGGCTCCCCCGGTCGTGGCCGAGGCCTGCTCGGAGCTGAGGTAGACGACCATGTGGGCGATCTCCTCCGGCTCGATCAGCCGCTGCAGCAGGGACTGCGGGCGGTGCTCGCGCATGAACGCGCGCTGCGCCTCGTCCCAGGGCAGGTCCCGGTCGACGAGTTCGTACACGAAGTCCTCGACCCCGCCGGTGTGCGTGGGCCCGGCGATGACGGAGTTCACCGTCACGCCCGTGCCCGCCGCCTTCTTGGCGAATCCGCGGCTCACCGCGAGCAGCGCGGTCTTGGACATCCCGTAGTGGATCATCTCCGCGGGGATGACGACCGCCGAGTCGCTGGCGACGTACTGGACGCGCCCCCAGCCGCGTTCGGTCATGCCCGGCAGGTACCGCCGGGTCAGTCGTACGGCGGCCAGGACGTTCACCTCGAAGTAGCGCCGCCACTCCTCGTCGGTGATCTCCAGCGGGTCGGCGGCACCGAAGACGCCCAGGTTGTTGACGAGAATGTCCACGTGCGGCAGCAGATCGGCCACCCGCTCCGCACCCTCTTCACCGGACACGTCGGCCGCCACCGGCACCAGGTCGGCGCCGGGCGCCTGCCCGGCCAGCGCCTCGACGGCGGCGGCCACCCGCCGCTCGTCGCGGCCGTTGACGCCCACGCGGGCCCCCGCCCGGGCGAGGGCGAGGGCGATGGCCGCACCGATGCCCTGGGTGGAGCCGGTGACCAGGGCGGTGCGTCCTGTCAGATCGATGTGCATGAGCGGACGGGTTCCCTTCGTGCGCGACTGAATCCCACAGTCCGTCAAGTGTGGCCGCGGATCGTTCAGCCGGCGGCGAGCAGCCCCAGCGTGTCCACCACGCGGTGCGAGAACCCCCACTCGTTGTCGTACCAGGCGACCACCTTGATGTGCCGGCCGTCGACGCGGGTGAGGGCCGAGTCGAAGATCGACGAGGCCGGGTTGCCGGTGATGTCCGAGGACACGAGGGGGTCGTCCGCGTACTCGAGGATGCCGGCGAGCGGCCCGTCAGCCGCCTCGCGGTAGGCGGCGAGCACCTCGTCGCGCGTCACGTCACGGGTGACGGTCGTGTTGAGTTCGACGATCGAGCCCACCGGCACCGGTACGCGGATCGAGTCGCCCGACAGCTTGCCGTCGAGGTTCGGCAGCACGAGGCCGATGGCCTTCGCCGCGCCCGTCGTGGTCGGCACGATGTTGACGGCGGCGGCGCGGGCACGACGGGCGTCACGGTGCGGGCCGTCCTGCAGGTTCTGCTCCTGGGTGTAGGCGTGCACCGTCGTCATGAACCCGTGCTCGATCCCGGCCAGGCCGTCGAGCACCGAGGCCAGCGGCGCGAGCGCGTTGGTCGTGCAGGAGGCGTTCGAGACGATCGTGTGCACGGCCGGGTCGTAGGCGTCGGTGTTGACGCCGAAGGCGAGCGTCACATCGGCGCCGTCGGACGGCGCGCCGACGAGTACCTTCTTCGCGCCGGCGTCGAGGTGCGCACGGGCGGCCTTGGCGGAGGTGAAGCGGCCGGTCGCCTCGAGCACGATGTCGACGCCCAGTTCGGCCCAGGGCAGCTGCGCGGGCTCGCGTTCGGCGAGCACCCGGATGCGGCGGCCGTCGACGACGAGGGCGTCCCCGTCGGCGGTCACCGGACGGCCGAGCCGGCCGGCCGTCGTGTCGTAGGCGAGCAGCCGGGCCAGGGTCGCGGGCTCGGTGAGGTCGTTCACGGCGACGACCTCGAGGTCGCTGGAGCGTTCCAGCAGAGCGCGCAGCACATTGCGTCCGATGCGGCCGAATCCGTTGATGGCGATGCGAGTCATGAGTGGTGTCCCTTCGTGTCGTCCGGGACCAGCCTCGCGGGCGGGAGGGGCTCGTGGCCGTGGCGTGAGCGCCATGGTTCGCAAGGATCACGCCAGGCCGTGCCGGGCGGTGGGCTACTCTCCGCGGGCGAAGGTGCGCCGGTACTCGCTCGGTGTGGTGCCGAGGATGCGCTGGAAGTGCGCCCGCAGGTTCGCACCGGTGCCCAGACCGACGTCGTTGGCGATCCGCTCGACGCTGTGCTCGGAACGTTCCAGCAGCTCACGGGCCAGGTCGATGCGGGCGCGCATGACCCACTGCATCGGCGTGTAGCCGGTGTCCTCGGCGAAGCGGCGGGAGAAGGTGCGCGGCGAGACCGCGGCGTGCTGGGCGAGCGTCTCGAGGGTGAGCGGCTCGTCGAGCCGGTGCAGGGCCCATTCACGGGTGGCCGCGAACCGCTCGCCGAGCGGTTCGGGCACGCTGCGCGGCACGTACTGCGCCTGACCGCCGCTGCGGTAAGGGGCCGCGACCAGCCGGCGGGCCGCGTGGTTGGACGCGGCCACTCCACGGTCGCGGCGCAGGATGTGCAGGCACAGGTCGATACCGGAGGCGGCACCGGCCGAGGTCAGCACGCTGCCCTCGTCGACGAAGAGCACGTTCTCGTCGACCCTGACACGCGGATGCCGCGCCGCGAAGGCGCGCGTGTAGTGCCAGTGGGTCGTGGCGCGCTTTCCGTCCAGCAGGCCCGTCGCGGCGAGCGCGAACGCGCCCGTGGAGATGGCGGCGAGCCGCGTTCCCCGGCTGTGGGCGGCGATCAGCGCCTCGACGACCGCACGGGGCGGCTCGTCGCGGTCCGGGAATCGGTAGCCGGGGATGAAGACGATGTCGGCCCGGTCGAGCGCTTCGAGGCCGTGCGCGACGTGGTACGACAGACCGTCGCCGCCGGTCACGAGCCCCGGCGCGGCACCGCACACCCGCACCTCGTACGGCATGCTCGCGCGCGTCGTGAACACCTGTGCCGGAATGCCGACATCGAGCGGCTTCGCGCCCTCGAGCACGACGACGGCGACACGGTGGAGGCGGGAGGACGGCACGGGATCAGGGTACGGGGGCGGAGGAACGGCTCTGTCAGGACCGTCGCCGGCCGGTGTCAGGCCGACTCCCGTACCACCAGTTCCGGGTCGAACACGATCGAGGTGGGCTCGGTGCGGACGCCGTGGATGTGCTCGTCGAGGAGACGGGCCATCTCGGCTGCCATGTCCTCCACGGGCTGGCGCACGGTGGTGAGCGGGGGCCGGCAGGTGACGGCGACGGTGGAGTCGTCGAAGCCGACCACCGCCACCTCCCGCGGCACCCGCCGGCCGTGTTCCCGCAGCACCTGGCAGGCTCCCTGGGCCATGAGGTCGTTGGCCGCGAACACCCCGTCGAGGTCGGGGTGCTGGGCCAGCAGGTCGGTCATGGCGGCGACCCCGCTGTCCAGGGTGAAGCCGCCTTCGGCGACGGGGACGTAGGGATGGCCGTGGCGGGCGAGGGTGTCGCGGAAGCCGGCCAGCCGCTCCTGGCTCGCGGCGACCGCCAGCGGCCCGGAGACCGTGACCGGCCTGCGGCATCCCCGGGCGAGCAGATGCTCGGCGGCGAGCCGGCCGCCGTCCCGGTGGGCGAGATCGACGTAGCTGAGCGGGACGGGGCGGGAGGGGCGGGCGAAGAGCACGGCGGGCAGCCGGGCTTCGGCGAGCAGCGCGGGCAGCGGGTCGTCGGCGTGGCTGGAGACCACCAGCGCGCCGTCGGCCCGTCCCTGCCGCAGGTAGGTCAGCACCTCCTGGCGGGACTCGGCCGACTCGGCGAACATCAGGACCGGGTGCACCGAGCGCGGCCGGAGGTAGCCGACGATCCCGGCGACCACCCGTCCGAAGAAGGGGTCCGCGAACACGCGGGCGGCGAAGGCGGCCTGGGCCCCGTCGGAGGCGTCCCCGGCTCCGGACACCACCAGCGCCACGGTCTCGGCCCGCCGGGTGACCAGGGAGCGGGCGGCCCGGTTGGGTGCGTACCCGGTGCGTTCGATGGCTTGGCGGACCAGTTCCTGGATGGCCGGGTCCACGTTGCGTACGCCGTTGACGACCCGGGACACGGTGGCCCGGGAGACACCTGCCTCCCGGGCGACGTCCTCCAGCGTCGGGGCCTGTCTGCTCATGCCCGCACCCTAACGGCCCGGCGGCCTGCGCGGATAGAGCGCTCTCCGGTACCCCCGCACGGCTCTCAGGTGCGGTCGCGCACGTGCATCTCCAGGGTCAGGGGCAGATCGCCCGCCGAGCGGCCGGCCCGTACCCGGCACGGTCCCGGTTCCGTGCGCCAGCCACCCGCGCGGACGTCCCAGTGGCACAGGGCGCGGGCCGGGACGCGGACCTGGGCGACGACGCTCTCGCCGGGCTCCGCCACCACCGCCGTCCATCCGGCGAGCCATCGCTCGGGGTACTCCACGGCGGTGGCGCCGGGACGGGCGAGATAGACCTGGACGACCTCCCGCCCGGCGCGCGGCCCGGTGTTGCGCAGCCGCACGCGTACGGTGACGTCCTCCCCCGCCGCCGTCTGCGGCGGTCCCGACAGCTCCTCGTAGGCCCACGTCGTGTAGCCGAGTCCGTGCCCGAACCAGTACGCGGGTGTGCGCCGGGCACGCAGCCAGCCGCGGTGGCCGACGTGCACGCCCTCGTCGTAGGGCAGGCGGCCGGCGTCCGGGCGGGTGCGGGTGACGGGGGCGTCGGTGAGGCGGGCGGGCCAGGTGGTGGGCAGTCGGCCGCCGGGCTCGGTCCGGCCGAGGAGCACGTCGGCCAGGCCGCCGCCGGCCTCCTGGCCGGGGAACCAGGCCAGGAGCAGTGCGCCGACCTCGTCCCGCCAGGGCAGTTCCACCGGGCCGCCGCTGTTGACCACGGCCACCGTGCGCGGGTTGGCCCGGGCGACGGCCCGGACCAGAGCGTCCTGGTCCGGGCCGAGCGCGAGGTGGGCGCGGTCGCGTCCTTCGGACTCGTGCTGTTCGCCGGTGCCGACGACCACCACGGCCGCGTCCGCCTCCTGTGCCGCCCGGGACGCGGCGGCCAGGGCCTTTTCCCGATGGGGTCCGGGCGGTGCGGCGCCGACGACGGTGGCCCGTCCGGTGCCGGGGGCGAGTTCCCGGCGGGCGACGAGCAACGGGGTGGTGCCGGCCGTCAGGTGAGCGGTGACGACCTGGGCGGGCGGGCTGACGTGGATCACGGCGGGGTCGTCGGTGGTGGTGGCGAACACGCCCTGCAGGAGCGGGCGTCCGTCCAGGTGGAGGCTGAGGCGGCCGAATCCGGCGAGGCCGATCCGCCAGGCGCCCGAGGTCCGGGGGTGCAGTCGCGCGCTGATCTCCACGGTGTGCGCGCCGGGCGGCAGCGGGGGTTCCAACTGGCGCCCGCCGCGGCGGTGTTCCGCGTGCAGCTCGCGGCCGGAGACGTCCAGGATCCGCAGCAGCACGCCCGGGGTGCCGGTGCGCGGATCGGAGCCGAGGTCCAGGTCCAGGGGTGGCGGCGGGCCGTCCGGGGCGGGGCCGGGTACGTGCACGACCCGGGCGCGGCCGCGCAGCCCCGCCCTGATGCCGTCCAGGATCGGCACCTCGTCGTGGGGGAAGACGCCGGCGCTGCCGCCGCCCTGGGTGCGGGTGCGGGCGGCGGCCGCGCCGATGACGGCGACCGTGCCGAGGCGTGCGGGGTCCAGGGGCAGGACGCCCCGGTTGGCCAGCAGCACGGCTCCGGCCGCGACGGCCCGCCGGGCCAGGGCCCGCGCCTGCCGGGACCGCGGGTGCGGGCCGGCCGGGCGGTGCGGCCTGCCCAGCACCCCGCACCAGGCGGCGAGCCGCAGCAGCCGGCGCACCTTGTCGTGCACGGCCGCCTCCTCGACCTCACCGGCCTCCACGGCCCGTACCAGCGACTCGCCCCACTCCCCCGCGGGTCCGGGCATCTGGAGGTCCAGCCCGGCACGCGCGGTGTCCCGGGTGCCGCGGACGGCGCCCCAGTCGGAGACGACGACGCCGTCGAATCCCCACTCGCTCTTCAAGGGCGCGGTCAGCAGCTCGTGGGCGGTCATGGTGGTGCCGTTCACCTGGTTGTAGCCGGCCATCACCAGCCGCACACCCGCCGCCACGGCCGCCTCGAACGGCGCGAGGTGGACCTCGCGCAGCGTTCGCTCGTCCACCCGCACGTCGACCGTCAGCCGGTCCGTCTCGGCGTCGTTCGCCACGAAGTGCTTGGCCGTGGCGGCGACGCCCTGCGCCTGGATGCCCCGGATCAGGGCGGCCCCCGTCCGGCCGGTGAGCACGGGGTCCTCGGAGAAGCACTCGAAGTGCCGTCCGGCCAGAGGGCTGCGGTGGAGGTTGAGGTTGGGGGCGAGGACCACGTGCACGCCCTTGCGGCGGGCCTCCGAGGCGAGGAGGCCGCCGAGTTCCTCGACCAGCCGCTCGTCCCAGGTGGCGGCGAGCGCGGAGGCCGAGGGCAGCAGGACGGAGGTGGCGCGTTCGTCCCAGCTCTCCCCGCGCACACCCGCCGGACCGTCCGACAGCATCAGCTCCCCCAGCCCCAGATCCGGTTCGGCCGCCGTGCGCCAGGTGGTGGCGCCGGTGAGCAGCCGGATCCTGGACCGCAGGGTCAGCTTGTCGAGCAGCCGGTCGAGTTCGTCCTCGTCCGCCATCCCCACCCCTCCTGTCGCCGACCGCTCAGGTCAGCTGTAGACGCCGAACTCGTACAGCGAGTAGCCCCAGCCGGTGCCGCGTGCGCTTCCGGCGACCCGCACGTAGCGGCCGGTTCCGGTGACGTCGAAGTCGTCCACGCCGCCGTTGCCGTCCGTCACGGTGCGCACGGTCCGCCAGTTCTGCCCGTCGTCGGAGGTCTGCACGGTGTAGGCCTTCGCGTAGGAGGCCTCCCACAGCAGCTGGACGTGCCGGAACGTGGTGCGGGTGCCGAGGTCGACCTGGACCCACTGCGGGTCGCTCCAGTCGCTGGCCCAGCGGGTGTTCGGATTGCCGTCGACCGCCTTGCCGGCGGGGCACGGGCAGTCGCCGTAACTCGCCTGGTAGGAGGAGGCGGTGGCGGGCTTGCCGAGGGCGATGTTCGTGCCGTTCGGCGTGGGCGGGACGACTCTGACGGACCGGGTCTCGACACCGACGTTGCCGTGAGCGTCGGTCACCTTCACATAGACCTTCCAGACACCGGGCCGGTCGGGCGCGGTGACCCTGAGGCGGCCGCCGCCCAGGTCGGTGTGGGGCAGCGGGGTGAGGTTCCTGCTCTGGTCGATGTACATGCTGTTGTCGAGGACCTCGTACGACAGCGCGTCCCCGTCCGGATCGGTGGCCTTGACCGCGAGGGTCAGGTCCCGGCCCGCCTGCACCTTGCCCGCGTCGCCCTCGACGGTCAGGTCCGAGACGACGGGCGGGGTGTTGTCGTGGGAGGTGTCCGCCCCGTAGGCCCCCTTCACCGCGTAGTACGACAGGCGCTTCTGGCCGGCGGGCAGCAGGTTGAACCAGATGCCGCCGAAGTCGTACTCGGTGCCGTAGTGGAACATCGTGGCGCCGAGGGCGACTCCCTTGTGTCCGGTGACGCAGCCCCACGCCCGGGTGTATCCGTCGGCCTTGGCGCGGTCGCCCGGCTCGAGCGGTACGCCGTTGGCGTCGTCGGGCACCTCCCACTCGCCGGCCGGGCCCGTCTCGGTGATGATGTAGGGCTTGTTGTAACCGCCCTGCGTCCAGGCGGACTTCACGTCACAGACCGCGTTGTAGGAGTTGACGGCGTACAGGTCGAGGTCGGGTGCGTTCTTCTTGAAGTACGGCCAGGCGCCGACCCAGGCGTCCGTCGAGGTGACCGGATGGTCGGGGTCGATGGTGTGGATCTTCCGCGCCACGTCGTTCACGAAGGTGGTGTAGGCGTCGCGCTGCCGTTCCAACTCGGTTCCGCTGTAGCAGTTCTGGAGTCCGAGCACCGATTCGTTGCCGACGTCCCACATGAGGACGCCGGGGTTGTCCTTGTAGGTCTGCACCCACTTGGGGAACTCGTCCAGCATCTGGTTCTTGTAGGCGGTGTCGGTCACGTAGTTCACGCAGCCGCCGCTGCCCGGGCCGCCGCCGGGCTGGAGCCAGAACCCGGCGACGACCTTGATGCCGTGGGCGGCGGCGGAGTCGAAGAGCGGCTTGCTGGTGGCGTCGGTGCCCCAGGTGCGGATGGTGTTGACGCCCATGGAGCGCAGGTCGGGCAGGTACTTCTCCGCGTCGGCTGTGGACGGGCCCCAGGTCAGTCCCTTGACCTGGTACGGCTGCCCGTCCACGGTCAGCTGCCAGTTGCCCTGGGTGCCGGTGACCTTGACGACGCTGCCGGCCGCGTGGGCCTGGGCGGCCGGCAGGGCCGTGAGGGCGCCGACGGCGAGTACGCCGGCGGTGAGGGGCGCGGCGAGGCGGCGCGCGCGCGTGTGTGGTGGTGGGGTCATGGTGGCGGGGTCTCCGTGTGGGGTGTGGGGTGTGTGCGGGTGCCGTCGGGGCCGGGTCCGCTACGGCAGGCGGTAGTCGGCGTTCAGCGCCGCGCCCGCCTCCGGGTGCGTCTCGTCGTAACCGCGCGCGTCGCACTGCAGCCCGCCGACGATGCAGTGGTCGACCAGCGCCTTGAGGGTGCGGTCGTCCCAGGCGTTGAAGAAGTCGTAGTGGAAGCTGTGGCCCGGTCCGCTGGCCAGCCGCACCCGCGACATGTCTCCGTTGACGGGGAAGGCCATCTTGAACTCGATCATCGGCAGTGCCACCGGATGGTCGGCGGGGCAGATGTTGTCGTTCGTGCCGGGTTTGACCACGGGGTAGGCCATGTGGCTCCTGTGGTCGGGGGTGTCGAGGTACTTCCCGTCCCAGCAACTGGGCGCCTGGAAGCGGATGTTGAGCTGGACGTCGGCCCGGTCCGGGCAGGTCGCCGGGAACTCGGTGTTGAAGTAGCTGTCGCCGCACTCCCAGCCCTCGACGAATCCGCGGTGGTGGCGGAACTCGTCGGCGGTCTGCATCGGGTCGCCGACGACGTACCTGAGGCCCTTGGGGAAGGGCCGGACGCTGGTGTAGTCGGTGACGCCGGCCTTGTAGTAGATGACCTGCGGGCCGACGGGCAGGACCGGCTTGTCGCCGTTGTAGAGGGTGGGCATCCAGTAGCCGGACAGGTCGCCGGGGGCCTTGCAGGTGGTGCCGCCCGCGCTCAGCGAGGCGGTCGTGCTGCTCGCGTTGGTGGTGGTGTTGCCCAGGAACGTGTGGTCGTGGGACTTGCCGGGCTGCTGGGGGTAGACGATCGGGTCGTCCGGCTTGGTGTGGCTGACCGCGCAGTTCGCCTGGAACTCGTGGAAGTAGCGGTGCGGCGGGTTCTGCGTGGCCGGGGGGACGCCGGTGACGGGCGGGTCGGCGGGGATGTAGCCGTCGCCGTCGGGGTCCTCGGGCGAGGCGGCGGTCGACGGCGCCATGGTGTGGCCGGTGTGCACGGTCGTGCCGGTGGAGCGGGGTGCGGACGACGCGGCGACTCCGGTGACGCCGAACGAGGTCAGCACCAGGGCGGAAGTGATCAGGGCGCCCGAGAGGATCTTGGATCTCCGTGCCATGGGGGCTCCTCGACGGGAGGGATGGGAGGTCGTACGGAGGCGGGAGAGCGCTCTCCCACCGCTGGAGTGTTGGGGCGGCGACGGGAGGGTGTCAAGGGAGACGACCAAAGAATCAGCAGGAGCCCTTCGCTCACTTCTCGAAGGCGGCAACGGCGATGTGACGGTTACTCAGGCGCGGCGCCGCGGAAATTCGGTCGTAACTCTTGACGCACCGTTCACGCCAATGAAGCATCCAACGTCGAGAGAGCGCTCCCCCACCCCACTTCGTTCATTTCCTGAACAAGGAGAGCCGCGCATGCCCCCCGCCTCCCCCTCGTCCCCCTCCTCGTCTTCGTCACCGTCCGTCGGCCGCCGCGCCGTTCTCGGTGCCGCGGCGGCCGCGGTGCCCGTGCTGGCCGGTGTGTCCACGCCCGCCCGGGCGGCCGGCTCGTCCCGCACGTCCGCCCGCGCCCTGCCCGGCGGGGGCGACCTCGGCCCGAACGTGCTCGTGTTCGATCCCGCGACGCCCGGCATCCAGGCCAAGCTGGACCAGGTCTTCCGGCAGCAGGAGTCGGCCCAGTTCGGCACCGGTCGCTACGCCCTGCTGTTCAAGCCCGGCACGTACAACGGCCTGAACGCCCAGATCGGCTTCTACACCTCCATCGCGGGCCTCGGTCTGTCGCCCGACGACACGACGATCAACGGTGACGTCACGGTCGACGCGGGCTGGTTCAACGGCAACGCCACGCAGAACTTCTGGCGTTCGGCGGAGAACCTGGCCCTGGTCCCCGCGAACGGCACGAACCGGTGGGCGGTGGCCCAGGCGGCGCCCTTCCGCCGGATGCACATCCGGGGCGGGCTCAACCTCGCCCCGTCGGGCTACGGCTGGGCGAGCGGCGGGTACATCGCGGACAGCCGGATCGACGGTCAGGTGGGGCCGTACTCGCAGCAGCAGTGGTACACCCGGGACAGCGCTGTCGGCAGCTGGCTCAACGGCGTGTGGAACATGGTGTTCTCCGGTGTCCAGGGCGCCCCGGCGCAGAGCTTCCCCAACCCGCCGTACACCACCCTCGACACCACGCCCGTCTCCCGTGAGAAGCCGTTCCTGTACGTCAGCGGCAGCGAGTTCCGGGTCTTCCTGCCGGAGAAGCGGACGAACGCCCGCGGCGTGACCTGGGGCAACGGCACACCGCGAGGCACGTCCCTGCCGCTGTCGCAGTTCTACGTCGCGAAGCCGGGCGTCAGCGCGGCGACCCTCAACCAGGCACTCGCGCAGGGACTCCACCTGCTCCTGACGCCGGGCGTCTACCACGTGGACCAGCCGATCCAGGTCAACCGCGCCGGCACCGTGGTGCTGGGTCTGGGATACGCGACGCTCGTACCCGACAACGGGAGCACGGTGCTGAAGGTCGCCGATGTCGACGGCGTGCGCCTCGCCGGTTTCCTCATCGACGCCGGACCCGTCAACTCCGCCACCCTGCTGGAGGTCGGGCCGGCCGGCTCGGCGCAGGACCACTCCGCCAACCCGACGACCGTGCAGGACGTCTTCGTGCGCATCGGCGGCGCGGGCGCCGGCAAGGCGACCACGAGCATGGTGATCAACAGCCGGCACACCATCGTCGACCACACCTGGGTGTGGCGCGCCGACCACGGCACGGGTGTCGGCTGGGACACCAACCGCGCCGACTACGGTGTCGTGGTCAACGGCGACGACGTGCTGTGCACCGGCCTGTTCGTGGAGCACTTCAACAAGTACGACGTGCAGTGGTACGGCCAGCGGGGCCGCACGATCTTCTTCCAGAACGAGAAGGCGTACGACGCCCCGAACCAGGCCGCGGTCCAGAACGGCTCGGTCAAGGGCTACGCGGCCTACAAGGTCGGCGACAACGTCACCACGCACGAGGGCTGGGGCCTGGGCAGCTACTGCTACTACAACGTGGCCCCGTCGATCGTGCAGCACCACGGCTTCGCCGCGCCGAACCGCCCAGGGGTGAAGTTCCACGACCTGCTGGTCGTCTCGCTCGGCGGCAACGGCCAGTACGAACACGTGATCAACGAGACGGGATCGCCGACCTCGGGAACGTCCACGACTCCCTCCACGGTGGTGTCCTACCCCTGAGACCGGCGCGGCACGTGCCGCCCGGGGCCGCCGGGCGTCCGCGCGGCGGCCCTGGGCCACCGGCCTGGCCGGGCCCTGCGCGGCGCTCCGGGACACGGTCGCGGTCACCGGCGGCGTGGTAGCGTCCCGTCGTCAGGCGCGGCCGTGCCTGCCCCGGACGAGATGTGCGCCGTACCCGGCCCGCCAAGACGACGCACGTGGAGGCATCGTGGGTTCCGGCACGCAGCCGGTCGGCTTCACCGGCACCACTCCCCCGGCGCGCCCTCTGGACGTGCGGTGGATCCACGGCTCACCGTCGGCCAAGCACAACACCGACCCGGACATCCAGGTCCACGCCTACGACGAGCACACGTTCATCCTGCGGCAGAACATGGCCGTCCACTACGAGGCGCCGTTCCTCTTCCTGCTGTGCGGCGACGAACGGGCCGTACTGATCGACACCGGGGCCACCGAGTCGCCCGAGTTCTTCCCGCTGCGCCGGGTGGTCGACGGACTGCTCGCGGACCGGCTCGCCCGGCATCCGCGGGAGGACTACGACCTGCTCGTGCTGCACACCCACGGGCACGGGGACCACATCGCGGGCGACGGCCAGTTCGCGGGCCGCCCCGGCACCACGGTGGTGGGGGCCGACCGCGCCACCGCCTGGCCGTACTTCGGGTTCGACACGGACCCGGACGCCGTCGCCCGCATCGACCTCGGCGGACGGGTGCTGGAGTGCCTGGCCACCCCGGGCCACCACGAGGCGGCCGTGACCTACTACGACCCGGCCACCGGGTTCCTGCTCACCGGCGACAGCGTCTACCCCGGCCGGCTCTACATCCAGGACCTCGCCGCCTTCACCCGCAGTATCGAGCGCCTGATCGAGTTCGCCGAGCGCCGGCCGGTCACCCATGTACTCGGCTGCCACATCGAGATGACCACCGAGCCGGGCGTGGACTACCCGGTCCGCACCACCTACCAGCCCGACGAGCCCCCGCTCCAGCTGACCGCCGCCCACCTGCGCCGGATCCGGGACGCCCTCACCGAACTCGACGACGACCTCACCTGGCGCGCCTGCTCCGACTTCGTCCTCTGCCCGCACAGCTGAGCGATCCACCGGCCGACCCGCTGTGCGGCGCCGAGGACGTCCCGGCGCCGCCCCCACCCGGTCCGCTTCCGGGGGCGCCTGCCCCTCTCAGGCGGCCGTCGCCCCGCTGCGCTCCCGGTCACGGTGGATCGGCGCGTTCGAGCCGGTCAGCGGAACTCCCGTGCCGCCCCGCCGGACGGCGACGATCTCCGCCGCGATCGACAGCGCGGTCTCCTCGGGTGTCCGGGCGCCGAGGTCGAGGCCGATCGGGGAGTGCAGCCGGGCCAGCTCCCGCTCGTTCACGCCTTCCGCACGCAGCCGCCGGTCGCGGTCCTCGTGGGTGCGGCGCGAGCCCATCGCACCGACGAACGCCACCGGCATGCCGAGGGCCGTCTTCAGCAGGGGCACATCGAACTTCGCGTCGTGCGTGAGCACGCACAGGACGGTACGGGCGTCGGTCGTGGTGCGCCGCAGGTAGCGGTGCGGCCAGTCGACGACGACCTCGTCGGCCTCGGGGAAGCGGGCCCGCGTGGCGAAGACGGGCCGGGCGTCGCAGACGGTCACGTGATATCCGAGGAACTTGCCGGCCCGCACCAGCGCCGACGCGAAGTCGACCGCACCGAAGACGATCATGCGCGGGGGCGGTGTGTGCGCCTCGACCAGCAGGGTGAGGCCGCCGGGGCAGTGGGAGCCGTCCGCCGAGATGTCCACGGTGCCGGTGCGCCCCGCCTCCAGCCGGGCCAGGGCCTCGGCCGCCGCCGTCCGGTCCAGCTCGGCGTGACCGCCGAGACCGCCTTCGTACGTGCCGTCGTCGCGCACCAGCAGGGCCCGGCCGAGGAGTTCGGCGGGGCCGCGGGCGACCCGGGCCAGGGCGGCCGGACCGCCCCGGCCGGCGGCCGCCAGCGCCGACGCCAGGACCGTGCGGTCCGGCGCCTGCCCGCCCACCGGCGTGATCAGCACATCGATCGTCCCACCGCAGGTCAGTCCTACGGCGAAGGCGTCCTCGTCGCTGTAGCCGAACCGCTCCGTGACGCTCTCGCCCGTGCGCAGGGACTCCAGGCACAGGTCGTACACCGCGCCCTCCACACAGCCGCCCGAGACCGAGCCGACGACGGTGCCCTCGCCGTCGACCGCAAGGGCGGCGCCGGGACCGCGCGGCGCGCTGCCGCCGACGGCCACGACGGTGGCGACGGCGAACTCCCGGCCCTCCTGGATCCAGTGGTTCAGCTCCTCGGCCAGGTCAAGCATCCGGCGCTCCTCCGGCGGCCGAGAGGATGCGATCGGGCCGGATGGGCAGGTTGCGGTGGCGTACGCCGGTGGCGTGCCAGACCGCGTTGGCGACGGCGGCCGCCGCACCCACGATGCCGATCTCACCGATGCCCTTGATCCCGACCGGGTCCTTCGGATCGTGGTCGTCGATCCAGTCGGCCTCGATGCGCGGTACGTCGGCGTGCGTGGCCACGTGGTAGCCCGCGAGGTCGGCGCCGACGTGGCCGCCCGAGGCGCGGTCCCGTACCGCCTCCTCGTGCAGGGCCATGGAGATGCCCCAGATCATGCCGCCGAGGAACTGGTTGCGGGCGGTGAGCGGGTTGACGATGCGGCCCGCCGCGAAGATGCCGAGCATCCGCCGCACACGCACCTCGCCGGTGCCGGGATCCACCGCCACCTCGGCGAACTGCGCGCCGTAGGAATGGCGTTCGGCCGGGGCGAGGGCGCCGATGGCCGCGGCGGTGTCCGACCGCACCGTGATGCCCTCCGGGGGGACGGGACCCAGGGCCAGTCGGTCGCGCAGTTCGTCGGCGGCGGTCGTGACCGCCCAGGCCCAGGAGCGGGTGCCCATGGAACCGCCGGCGATCATCGCCGGTCCGAAGTCGCTGTCGCCGATGCGGACGCGGACCCGGTCCGTGGTCACGCGCAGCGCGTCCGCGGCGACCAGGGTGAGGGCCGTCCGGGCTCCGGTGCCGATGTCGGCCGCGGCGATCCGGACGGTGAAGGTGCCGTCCGGGTGTGCCGTCACGGTGGCCGTGGACGGTGCGGCGCCCGCCGGGAAGGAGGCCGCCGCGGTGCCGGTGCCGAGCAGCCAGCGGCCGTCCCTGCGCAGCCCGGGGCGCGGGTCCCGGTCCGCCCAGCCGAACCTGCGGGCGCCCTCCCGGAAGCAGGCGGGCAGATTGCGGCCGGCGAACGGCAGGCCGGAGACCGGTCCCCTGTCGGGCTCGTTGCGCAGGCGCAGCTCGACCGGGTCGATACCGCTCTTCTCGGCGAGTTCGTCCAGCGCCGCCTCCAGCGCGAACGATCCCGGTGCCTCGCCCGGGGCGCGCATCCACGTCGGGGTGGGTACGTCGAGCCGCACCACCCGGTTGGCGGTGTGGTGGGCGTCGGCGTCGTACATCACCCGGGCCGCCCCGGCGCTCGCTTCGATGAACTCGTGCACGGTGGAGGTGAGGCTGAGCGAGCGGTGCTCCAGTGCGCGCAGCCGTCCGTCGGCGTCGGCGCCGAGCCGGACGCGCTGGGTGGTGGGGCTGCGGTAGCCGGCCAGCGAGAACATCTGACGGCGGGTCAGGACCACGCGTACCGGGCGCTGCAGGACGGTCGCGGCCATCACGGCGGCCACCTGGTGGGCACGGACGCCCTTGCTGCCGAAGCCGCCGCCGACGTGTTCGGAGCGCACGCGCACCGAGGCCGGGTCGAGCGAGAAGAGGTTCGCGAGTTCGCCGATGACCCAGGAGGCGCCCTGGTTGGAGTCGACCAGCTCGAGCCGGCCGGCGTCCCAGCGGGCGGTCGCCGCGTGCGGTTCCATCGGGTTGTGGTGTTCTTCGGGAGTGGTGTACTCGGCGTCCACGACGAAGGCCGACGCGGCCAGCTCGGCCTCGAGGTCGCCCTTCCCCGTCACTGCCGGCCCGTGGCTGTCCAGCGGGTAGGCGTCCGGGTGCTCGCTGCGGAAACCGATGTCGTGCGGCTCTTGTTCGTAGTGCACCACGAGCGCCTCGGCGGCCTCCCTGGCCTGCTCGGACGTCTCGGCGACGACCAGTGCCACCGGCCAGCCCAGGTGGGGCACCCGGTCGTGCTGGAAGACGGCGCAGGTCGGGTCCGGCCGCGTGCCCAGCAGGCCGATGTAGTCGGTGTCGACGCGGGGGGCGTTGCGGTGGTCCAGGACCGCGAGGACACCCGGCATGGCGAGGACGGCGTCGGTGTCGAGGGCGCGGATGCGGCCGCGGGCGACCGTGGACAGCGCCAGCCAGCCGTGCGCGAGGTCGGCGAAGGGGATCTCTCCGGCGTAGCGGGCCGCTCCGGTGACCTTGTCCCTGCCCTCCACGCGGGTGTGCGCGGTGCCGACGGAGGGCGTCGGTGTGGGTTTTCCGGTGGTGACGGTGGTCATCGGGCGGCCTCCTCGGCGAGTTCGGTCAGTACGGCCACCACGAGGTTGCGCATGAGGGTCACCTTGTAGGCGTTGTGGGGCAGCGGCCGCGCCGCGGCCAGTTCCGCGTCGGCGGCGGCGGCGAAGGTCTCGGCGTGGGCCGGCGCACCGGTCAGGGCACGTTCGGCCGCGAGGGCCCGCCACGGTCGGGAGGCGACCGCGCCGAAGGCCAGGCGGGCGTCCCGGACGACGCCGTCCCGGACGTCGAGCGCGGCGGCGACCGAGCCGATGGCGAAGGCGTACGAGGCGCGCTCCCGGACCTTGCGGTAGCAGGAGTGGGCGGCGGTGGGCACCGGCGGCAGGGTGACGCCCGTGATCAGCGCGCCCGGCGGCAGCGCGGTCTCGCGGTGGGGGGTGTCGCCGACGGGGAGGTAGAACTCGGCGAGCGGCAACTCCCCCGGCCCGTCGGCGGTTTCGTAGTGGACGACGGCGTCGAAGGCGGTGAGCGCGACGGCCATGTCCGAGGGGTGTACGGCCACGCAGTGCTCGGTGGCGCCCAGGATCGCGTGGTTGTGGTGCTCGCCCTGGACGGCGGGGCAACCGCTGCCCGGGACACGCTTGTTGCACGGCTTGGTGACGTCGGTGAAGTAGCCGCAGCGGGTGCGCTGCAGCAGGTTGCCGCCGACCGTGGCCATGTTGCGCAGCTGCCCGGACGCGCCGGCCAGTACCGCCTGGGCCAGCGCCGGGTAGCGGCGCCGTACCTCGGGATGGGCGGCCAGGTCGCCGTTGGTGACGGTGGCGCCGATGCGCAGGCCGCCCTCCGGCGTCGACTCGATGTCGTCGAGCGGGAGTTCGCGGATGTCGACGAGCCGGGCGGGGCGTTCGACACCGGTCTTCATGAGGTCGACGAGGTTGGTGCCGCCGCCGAGGAACCGGGTGTCCGGATCGGCGCCGAGCAGCGCGACGGCGCCGGCGACGTCGGACGCCCGCTGGTAGCCGAACTCCCTCATGCCAGGGCCTCCTTCGTGGCCGCCGCCGCGGGGCTGACGCGCGCGCCGGTGGCGGCGTTCGGGTCCGTACCGGCCTCGGCCGCGCGGGCCACCGCCTCGACGATCGAGACGTAGGCACCGCAACGGCACAGGTTGCCGCTCATCCGTTCCCGGATCTCCTCGGCGGTGAGGGGCGGTGGCCCCGCTTCGGGCCGGACGTCGTCGGTGACGGCGCTCGGCCAGCCCGCCGCGTGTTCCTGGAGCACCCCGATGGCCGAACAGATCTGGCCGGGGGTGCAGTAGCCGCACTGGTAACCGTCCAGATCGAGGAAGGCCTGCTGCACGGGGTGCAACCGCTCGCCGTCGGCGACGCCTTCGATGGTGGTGATCTCCCGGTCCTGGGCCGCCACGGCCAGTTGCAGACAGGCGACGGCCCGCCGGCCGTCCAGCAGGACCGTGCAGGCACCGCACTGACCCTGGTCACAGCCCTTCTTGGTGCCGGTCAGTTCGAGGCGTTCGCGCAGTGCGTCGAGCAGGGTGGTGCGGTGGTCGACGGGCAGTGTGTACTTCTCGCCGTTGATCTTCAGGGTGATGACACTGGACGTCGATTGGGCCATGAGCAGCTTCTTTCGCGTTTCCAGAACAGGTAAGGGTCCGGCAGCCGGAGGGACCGGACGCCGTGGAGAGTGCGTGGTGCGGGTCGAGGTCGCAGGGGCGAAGCGCAAGTGCGGGATGCTGGGGCCGGAGGTGACGGCCGCCGACTGCCGTAGGGCGGCGTCCACGGCTATCGTGGACGTAACCGGACAGCTGTCCGCTATCTGGAGACCGTAACGGACAGCTGTCCGGTTAGCAAGGGCGGGTTCGGCCACGGACCCTCGAGGAGGACGGACGAGTGCCGCAGAAGAAGGACGCACCCCTGCGCTCGGACGCGCAGCGCAACCGCGAGCGCATCCTGGAAGTGGCACTCGCCGAGCTGACGCGCTGCGCCGACGCCCCGCTGAGCACCATCGCCAGGAAGGCCGGCGTCGGGCAAGGCACGTTCTACCGCAACTTCCCCAACCGCGAGGCACTCGTCCTCGAGATCTACCGGCACGAGATGCAGCAGGTCGCCGACAGCGCGGCCCAGCTGCTCGGGACGCGGACGCCCGAGCAGGCCCTGCGGGCCTGGATGGACCGGCTCGCCGAGTTCGCCATGACCAAGGCCGGTCTGGCCACCGCCATACGGCAGGCGACCGGCGCACCCGGCAGTCCGGCGAAGCCCGCCCACACGCCGGTGACCTCCGCGGCGGAACTTCTGCTCCGCGCCAACGAGGAAGCCGGCACCATCCGCCCCGGCATCACGGCGGACGACTTCCTCCTCGCCATCGCGGGCCTCTGGCAGCTCGCCCCGCACGAGGACTGGCAGCCCCGGGCCACGCGGCTCCTCGACCTCGTCATGGACGGCCTGCGCACGGGGGCGCCCGGCCGGTGACGCACTCAGCGGGTGGGCGGCGGCGAGGTCGGGCCGCCCTCCCTGAGTGCTTTCCAGATGGTGGCAAGCGCGACGATCTGCGTCAGGAAGAAGGCCAGCGACGCGATACGCATCCGGTAGACGTACATGACCAGACTGGCGCTGGTGGGCCAGTAACGCTGTTCGCTGAGAAACGTCTGCACGTCCATGACCAGGCCGGTGAACGTCAGGACGGACGTGAAGACGACGATGGCGGGGACCACACCCTGGACGCTTTGCCCGATGAGTTCGTCGATGACCCACTGGGCGACGACGGGAACCACGAAAACGGCGGCGATACAGAACGCCTTCGTCGGCCCGTGGCGGCAGGGAAGGTCCCGCCAGAGCGCCCCGAGGAAGAACCCTCCGCCCACCCAGGTCAGCTGCCAGTAGAGAAGGTCCTGGACGATGGCGAGAAACCCGGACGAGTTCTGCGTGATCGGAACCCAGGAGTTGTTCGCGACGTAGTCGAGCCAGTACATCAGACCGGTCGCGGGCAGACCCGCGAGGCAGGCGATGAGCGCGCACCTGCGGGCGTTGGCCCACCACGTGTCCATAGGCCCCCAGGCGAAGGCCAGGTCCATGGGGCCGACCCCTGCGGGCAGCCCCTCGTGCAGCTGGTCGATCTCCCGCTCGATCGACTCGTACTGCGCGGCGCGTTCGACGGAACTCCCGGCACCCGGATGACGCAGCTGGTCCTGCAGCTCTCGATAACGGCGCACCAGGCGCAACAATCCGGTTCGGTCGGTCTGTGAAATGACCTGGCCGAGCTGCACATCTCCTGCGCCCGGCTGCTGCAGTACACACTTCGAGCGGGAGAACGAGAGCATCAGCAAGGCCGCAAAGAGGCCGAGGAGCGTGTCGAGGATGGCCCCCCAGATACCGAAGTACATCTCACCGCCGGGCACCACGACGAGCGAGAAGAAGACGACGAGCAGAAACTTCTCCGCCTCGGTCGGCGTGAACGACCGAGCGTCACGCCGTTCGGCCCGGCAGACCCGGAGCGTCCCCACCAGCGCGAGCGCGGTCAAGATGAACGCGGCAGTCTCCCAGACAGGCGCCAGCGCATTGTCCGGGAACGACCACCACCAGTAGTCGGAGGACGCTCGCCATGCGCTCGTGTAGGTCGCCCAATGGGTGTCGGCGAGCCACGTGCGGCGGTTCCAGTCGCGCCGGAAGGCGAGGAACGACCAGAGGACGGTGAGCACCGCGACGGCCGCGGAGACGGAGACGACCAGCCATGACGACACACCTCGCCCGTCGGTCCGCAGGACTCGCCACCCCGCCGAGAGGACACCCAGGCAGCACACGAAGAGTGTTGCCGCGTAGGCGGTCGCCACCAGCCAGGAGCCGGCCGGGGAAACCAGGTGGTCGTTCTCACTCACCGACATCAGCGGATGCTCTGACACCTCGGAACCGATGGAAATCCCGACAACAGCGAAGGTCAGGACGCAGGCGACGACGAGCAGGCGCCTGCGCGGCATCCCGAACCAGCACAGCGCGAGTCCGATGGCACTCAATGCCAGCAAAGACATCGCCGAGGTGTAGTCGTGGAACCAGGAGAACTGCGTGCTCAGGAAATCGAGGAGGTTGTCTCCCATATAGACGGGAAGGCAGAGAAACATCTGCAGGAGAGCCCAGGTACGCAGCGTCTTGAGCGCCTTGTCCTCCTCCTCGGTGGCGGGCCGTCCGAGGTCATTTCGCAGTCTGCCGGCACCGATGAGGAGGAGGACTCCTGCCGCGACGTACCAGAGTGCCCCCGATCCGCTGTACATTCCCAGGGCTTCCCAGGCCTCGCCCGGCGTCAGCGTCAGCGCATTCCATTGCTGCACCACGGGCGGGCGGAACCTGACCCTGAAGTGTTCGGTCGGGTTCCTGTCGTGCCAGCTGACCACGGTGCCTTCTTCACCGATGGCCGACGCCGGGGTGACTGATTCCGCCCCGGGGCCGCCCATCCGGACTTCCACGTCTTCCCAGTCCGCGCCGGCAAGGTTCCCAGGAAAGAGTTGGAGGTCCCATACGCCCTTGCCCGCGGCCAGATTCCAGAGTCCGATGTGATAGTCGGCGAGGTACTGGATCCAGGTGACGGCCTCGTAGTGAACCAGCACCTCTTTTTCGTCGGCAGTCACCGTGAGGGGCTTCAGACGCCACTCGTACGCGTCATCGAATTGTTTTTCCGAAGCCTTCCCCAGCAGACAGCGCAGCGCCTCCCGGTAACGGGACGAATCGGCATCCAGGAGCAGATCGGAGGCATGCCGCCAGCCCGTCGGGATCTTGACCTCCATGGTGCTCGTGACCGTGCTGTAGTCACTTCCGCGGTGATCGAATTTCACGGACGCGGTGACCTTGGCGGCCCGGAGCTGGTCGACCCGGCAGGAGTCGGCCCGATAGGCACCGGCCGCATGCGAGACGCCCGTACCGGTCCACAGGGAGAGCAACGCCAGCAGGAGAGCCGACAGCACGAGCGGCGCGGAACGTCTGGGACCGGTCACCTCTCAAGGATCTTCACACCGGCGTCGGAGGCCTCTCGATGGCACGGCGGTCGCACGCATGTCCACCCTGACAGCCGATGACGGCGTCGTTCACAGACTGAGCGTGATCGCGGCGCCGATGCCCCCGAGGCCGAGGGCCAGTGCGGCCTCGCCCCAGCCGCCCTTGCCCCAGGGGAGGAACCGGTCGACAGCCAGGCGGCCCGGGCCGATGGCCGCAATGGCCAGGGCGGTCACGGCGATGCAGACGTTGTACTCCACGCCGCCGTCCGTCTCCCACAGGCCGTGGGCGCCGGTGACGGTCGCCATGGCGTTGATCATCACGCCGATCAGGGCGGCGGCCGCCAGGGGCGTCAGCAGGCCGAGGGCCAGGCCGAGACCACCGACGAACTCGGAGAGGCCGCCGATCAGGGCGAAGACCTTTCCCGGCCGGTAGCCGAGCCCGGCGAAGGCGTTGCCGGTCGCTGTCAGGCCGCCTCCGCCGAAGACGCCGAAGAGTTTCTGGGCCCCGTGCGCGGCCATCATCAGTCCGAAGGTCAGTCGCAGGAGCAGCAGGGCCCAGTCGGCGGCGGACGACGCCGGTGCGGTGGTGACGGGCGCTCCCGAGTCGGTGGGACTCGACGGGCGGTGCGGGATGCGTCTCTCAGCCATGACGTGCTCCGGAACGGACGGTACCCCGTTGCCGATCCTTCCGCAACGACCATGATCACGCATCTGGGGCGGGGCCGCCCTCGCGGCGGTAGCCTGCTCGTGAGGGCAGCCATGGCCGATCAGGTACGCATCCGGCTCCTCGGCGGTTTCGCCGTGACGGTCGACGACCGCCCGGTCCCCGCCGGGGCGTGGCGGCTGCGCAAGGCCCGCGGCCTGCTGAAACTGCTCTGCCTGGAACCGGGCCACCGGATGCACCGGGAACGGCTCTACGACCTCCTGTGGCCGGACCTCGACCGGACGGCCGCGGCCAACAACCTGCACCAGGTGCTGCACGCCGTACGGCGTGCGCTGGCCGCCGCGGGCACGCCGGGCGATGTCGTCGTGCTCCACGACGACATGGTGCTGCTCGGCCCCGGCGGAGAGGTCCGGATCGACCTCGACGAGTTCGACGAGGCGGCCCGGCGGGCCTTCGACGGCGGCGGGAGTGCGGACTACCGTGCCGCGCTCGCCCTGGCCGGTCCGGGTCTGCTGCCGGAGGACCGGTACGAGGTGTGGGTGAGCGAGGCGGCCGAGGCGCTGGAGACACGGCGTACGACTTTGCGGCTGGGACTGGGCGAGGCGCTGGAGCGGGATCACCGCACGGCCGAGGCCGGCGAGGTGCTGCGCGCCCTGGTCGACGAGGATCCGCTGCACGAGCCCGGGAACCGGGCCCTGATGCGGGTCCTGGCCGACGCCGGACGGCGCCGGGAGGCGCTGGCCGCCTACGAACGTCTGCGGGACGCGCTCCGTGAGGACACCGGCGCCGACCCCGACCCGCAGACGCGCCGCCTGTACCGGGCGCTGCTGGCCGACTCGGTCGAGGAGCGGGAACCGCAGCCGCGGGACCGGCGGGGAAAGGGCGCGGGGCACCGGCAGGCGGAGCCCGCGGGGACGCAGCGGCCGCCTCGGCACCATCTGCCGACGCCGGCCACCCGGCTCGTCGGCAGGGAACGCGAGATGGCCGAGGTGGAGGAGTTGCTCGGGCGGAGCGGGCTGCTCACGCTCACCGGGGCCGGCGGCTGCGGGAAGACCCGGCTCGCGCTCGCCGTGGCGGCCCGTCGGGGCGACGACTTCCGGGACGGGGCGTGGTTCGTCGACCTCGCCGGGCTGGCGGAACCCGACCTCGTGCCCGAGGCGGTCGCCGCGGCGCTGGCACTGCACCTTCCGCCCCACGGCGGGGGCCGGGACGCACTGGTCGCACAGCTCGGTGACCGGGAGATGCTGCTGGTGCTGGACAACTGCGAGCACCTGATCGACGCGTGCGCCGCCCTGGCCTCGGAGGTCATCGCCCACTGCCCGCGCGTCCTCGTCCTCGCGACCAGCCGGGAGGCGTTGCGCTCCTACGGGGAACGAACCTTCCGGGTGCCCTCGCTGAGCCTGCCGGATCCGCGCCGGCTGCCGTCCGTCGCGGAACTGGGCCGCTTCGCCTCCGTGCGGCTGTTCGTCGAGCGGGCCGCCGACGCGGCCCCCGGCTTCCGGCTGACGGCGGAGAACGCGGCCGCCGTGGCGCAGATCTGCTTCCGGCTCGACGGGATGCCGCTGGCCCTGGAACTCGCGGCGGCCCGGGTGCACGTGCTGGCCCCCCGGCAGATCGCCGAACGCCTCGACGACGCCCTGGCCCTGCTCGGCCGGGGCAGCCGGCGCTGTGCGACCCGCCAGGAGACCCTGCTGGCCACGCTGGAGTGGAGCCACCGGCTGCTCGACGACGAGGAACGGCGGCTGTTCCGCCGGCTCGCGGTCTTCGTGGACGGGTTCTCCCTGGCCGCGGCCGAGGAGGTGTGCGCGGACGGTGTGCACGCCGCCTCGGTGCTGGACCTGCTCGGCCGGCTGGCGGACAAGTCCCTGGTGTGGGTGGAGCCCCGGCAGGACGAGGTCCGCTACCGGCTGCTCGAGACGATCCGGCAGTACGCGAGGGACCGGCTGCGGACCGCTGGGGAACTCGCGGCCACGGAGGCCAGGCACCGCCGTCACTACCTGGCGCTCGCCGAGGCCCGGGACCGGGAGCCGCCCACCGGCGTCTCGGGGGCCGCGTCCCTGGAACTGGAGGCCGACTACGGCAATCTCCGGGCCGCCCTGCGCTCCCTGCTGCGTCACGAACCGGACAGGGCGCTGCGGCTGGCCGTCGCCCTGCGGTCGTTCTGGCCCGAGCGGGGCCGCCTCGCCGAGGGCAGGCGGTGGCTGGACGACGCCCTGGCCGCCGCACCGGAGCCGTCCCCCGAGCGGGCGCGGGCGTTGATGGGGAGGGCCGTACTGGCGATCCGGCTCGGGGACGGCTCCCCGCTGGAGGACATCGCCGAGCAGATCGTCGGGATCCACCAGCGGCGGCCCGAGGCGGCGGCGCTGGCGTACGCCCGCTGTCAGCAGGCGGTCCTGCTCTGGATGCGCGGTGCCTGGGACCGCGCACGCACCGCCCTCGACCTGGCTCGCGCCCTGGCCCAGGAGACGGGCGAGCCGTCGGTCCTCGCCGTCGCGGCGCATCTCGAGGGCGTGTGGGCCGTCTGCCGCGGCGAGGGCGCGGCGGCCCGTGAGGCCTGCGAGGAGAGTCTCCGGCTGCTGGACGACGTCGCGGCCGGGCGCGGACCGTTCTTCCCGGTCATGACACCCGGATACACGCTGGAGGACGACGGGACGGGGCCGGTGTCGCTGTACTTCGAGGAGACGGTGCTCGCCGGTCGTACGGTCGGCCCGTCCCGGGCACGCGGCTACGCGCTGGCGAATCTCGCGTGGGCGAGCCGCCTCGACGGTGACACCGGCGCCGCCGTCGCGGCGGCCGAACGCAGTGCCGACCGCTTCCGCGCGCTCGACGATCCGCACGGGGAGTCCCTGGCCCTCAACGCGCTCGGCAACATCCACCGAAGCCGCGGCGATCACGACGGGGCACGCAAACATCTGGACGCGGCCCTGTCGATCAGGTGCCGGCTCGGCGACCGCCGGGAGGAGGGCATCACCCTCGGCTGCCTGGGTCTGCTCCAGCTGGCCGACGGGGACACCGCCGGCGCGCAGGCGACCATCGCCGGTGTCCTCGCGGGCTTCGAGGAGACCGACGACATCCCGGGCGTCACCAACAGCCTGCTCCACCTCGGGCTCGTCGCCCGGGCCACCGGCGACTCGGCGCGAGCGCGCGCCCTGCTGGCCCGGGCCCAGCGGCTGGAGCACGTCGCGGGCTCGCCCTCCGCCGCCGGCTGGGTCGCCCTCATGCTCGCGCGGCTGCAGTGGCAGGCGGGCGAGCGCGAGGCGGCCAGGGTGACCGCGGCCCGGGCCGGTGATCTCTTCGCACGGCTCGGCGACACCCGTGGGCCGGCCGTCCTGCGGCGCGCGGTGGCGGTCGGGCCCGGCGGCAAAGCGACTGCTGAGTGAGTGCTAAGCGGCGCCGCCTAGCGTCCTGGACATCGGTGCAAGCACTCACACCAAGGAGCCGATCATGTCGATCGACACGGCAAAGGGCATCCTGGGGGACGCCACCATCGCCGAACTGGAAGCCGGCCTGCGCGGCACCGTCGTCCGCCCCGACGACCCCGGCTACGACGAGGCCCGCGCCGTCTGGAACGCCGCGCACGACAAGCATCCGGAGCTGGTCGTGCGGTGCGCCGGGACCGCCGACGTCATGCGTGCCGTCGAGTTCGCCCGCAGCCAGGACCTGCTCGTCGCCGTGCGCGGCGGCGCCCACAGCATCGCCGGGTTCTCGACCTGCGACGACGGCATCGTCATCGACCTGTCCCCGATGAAGGGCGCCGTCGTCGATCCCGGACGGCGCCGGGTGGTCGCCCAGGCCGGCCTGACGTGGGCGGACCTCGATCACGAGACGCAGGCCTTCGGCCTCGCCGTGCCGGGCGGCCTGGTCTCCTCGACCGGGATCTCCGGCTTCACGCTCGGCGGCGGAGTGGGCTGGCTGCTGCGCCGCCACGGACTGGCCTCAGACAACCTGACGGCGGCCCAGGTCGTCACCGCTGACGGCCGCGTGGTGCGCGCGGATCCGCACGAGCACCCCGAACTCTTCTGGGCCCTGCGGGGCGGCGGCGGCAACTTCGGGATCGTGACCTCGCTCGAGTACCAGCTGCACCCGGTCGGGCCGCAGGTCCTGGCCGGCCTGATCGTCTACCCCGCGGCCGAGGCCCGGCAGGTGATCACGGGCTGGCGTGAGCTGATCGCGGGCATGCCCGACGAGCTGACGACGCTGATCGACCTGACCACGGCACCGCCGCTGCCCTTCCTGCCCCAGGAGGTCCACGGCACCCGCATCGTGGTGCTGGCCGGCATGTACGCGGGTGACCTCGCGGCCGGCGAGGCGGCGGTCGGTCCATTGCGGACGCTGGGCACACCCATCGCCGACCTGATGGGTCCCATGCCGTACACGGGGATGCAGTCGATGCTGGACCCGCTGTGGACTGCCGGGGCCCACAACTACTTCACCTCGGCGTTCATCGAGCCCTCCGACGCCGCGCTGGACGCCCTGCTGCGACGCCACGAGACGGCGCCCACGCCCTTCAGCGAGCTGCACATGCACCAGCTGGGCGGCGCCTTCGCGCGCGTGCCCTCACAGGACTCGGCGTTCAGCCAGCGGGATCCGGGCGTGCTGTGCAACGTGATCGCGCGCTCCCCGGACGCGACGGGCTTCGAGGGGCACGTCGCCTGGGCCCGTGAGACCCGCGAGGAGATCGCACGGCACGGTCACGGCGCCATGTACGTCAACTTCACCGGTGACGCCGCCGAGGACCGGGTGCGCGCCTCCTACCCGGGCGCGGTGCGCGACCGGCTCGTGCGCGTCAAGGACGCCTACGACCCGACGAACCTGTTCCGCCTCAATCAGAACATCCCGCCGTCGGCCGCCGCATGACCCGCCGACGGCGGACACCGGCCGTTGGTCGTACAGATGATCACCCGATCGTGGACTGCCGTCCGGTCCTGTGTTGCGCATGATCCGGATCGCCGTTGATCGTGGGCCGGTCGCCCTGAACGGGCGTCGGTCTCGGAGATCCGGACGTGCGCAGCGTGATGACGGGAGATCAGGTGATCACAGCCGTGTCGGTGGCGCTGGGCCGGGTCGCCTCCCGGCACCGGCGGATCGTGATCGGGCTGACCCTGCTGTTCGCCGCCGCCTCGGCGGTGGTGGGGCACGGGGTGACGGGACATCTGGTCACCGGCGGATGGGCGCCCGCGGGGGCGCCCTCGCTGCGGGCCGACGCCCTGCTGACCGAACGCTTCCACGGCGGCGTGCCCGACCTGGTGCTGCTGGCCCGGACGTCGTCCGGTTCGGTCGACTCCCCCGCCGCCCGCGAGGACGGCAGGCGGCTGGTCGGGCGGGTGCTCGCGGACCCCAAGGTGGCCGGCGCCGAGTCCTACTGGACCGGCCCCGTGACCGGCCCGGACGGCGGCACCCACGGGGCCGTCCCGCCGGACGCGGCGCTGCGCTCGAAGGACGGGCGGGCCGCGCTGGTCCTGGTCCGGCTGGTGTCGGACACGCACCACAGCACGGTGAACCGGCTGGTGCCCGCGGTCACCGGTGGCCACGGAACGCTGCGGGTGACGGTCTCGGGTGCCGCCCTGGTGGTCAGGGACCTCCAGGCGCAGAGCCGGCACGACCTGCGCCGGGCGGAGCTGATCGCCCTGCCGACCACGCTGCTGCTGTTGCTGTGGGTGTTCGGCGGCTTCGGGGCGGCGTGTCTGCCCCTGGCGGTGGGACTGGTCGCGGTGGTCGGCACACTGGCGGTGCTGCGGCTGGTGGCCCAGGTCACCGAGGTGTCGCTGTACGCGCTGAACATGACGACGGCGGTGGGGCTGGCGCTGGCGGTCGACTACAGCCTCTTCCTGGTGGCGCGCTATCGGGAGGAACGCACCCGTGGCGCCGCCCACGGCGCCGCCGTGGAGCGGATGATGGTCACCGCCGGCCGTACGGTGCTGGTCTCCGCGAGCATCGTCGCGCTGTCCCTGACCGGGCTGCTCGTCTTCCCGCTGCCGTTCCTGAGGTCACTGGCGTACGCGGGGATCCCCGTGGTGGCCCTGGCCACCGCCGTGTCCCTGGTCCTGGTCCCGGCGGGCCTCTCCTGTTTCGGCGGGCGCCTGGGCACCCGGGACCGGTTCGCCCGGTGGCGGGGCACGGCCCGCGCCTCAGGCGGGACCGACGGCCGGTGGCAGCGGCTGGCCCTGGCGGTGACGCGCCATCGGGTCCGGGTCTCGGTACTGGCGGCCCTCGCGCTGACCGTGTGCGCGCTGCCGTTCCGGCATGTCTCCTTCGCCCTCAGCGACGAGCGGGTGCTGCCCGGTGACACCCCCGTGGTCCGGGCGATGCGCGAAGTACGCACCGCGTTCCCCGAGTTCGGCAGCACCGAGGTGGACGTCATCCTGCCCGGCTGGGCGCCCGGGCGGAACGCCGCCCGTACGGCGGCGCTGGACGCCTACGCCCGGCGCCTGTCGGCGCTGCCGGACGCCACGTCCGTGCGCACCGCGACCGGAATCTACGCACACGGCGAACGGCTGTCCCGGCCCTGCCCGGCGGCCGGCTGCCCGGTCCTCGCCGGGCGCCACGTGTCCTCGGCCGGTACCTGGCTCGCGGTGCGCGGACCGGCCGAACCCTTCGGTCCGGCCAGTGTGCGGCTGGCCCGCTCGGTGCGCGCCGCGGCCGCTCCCACGAGCGTGCTGGTCGCCGGCCCGCCGGCCCGGCTGCTCGACGTACGGGACGCCGTGGCCTCCCGCCTGCCGACGGCCCTCGCCATCGTCGTGGCGGCCACCCTGGCGCTGCTGCTGGCGTTCACCGGTGGCGCACTGTTCCTGGCGGTCAAGGCCCTGGTGATGAACGCGCTGAGCATGACGGCGACGTTCGGTGCGATGGTGTGGCTCTTCCAGGAAGGGCATCTCCGGTGGCTGCTGGGGTCCTTCACGGTCACCGGCCAGACCGACATCATGAGCCCGGTCACCGTGTTCTGTCTCGCGTTCGGGCTGTCCCTGGACTACGAGGTCCTGCTGCTGGCGAGAGTGCTGGAAGAGCACCGGCGTACGGGCCGGACCAAGGCGGCCGTCGCGGCCGGGCTGGCCTCGGCGGCACCGCTGTTCACCGCGTCGGCCACGGTCGTCGCGGCGGTGCTGCTCAGCCTGGCCGGCTCCGGGATCACCACGATCAAGCTGATCGGCGTCACCGTCGCTCTGTCCGTGGCCGTGGACGCGCTCGTCGTCCGCCCTCTGCTGGCGCCCGCGGTGATGTCGCTGGCCGGAGAGGCCAACTGGTGGTGCCTGCGGAGCCTTGTCACCAGGACGGCGGTCCGCGAGGCACGGCCCTCATGACCGGGGCCCGCCCTCATGACCGGGGCTCGCCCTCATGACCGGGGCCCGGCCGAAGGATCCGGCAGGTGTCAGAAGGCGATCTCGTCGAACAGCAGGGACATGTCCGGTTCCGGAACGCGGCCCAGGGTCTGTTCGGCCCAGATCACCTTCCCCCGGGCCGCGTAGCGGGTGCCCCAGCTGTCCGCGAACTGCGAGACGAGGAACAGTCCGCGGCCGCCTTCGTCGGTGGTGGCCGCGCGGCGCAGCCGGGGTGAGGTGTTGCTGCCGTCCGACACCTCGCAGACGAGGGTGCGGCCCAGCAGGATCCTGACGCGTACCGGTGGAGCGCCGTAGCGGATCGCGTTGGTGAGGAGTTCGCTGAGGATCAGTTCCGTGGTGAACGCCTGCTCCTCCAGGCCCCAGTCGGTGAGCCGGCGGCTCACCTCGGAGCGGGTCCGGGACACGGACGTCACGTCGAACGGCACGTCCCAGGTGGCGACCTGGGACGGATCGAGCAGCCGGGTCCGGGCGACCAGCAGCGCCACGTCGTCGCTGGGGTGGTCGGGCAGCATCGTCTCCACGAGGGCGCGGCAGGTCTCCTCCGGTGTCCCGCCCGCCCTGGCGATGGTGGCGCGCAGCAGGTCCAGGCCCTCGTCGATGTCCCGTCCGCGGTTCTCGATCAGGCCGTCGGTGAACAGGACGAGGCGACTGCCCTCGGGGAGATCCAGCTCGCCGGTCTCGAAGGGATGTCCGCCCACTCCCAGCGGTGGGGACAGCGGCAGGTCGGGGAAGGTCACCCGGCCCTGGGCATCCGCCACGGCGGGTGCGATGTGCCCGGCGCGGGCGAGTGTGCAGTGTCCGCAGACCGGGTCGTAGATGGCGTACAGGCAGGTGGCTCCGGTGAGCGGGGCCTGGTCGTCGTCGCCGTGGGCCGTCTGCATGTCCAGCCGGGTCACCATCTCGTCGAGGTGGCCGAGCAGTTCGTCCGGGGCGAGGTCGAGCGAGGAGAAGTTCAGCACGGCGGTCCGCAGCCGTCCCATGGTCACCGCGGCCTGCAGCCCGTGTCCCACGATGTCGCCGACGACCAGTGCCACCCGGAAGCCGGGCAGCGGGATGACGTCGAACCAGTCGCCGCCCACACCGGACTGTGCCGGCAGATAGCGGGAGGCGATCTCCAGCGCGTCCTGTTCCGGCAGGTCCAGGGGCAGCAGGCTGCGCTGCAGGGTCACGGCCAGCGCGTGCTCGCGGGAGTACCGGCGGGCGTTGTCGATCGCGACGGCCGCCCGGGCCACCAGTTCCTCGGCCACGGCGACGTCCTCCTCCTCGAACCGGGGGGAGTCGGTGCCCCGCCAGAAGTTGACCATGCCGAGGACCACCCCGCGGGCCCGCAGCGGCACGGTGATCAGGGAACGGATGCCGTAGTCCAGCGCCTCCTGGGCCCCCTCCGGGTCCTGGGCCCGCCAGTCCTGGGCGGTGTGCAGGTCGGGCACGAGGACGGCCTTGCCACGGTGCAGTGCCGCCACCATCGGTGTGTCGGCCATGACGAACCGGATCAGGTCTCCCACCGGTTGCAGGGGGTGCCCGGCCCGTGATTCGCGCAGCGCGGTGCGCCGCATCCGGTGCACGGCGCCCGTGGGCTCCGCGCCGCGCAGCACGGAGTCGAGGAGTTCCACGGTGACGAAGTCGGCCATGCGCGGGACCGCCACCTCGGAGAGTTCCTCGGCGGTGCGCCGCACGTCGAGCGTGGTGCCGATCCGCACCCCTGCCTCGTACAGGAACGACAGCCGGCCCCGTGCCACCTCGGCCTGGCCGGAGAGGGCCGTCAGCTCCGTGGTGTCGCGGAGGGTGGCGACCAGCCCCTGGCCGCCGCCGTACGGTGCGGTGAGCCGGATGTTGGCGGCCAGCAGCCGGTCCCCGGCCGGGATCACCTTGTCGGACGCGGCCTCGTCCGACGCCAGCAGCCGCGTGAGGGCGGGCCCCAGCCCCAGCTCCGTCACCTGCCGCCGGTCGGCGTCCGCGGGAAGCTCCAGCAGCCGGCGTGCCTCGTCGTTGGCGAGGAGTACCCGTCCGTCACCGCCGATGATCAGCACCCCCTCGCGCACCGCGTGCAGCACTGCGTCGTGGTGTTCGTACATCCGGGTCATCTGGACCGGGCCGAGGCCATGGGTCTGGCGCAGCAGTCGGCGGCTGACCAGAGCGGTGCCGCCGGTCGCCAGCAGGAGTGCCCCCGCCGCCGAGCCCAGCAGCATCGGCAGCTGCCGGTTCAGCACGTGGGCCAGATTGGCGTACTGGATCCCGGCGCTGACCATGCCGACCACACGTCTGCTGGCGTCGGTCACGGGTACGACCGCGCGTACGGCGTCGCTGGGCCGGCCGTGGTACGCCTCCGTGAACGCCTCACCGGCGGCGGCGCGGCCTACGCCCTGTGCCTTCGTGCCGACCAGGGCGGGGTCGGAGTCGGCGAGCCGGACCCCGTGTACGTCCAGGACGCTGATGAAGTCGACGCCGGAGGCCTTTCCCGCCTCCTCCGTCGCCGTCTGCAGCCGCGGCGACGGGCCCGGTGAACGCAGCGCGAGCGATGTGCCGGGCCCGTTCGCGAACGACTCGGCGGCGGCCAGTGACCGTTCCCTGGCGCTGCGCTCGCCGTCGTACCGGCCCTGCAGGACCAGGGAGGCGGCCGCCACCGCCACCAGTACCAGCACGATGAGGGCCTGGAGCAGGAACACCTGTGCGGCGAGTGTGCGCATGCTCAGGGCCGACGAGAGGCGGCGCCCGTGTGACGGCCGGGACCTCGGGCGACCGGACGGTCCGGATGACCGCCGTGCGCCGGGCGGCGGCGCCGCTCTCGCCCATGGCCGGCGGGAACGCCCGCTCATGTCCCTTTTCTAGCACTGGGGCTCCCCGCTCGGCGACCGGTGTGTCCGCTGCCCCCGCATCGCGTGCCGTCTTCGGGCCTGCCACGTCTTACGGACCCGTGACGCGAGGGGCGCCCACGTGGGGGCGCGGCGCGGTCCGGCCTAGCGTGGCCGTATGCGCGTACTGGTCACCGGCGGTGCCGGGTTCATCGGGTCCCATGTGGTCGAGGCCCTGCGAGAGGGCGGGCACGAGCCGCTCGTGTACGACGTCCGGGTCGATGCCCGCGCGGACGTCCGGGACGCGGGGGCGGTCGCCGGGGCGCTGTCCGGTGTGGACGCCGTCTGCCACCAGGCGGCCATGGTCGGGCTCGGCAACGGTGTCGCCGACGGGGCGGAGTATGTCTCGCGCAACGACCTGGGTACGGCCGTGCTGGTCGCCGCCATGGCGGAGGCGGGGGTGCGGCGTCTCGTGCTGGCCGGTTCGATGGTCGTGTACGGGGAGGGGAGGTACGACTGCCCGCGCCACGGTGCCGTGCGGCCCGGGCCGCGGGCCGTGGCCGATCTCGACGGAGGGTCCTTCGAGCCGCGGTGTCCGCGGTGCGGGCAGGACCTCGTGCCCGGTCTGGTGGGTGAGGACGCCCCCGCCGATCCCCGGAACGTGTACGCCGTCACCAAGCTCGCCCAGGAACACCTGGCCGCCGTCTGGGCCCGCTGCACGGGCGGGACGGCGGTGTCCCTGCGGTACCACAACGTGTACGGACCCCGGATGCCCCGCGACACCCCGTACGCCGGGGTCGCTTCCTTCTTCCGCTCGGCGCTCGCCCGCGGGGAGCCGCCCCGGGTGTTCGAGGACGGACGGCAGCGGCGGGACTTCGTGCACGTGCGGGACGTGGCCGCGGCGAACGTGGTGGCACTGGAGGCGGAGTCCGCGCCGGGTGTGCTCACGGTGTACAACACCGGGAGTGGTGAGCCGCGCACCGTCGGGGAGATGGCCCGGGCCCTGTCCGGTGCGTACGGTGGCCGCGCCCCCGTGGTCACCGGGGAGTACCGGTTGGGCGACGTGCGGCACATCACCGCGGACTCGTCCCGGCTGCGGACGGCGCTGGGCTGGAAGCCGCGGGTGGGTTTCGCGGAAGGCATGCGGGAGTTCGCGCGGTCCGGGCTGCGCGAGGAGTGAGCCGGGCGGCCGCCGGAACCACGCGGGAAGGCAGGCACCGGGCGGCCGTGCCCACAAGGAAGTGCGTCCCCGCGCCGCCGGCCCCACACGGCAAGGCAGTCACCACACCGCCGGGACCACTCGGTGAGTGCGTCACCGCGCTGCCGGGATGGTCACCTCGAAGCGGCAGCCGCCCGGAATGTTGCGGACGGTCGCCCGGCCCTGGTGGGCCTCCACGATGCCCCGCACGATGGCGAGGCCCAGACCCGCGCCCGCCGGGGGTGTCCGGGCGTCGGTGCCGCGCCAGCCGGTGTCGAAGACACGCGGCAGGTCCTCCTCGGGGATACCGCCGCAGCCGTCGGTGACGGACAGCAGCACACCTTCGTCGATGCGCTCCGCCGCGACCGCGACCGTTCCGTCGGCCGGGGTCCGGCGGATGGCGTTCACCAGCAGGTTGCCCAGTACCCGGCTCATCTCCCTGCCGTCCACCTCCACCGGCAGCGGCTCGACGCGGTCACCCACCAGCCGTACCCCGTGTTCCCGGGCGAGCGCGTCGGCTCCCGCCAGCGCGTCGCCGACCAGGTCGTACACGGAGATGCGGGAGGGGCTCAGCGGGAGGGTGCCCGCGTGGATGCGGGAGAGTTCGAAGAGGTCGCCGACCATGTCGTTGAGCCGTTCGACCTCCGTGCGGATCTGCTTCAGATAGCGCTCGGGGTCGGCGGCCACGCCGTCCTCCAGCGCCTCCGACATCGCCCGCAGCCCGGCCAGCGGGGTGCGCAGGTCGTGCGAGATCCAGGCGACCAGCTCGCGCCGGGAGGTCTCCAGCGCCCGCTCCCGCGCCCGTGACTCGGCGAGCCTGGCGCTGGTCGCGGCCAGCTGGCGGCCGAGCGCGTCCAGTTCGGCGGTGGCCGGAGCGGCGGGGGCGGCGAACTCGCCGCCGTCACCGAAGTGGCGGGCGGCTTCGGCGAGGTCACGGCTGCGGGCGACGACCCAGCGGCCGAGCAGCAGTGCGGTGGCCAGCGAGACGACGGTCGCCATCGCGACGACGGTGGTGACGACGGTGAGGTCGTGCGAGGACAGGAACATCGCCCGGGCGACGGCGAGGGTGCCGGCGAACATCGCGACGACGCCGACGGCCGCCACCACGGTGAGCGAGGCAGTGAGCGAACGGCGCCGGATCACCCGCAGCACGCCCGCTCCGGCGAGGCCGGTGGCCGCGGCGCCGGCGAAGGCGTACAGGGCGATGAGGAGGGTGTCGCGCATGGTCAGCGCACCGCCCCACGGGGCTCGAAACGGTAGCCGACGCCCCACACCGTCTGGATGAGCCGGGGCCGGGCCGGGTCGTCCTCGATCTTGCCGCGCAGCCGGCGGACATGGACGGTGACGGTCGAGAGGTCACCGAAGTCCCAGCCCCAGACCTCGCGCATCAGGTCCTCGCGGCCGTACGCCCGGCCCGGATGCCGCAGGAAGAAGACGAGCAGGTCGAACTCCCGCAGGGTGAGGGCGAGTTCGCTGCCGTCCTTGGTGGCCCTGCGGGCCTCGACGTCCACCGACAGTCCCGCCCCGGCCAGCCGGGGCCCGGTGCCGACGGGACGGCTGCGGCGCAGCACCGACTCCACACGCAGGACGAGTTCCCTGGGGCTGAAGGGCTTGGTGACATAGTCGTCGGCGCCGATCTCCAGCCCGAGGATGCGGTCGTCCTCGTCGCCGCGGGCGGTGAGCATGATGACCGGTACGGGACCGCGCTCGCGCATCCGCCGACACACCTCCAGACCGTCCATGCCGGGCAGCATCAGATCCAGCACCACGAGATCGGGCCGGTGCGCCGCGGCGCACGTGAGCGCCGTCGGGCCGTCGCCGGCCCGGTCGACCACATAGCCGGCGCGGTGGAGATATCCGGTGACGACCTCGGCGACGGTCGGATCGTCGTCGACGACCAGGACCCGGGCCGGACCGTCACAGGCTTCGGCCCCGGGGGCCTCGTACGGCGGTTGCATGCCCCCAGCCTCGCACCGGCGCGCCTACCGGCGCCGGGCCGGCGGGTACGGCGTCCGCGTTTCGTAAGGACCGCTCGCCCGTTATGCCCGATTCCGGTTCGTAGGGTGAAACCGTGACGACCCCTTCAACGGACGTCGATGTGGTGCTCCCCTGCCTGAACGAGGCCGAGGCCCTGCCGTGGGTGCTCGCTCGGATCCCGGCCGGCTGGCGTGCCCTCGTCGTCGACAACGGTTCCACCGACGGCTCCGCCGAGGTCGCCCGCGCTCTCGGCGCGACGGTGGTGCACGAGCCGCGGCGCGGCTTCGGCGCCGCCTGCCACGCCGGCCTGACCGCGGCCACCGGCGCCATCGTGTGCTTCTGCGACTGCGACGCCTCCCTCGACCCCTCGCTGCTCGTCGGCTTCGTCCGCGAGGTCCGGCGCGGCGAGGCCGACCTGGTCCTCGGCCGACGGCGTCCGCGGGGCCGGGGCGCCTGGCCCGCGCACGCCCGGGCCGGCAATCTCCTGCTCGCCCGGATGCTGCGCCGTCGTACCGGGCTGCGCCTGCACGACCTCGGACCGCTGCGTGCCGCCCGCCGCGAGGCGCTGCTCGCGCTGGGCCTGACCGACCGGCGCAGCGGCTACCCGCTGCAGATGGTCGTACGCGCGGCCGACGCCGGCTGGCGTGTCGCCGAACACGACGTGCCCTATCTGCCGCGTACCGGAGCCTCGAAGGTGACCGGCACATGGCGGGGTACCTGGCAGGCGGTACGGGACATGAGCCGGGTCCTGGCCGAGGCACCGGCCGCCCCGGCCCCGGCCGGCCGGAGGACCGTGCGGTGACCACGCTGCTCGTCATCGCCAAGGAGCCGCGCCCCGGACGGGTCAAGACCCGGCTCACCCCGCCGTTCAGCCCGAAGGAGGCGGCGGAACTCGCCGAAGCGGCTCTCGCCGACACCCTGGACGCGGTGGCGGCCACGCCCGCTTCCCGGCGCCTCCTCGTCCTCGACGGTGCTCCGGGGCCATGGCTGCCGCCCGGCTTCGAGGTGGTGCCGCAGTGCGCGGGCGGCCTGGACGAGCGGCTGGCGGACGCCTTCGCGCACTGCCACGGCCCGGCCCTCCTCATCGGCATGGACACCCCGCAGGTGACACCGGAGTTGCTGACCGCCGACCTCACGGACCACGACGCGTGCTTCGGCCCGGCGGAGGACGGCGGGTTCTGGGCGCTGGGACTGGCCGCGCCCGACCCGGCACTGTTGCGCGGCGTTCCCATGTCGACGCCCGTGACGGGGGCCGTGCAGCGGGCGCGCCTGGTCGCCGCCGGGCTGCGGGTGCGGGACCTGCCCCGGCTGCGGGACGTCGACGTCGCCGCCGACGCCCGAGCCGTGGCCGCTCTCGCGCCGCACAGCCGGTTCGCCGCGCGCCTGGCGCGCTGCACGTCGGCCACCGGGCGATGAGCAGCCCGCCCGCCGCCCGCCTCGCGTGGGCGGCCGCCGACCCGTACTCCACCGCGTTGCGCAGCGGACGCGGCCCGCTGTTCCTGCGCCGTGCGGACGGCTGGCTGCTGCCGCTGGAGGTGGAGCGCTGGTGCGCACGGGCCGATCCGGTCGACCGGGAGGTCCTGGACCGGTGTGAGGGCGCCGTCCTCGACGTCGGCTGCGGGCCGGGCCGGCTGGTGGCGGAACTCGCCGCCCGGGGACGTACCGTGCTGGGCATCGACGTCAGCGCCGCCGCCGTCGAGCACACCGTACGCCGGTTGGGGTCTCCTCGGCCGGGTCGGCGGATGCGGGGGGCAGGGCAGGCGCTTTGCCGCTCGGTCTTCGACCCGCTGCCCGGTGCGGGCCGCTGGGGCACCGTCCTGCTCATGGACGGCAACATCGGCATCGGCGGGGAGCCGGCCGCCCTGCTGGAGCGGGTGGCCGGGCTGCTGCGCCCGGACGGTCTGCTGATCGTCGAGACCGTGCCGGCCGACGTCGACGAACGCTCCCGGGTCCAGGTGGTCGACGTCGTCGACGCCTGCGCCGGCATGGGCGCACCCTTCCCCTGGGCCCGCCTGGGCACCCCTGCTCTGCTGCGGTACGCGCGCGGGGCCGGTCTGCGGGCCGTCGCTCAGTGGGGGGCCGGCGGCCGGTGCTTCGCGGCCCTGCGTGCGCGCAGCACCGACAGCAGCGCCGAGCCGCCGAAGAGTACGGCGCTGATCAGCAGCCAGCGTGCGAGGAAGCCGTGCGGCGAGAGCCCGGTGGCCGACCGGTAGCGGGCTCCCGCCATGCCGCTGATCAGCGGGAACCAGACGAGGAGGAGCAGGGCGGACAGCGCGGCCGGTACCCGCACGTACGGCGTCCGGCCGCGTCGCCCGGCCGCCCCCAGACTGCGTACGACCGCCCGGTCCGCCACGGAGTACAGCGGCAGCAGGACCAGATCGTGCAGCAGGGCGGCGCCCACGAACCACAGCGCCACGCCGAACCAGTCACCGGCGAACAGCCGTACCCCCGCGTATGCGGCGAGCGCGAAGGAGCAGGCGAGCGGCAGCAGCTGCAACGGGCTGCCGAGGGGCGGACGACAGCGCGGCATCACAGGTCTCCGAAGGTCAGTCGGGCCACCCACTTGGTAGTGAGCACACCGGGCGCGGCGGGCACGATGATCCGTGCCGGATAGCCATGGTCGGGGGACAGATCCTCGCCGTTGACCTGCAGGGCGAGCAGGGAGCGCGGGTCTGCCACCTGATTGGCGCGCAGGGCCGCACGGCGGAAGGCGCCGTGCCGTTGCAGGGACTCCACGAACAGGTCCGGCGGATCCCCGTCGTGTCCGACGAGCGCCGCGAGATCGCGCAGCCGCACACCGCGCCACCACTGGTCGGCGGTCGACCAGCCCTCCACGCAGGCGATGGGCAGCGACGAACGGTGCTGCGGCAGCCGGAGCAGCTCGGCACGGCCGAGCCGGACCGCGCCGGTGCGGCCGGTGACGACGAGCCGCCAGGAGTCCTCGTGCGTGTCGGCCGGGGTGATTCCGGCGTAGCCGGCCGTCTTGTTGATCTGGAAGCCGTTCGGGCCGCCGCCCGGGTCGGCCGTTCCGTGCGGTGCGAGCAGGGCCGTGCGACGGAAGGGTCCGCCCAGGCTCTGCCCGACGGTGGTCAGGAACAGCAGCAGCGAACCGCCGCCGACCAGCCCCAGTGCGCCACGCCGGGAGACCGTCGGCGGATCGGGCCGCGGGGAGACCAACGGGTCCCTCGGGGAGGCCGACGGGTCCTGCCGGGGGGCCGACGGGTCGTCGCCCGTGGTGGCGTCCGCCGTCAGGCGCCGGCGTACCGTGCGCAGCGCGGCAGGTGCCTTCAGCATGGCGTGGGCCACGAACGCGGCGAAGAACACCCAGGCCCCGTAGAAGTGCAGCGGGTAGAAGGAGCCGGGGAAGACGTAGGCCAGCTGGACGTTGAGCACCCCGGTCGTGAACTCGAACAGCCCGCCCCCGACCAGCAGCACCAGCGAGATCCGCTCCAACGCGTGCGCGACGGAGCGGGCCGGCGGCAGCTCGAAGAGCTTCGGCACCACCGACCACAGCTTGGCCAGGAGAACGGGGACCAGGGTGATGCCGAGCGTGACGTGCACGCCCTGGGTGAACCGGTACAGCCATACCGGGTCGGTCGGCCAGGCGAAGAGGTAGAAGCCGAGGGCGCCCTTGTCCGGTGTCTGGTCGTTCACCGGGGACAGGCCCGGGTTGTAGGCGGCGTACGACACCAGGCCGGTCACGAACAGCACGGTGATGCCGACGAGCAGCACCAGGCCGAGCACCGAGGTGAACCACGGGCCGCGCAGGGGGCTGCGCCAGAAGCCGGGAGAGGTGGGGAGCCGGGGATGGTCGCTCATGTGCCGACCGTAGGCCGGGACACACCCGGGAAGGGGTGCGCGACCGATGACGAAACGCTGACGTCCGGCCCGTATGACGGCTCTCCGCGGCTTCCCGGGCCTAGCGTTCGGGCGTGACCCGCTCTCTCCGCCGCGACCTGTACGCCGCCGGTGCCGCCGCCCTGCTCGTGACGGTGGCGGTACTGATCGGCCGTCATGTCCAGGGCACCCGCCACACGCTGTTCGTGCACTGGCCGCCGGTCCTGGCCGAGTGGGATCCGCACGTCGGCCCCGGCACCGCGGCGGCCTCGGCGGTGGCGGTGGCCACCGTCGTCTACGGCCCCGCCCTCGCCACCCGCCTTCCCTGGCGAGCGCTGCTGGCGGCCTCCTGGGCGACCGCGCTGGCGTGGATCCTCTCCCTCGCGCTGGTCGACGGCTGGCACCAGGGCGTCGCCGGCCGGCTGACCACCCACAACGAGTACCTGCGCGTCATCGGCCGCTTCCACGACATCCCGGCCGCCTTGCGCGACTTCACCCACCACATCGTCAGTGGCACTCCCGAACCCTGGCCCGCCCATGTCGCCGGCCACCCCCCGGCGGCCACCCTGACCTTCGTCCTGCTCGACCGGGTGGGGCTGCGGGGCGGCGGCTGGGCCGGGATGTGGTGCATCACCGTGGGCGCGACGGGCTGTGTGGCCGTGCTGGTGACGGTTCGCGCGCTGGCCGGGAAGGCGCTCGCGCGGCGGGCCGCGCCCTTCCTGGTGCTGGCACCCGCGGCCGTGTGGCAGGGGACGTCCGCCGACGCCTACTTCGCGGCCGTCGCCGCGTGGGCGGTCGCGACGCTCGCCCTGGCGCTCACCCGCCGCTCCCTGCCCTGGGCGGCCGGCTCGGGACTGCTGTTCGGTCTGACCTGCTACCTCTCCTACGGCCTGACCCTCTTCGCGGTGATCGGTGCCGCGGTACTCCTGCTCGGCCGGCACGAACTCCGGGAGCGCCCCGCCCTGCTGCTGCCACTCCTCGCCGGACTGGCCGCGTTCCCCGCGGTGTCGGCCCTGGCCGGCTTCGACTGGTGGGAGGCCTACCGCCTGCTGATCGTCCGCTACTACCAAGGGGTGGGCGGCACCCGTCCCTACGGCTACTGGGTGTGGGCCAACCTCGCCTGCACGGTGCTCATCACCGGCCCGGCGACGGCGGCCGGCCTGCGGCGGACGGCGGTGGAACTCTTCCGCCGCCGCAGGCAACCGTTGCGGCGCCGCGGCGCCGACGACGCCTCGCCGAGAGCACGGACCGAGCGGACGACGGCACGGTTCCGCCTCGCCGTCCTCGTGTCGGCCGCCCTGCTCGCGCTGCTCGTCGCCGACCTGTCGGGCATGAGCAAGGCGGAGACGGAACGCATCTGGCTCCCGTTCGCCCTGTGGCTGCTGCCGGCCTGCGCGCTCCTGCCCCGCCGCCGCGCCTGGCTCACCGCGCAGGCGGTGCTCGCCCTGCTCCTCAACCACCTGCTGCTGACCGGCTGGTGAGGGCGGCCTTCAACGGGCCCTTCCCCGGGGAACCGCTCCCGCGGCGGTGAGCAGGCCGGCGGTCCGGGGGTGCGGGCCGCCGAGCGCCCAGTCCAGGGGCGAGCGACCCGTGCCGTGATCCTCACGAAGGTTCGGATCGGCGCCGTGCGCCAGCAGCTCGCGCACGGTCTCGGTGTGTCCCCAGCAGGCGGCCGCGCACAACGGTGTGCCCTCGGAACCGGCTCCGGCGCTCTCGGTGTCGGGGGAGGCCCCCGCCGCCAGGAGCAGCCGTGTGATCTCGGCTTCTCCGTTCACGGATGCCAGGTAGAGGGGGGTGGTGCCCTCACGGTCGGCGTGCTCCGGGCCGGCGCCGGACCGCAGCAGCGCCGTCACGCGGGCGGGGTCGCCGACCAGGATCGCTGCGAACAGGCACCGGGAGAGCTTCTTGCGTCGCCGCCGGTTCATCGTTCTCCATGGCCGGACTTCGTGATCCCGTAATGGGTCAGGTTCTCCTCGGTGGCCCGTCGGTGGAAGCCGGCCTTCTCCAGCACACGGGCGGAGGCCGGGTTCGTCGACTCCACGGTGGCGACCACGGTGTGGACACCGGGCGCGCCGAGTGCGAACGCGGCGAGCGCCCTGGTGGCCTCGGGGGCGTAGCCCCGGCCGCGGCGGGAGGCGACGATGCCGTACCCGATTTCGACGACTCCCTCGCGGGGCGGCCAGAACAGGCCGATCGAGCCCACCACCAGGCCGCTGTCCCGTTCGATGACCAGACGGTGGCCGTGTGCGCCGAGCCAGGCGGGATGCTCGGCGAAGAGGCCCGCGATGACGCGGTCGCCTTCGGCGGGGAAGTCGTCGGCCCAGTGGGCCGACCTGGTGTCGTCGAGGACCGCGGTGGCCTCGGCCGTGGTCCAGGGGCGGAGGAGAAGACGGTCGGTGGTCAGCTCGGGGTGGGTTGCCGAGACGGAGGAATGCACGGGTGACTCCTGATCGTGGGAACGACCCGGTCCGCGCCGTACCGACGCGCGGACCGGACAAGGGCATGCTGAGGAGGGCCGTCGGCGGCCATATTCATCAACCTCCCTGTCCCGTGATCACGTACATCCTGTGCCGCGTGAGGCTAGCAACCTGCCATCGGCCGGAGCAAAGGGTTTTCCCCGGGACGGCCAGGTCGGCCGACCCGCCCGGTCGCGTTCACTTCCTCCGGGCGGTCACCAGGGCGAAGGAGAGGAACTCCCCGCCGTCCTCGGTGAGCATGTCGATCACGGGCTGGTTCGCCTCGCGGCCGTGCGGCTGGTGCTCGGCGCATGCCCGGGCCCACAGCAGCCAGTCACGCCAGGCGTCCTGCTGCAGCCGCGCGGACGTGACGTCCACCAGTTCGGTGATCTCCCACTGGAAGCGCCACCACTGCGCGGTGTGCCACGCGATCGCCTCCCAGCCGACCACCCGCTTGATGTGCGGTGGGATCGAGCCGAGTTCGCGGACTTCCCTTTTCATGGCGGGAGTTGCCACGCCCAGTTGGCCGCCGGGGCGGAGGAACCGCACCAGGTAGGGCAGATAGGAGTCCGACGTGCCGAAGTACTCGAACGCGTCGATGCTCACGACGGCGTCGAAGCTCTCCTCCTCGAACGGCAGGACGTGCGCCTCCGTCCGCACGGCCTCCACCCTGTCACCGACCCCCGCCTCGGCGAAGACGGCTGCCGCGTCCTGTGCGGCGATCCACCAGTCGGCGGCGACGACGCTGACGCCGAACTCGCGGGCCAGGAACACCGACGTGGCCCCTTTGCCGGAACCGAGGTCGAGCACCCTCATCCCCGGGCGCAGATCGAGGTCCGCGGCCAGGTCCTCCAGCAGCCACAACGGGTTCGGCCCCATGTCGAGACCGACGAGCCACGCCGGGTCGTAGCGGGACGAACGGGGATAGCGGTCCGGACGTACAAGATCACTCAAGGCAGTCACATGCAGGAACTCAAGCCGAACCACCACTCGGTTGTCCAGGGGGGCCGGGGCGAGGCCGGGTTCACTCGGGCCGGTGGTGTCCGATGCCGGTGAGACGCTCGGACGGGGACGGCCCGGTGGTGTCGTCGCGCTGCGCGCTCCAGGCACCACCGGGCCGCGGTGTTCGTGTCGCCCAGGGGGGACCGACCCTACTCGGTCACCTTCAGCAGCTTGTTGGCCGTTCCGCTGCTCGGGTTGGTGATCTTGTCACTGGTCGCCCCGCCGGTCAGCGCGGACGCGACCTGAGCGGGTGTGGCGTCCGGGTGCCCTGCCAGGTAGACCGCGGCGGCTCCCGTGACGTGGGGGGTGGCCATCGAGGTGCCGGAGATCGTCTTGGTCCCCTGGTCGCTGTCGTTCCAGTCGGAGGTGATGTCCGAGCCCGGCGCGTAGAGGTCCACCAGCTTGCCGAAGTTGGAGAAGTCCGACTGGGCGTCGTCCTTCGTGCTGGACGCGACCGTGATGGCCTCGGGCACGCGGGCCGGTGAACTCTGCCCCGCGTCCGCCGACTCGTTGCCGGCGGCGACCGCGAACGTGACACCCGAGGCGATGGCCTTGGCGACCGCCGCGTCGAGCGCGGGGTCGGCGCCTCCGCCGAGGCTCATGTTGGCCACCGAGGGACCCTTGTGGTTCTGGGTCACCCAGTCGATGCCGGCGACGACCTGCTCGGTGGTTCCCGAGCCGTTGTCGTCGAGCACTCTGACCGCGACGATCTTGGCCTTCTTCGCCACACCGTGGGCGGTGCCTGCGATGGTCCCGGCCACGTGGGTGCCGTGGCCGTTGCCGTCGTCGGCGGAGTCGTCCTTGTCGACGGCGTCGTACCCGAAGCTCGCCCGGCCGTCGAAGTCCTTGTGGCTGATGCGCACGCCGGTGTCGATGACGTACGCGGTCACTCCCTCCCCGGCCTTGTCCGGGTAGGTGTACTTGCCGTCGCCGGCCGTGTCCTTCTGGTCGATGCGGTCCAGGCCCCAGGACGGCGGCTTGTCCTGGGTGGCATCGATGTGGAACTTCTTGTTCTGCACCACCGTGGCGACCGCGGGATCGGCGGCCAGGCGCTTGGCCTCCGTCTCGGTGAGGCTGCCGGCGGAGAATCCGTTGACCGCCGAGCCGAAGGTCCGGCTGATCCGGCCGCCGTACTCCGTGGCCAGATCCTGCTTCTCGGCCTGGGAGGCCTTCTGGTCCAGCAGGACGATGTAGCTGCCGGCCACGGCTCCTTCGGCGTTCAGGCCGTAGACCACGCCTTCCGCGGGCTGTCCCGCCTGGGCGGCGGGCGACACGTACAGGGCGGTGCCGGCGACGGTGGCAGCGGCCGCTATCGCGGTGACGATCTTGGCCCTGCCTATGCGTTTGTGTTGCGCCGTCAAGAGGGGTCTCCTCGTCGTGTGGGGGGATTCGCGCGAGCAGGGAAGTTCCTGCTCGCGCCATGGAGCGTGCCGACTTGTCGCGAGCAGATCAATCCCCTGGCCACGGACCCGACGCCCCCGGAAGGGCCGATCTTCACAGGACATGTGCAGGTTTCAGGCAACCCGAAAGCAAACGCGCAGCGCTTCGCGCTGGTTGAATCACCAAGGAACGGTCAAGAATTATCAGTGCCGATCTCTTCACCGGCCGTTCACGGGCCGGCCGAAACCGGGGCCGGTTCGCTCAGACCGGGCTCAGCGGATGCGCCGCCGTGGCGGACCGCGGCGGCCAGGCCTGGGGGGAGAGAACGCCGAGCACATAGGCGCGGGCGACCAGGGCCGGGCGGGTGGCGGCGCCCAGGAGGTCGCGTAGCCGGCTCAGGTGGTAGTCCACCGTCTGCCGCGAGAGGTGCAGGGTCCCCGCGATGTCCGCGTTGCTGCGCCCGGCGGCCAGCAGGGCGAGTATGCGCACCTGGGTGGCCGTCAGGGGCGGGTACGCCGCGTGGCGCAGTCCGAGATCGGTGAGGACGGCCCACACGCCGGACACCCGATTCGAGGTACGGCACACGGCGCTCAGGTGCACCCGGGCCCGGCGCTGTCCGTCGTCCCCGTCGACGAGCACGGCGGAGGTGCGGGCACTCCTGCGCCGGCCGCCGACGAGGTCGGCCCAGATCCGGTGCAGGGTGCCCCGCTCGGGCGTCCGGGCCAGCAGGCTGTCGGCCGGCAGCCCGATGAGGTCGGAGAGCCGCAGGCGCAGGAGTTCGGCGGCCGCCGTGCTGGCCTCCCCCACCCGTCCGTCCGGGGACAGCCGGACGCAGGGCAGGCCGCTGTGGTCCCGTAGGGCCCGTAAGTCCTCCTCGGCCCGGCGCCGTTGGTCCAGCACCCGGGTGTAGTCGCTGATGTCGACGTAGATGCCGGCCACACAGCGCCCCTCGCCCCAGCGGACGGGGAAGCGGTAGCCCGCGGCGCGCCCGGGGGATCCGTCGGCACGCCGGTAGGTGAGGGTGTGCCGTACGGATCTGCCCCGCGTCAGGACCTCCTGGTCCAGGGCGAGGAACCGGGCGACGTCGTCGGGTCCGTCGAGGTCGGCGAGGTGGCGGCCGATCACGGCGTCGCGCGTGGTGCCGTACAGGTGCGCGTAGGCGTGGTTGGCCCACAGGTAGCGGCCGGTGGCGTCCCGTACGAAGGCCGCGGCCGGGGTGAGGTCGGCGAACGAGGCGTACGGCCCCTCGTCCGGCCGGCCCCCCACCTCGACCGCCACTCCCCTGCTGCCGGGCCGGTCCGGGCCGTCGCCGCGGGCCGGCCAGTTCACGTCGAAGACCCGTCCCTCGAAGCACGCCTGGAAGGGACCGGCGTCGGGTGAACCGGACGGGCCTCCGCGGTCGGCGCAGAGGGCTTCCAGAAAGCGGCGGGCGGTGCGCTCGTCACCGAACGCGCCGCCCCCGCTGTCGACCACTCGCAGTCCGCCGTCGGCCTCCCACCAGGACACCGGAAGGGAAGCGAGCAATGTCTTGAGATCGGACTCGTGCACGGCCCAACTCCTTCAAGCTTCCACCACATTACTTTGCGTAACACCTCATGCGTATCCCGTAGCGCGGCAGCCATGCGGAACGGCCCCGAGTCGCGCCCCTTTGGGCCGGAAGGGCACTAGCGCATCACCGGACCCGCGCAGGACGGCCACGGCGCGCACCGGTTGGGCATTTGCCTGAGCGGTTGGCGCAGCGAGGCCCCTCGGACGGGAGCCGGGGCTGGTTCGCTGGAAGGAGACGGCGGAACGTCCCCGAGAATCAGAGGAGTTGGGTCTTCGTGAGCAAGGTGCTGTACGTGCATGCCAAGGGCGGGCCCCCGGCGGGGTACGCCCTGGCCCGGGTGGCCGCGAGGTCCGTGGTGCACCTGCTGGCACTCAGCGAACTGCCCGCCACCGTGGCGGCGGACGCCGGACGGCGATGCACCTCGGTCGTCACCGCCCTCGAGGTGCAGGGGCGCGACCTCGTCGAGCTGATCACCACCCGAGCCCGCGAAGTGGGCGCGGACGCGGTCGTCACCTTCTCGGAGTACGCGGTGGTCGCGGTCGCCGAGGCGTCCCGGCGGCTCGGGCTGCGGGGGGCCGGGCCCGCCGCCGCGCTCGCCCGCGACAAGCGGCTGATGCGCGCCGCCTGGGAGCGCCGCGGCATACCGCAGCCCCGGTTCCGCGCCGTCGCCACGGCAGCCGAACTGGAGTGCGCCGCAGACCAGTTGTCGTTCCCGCTGCTGCTGAAGGCCGCCTGGAGCGCCGGTTCGACCGCGCACCAGATCATCGAGGCGCCCGGGGACGTGCGGGACGCCTGGGAGCGGTCGCACGCGGTGATGGCGGAGTCGGCGCTGCTCGGGTTCGCGGAACTGCACGTGGCCGGTGCCTGTGAGGACTTCATCGTGGAGGAGATCGTCAGCGGCTGCGCCGAGGAATGGTTCGACGGCTCCGGCTGGGGTGACTACGTCAGTGTCGAGGGCGTGGTCGTCGACGGGGTCTTCCGTCCGGTCTGCCTGAGCGGACGGATGCCCACGGTGGCGCCGTTCACCGAGCGGGCCGGCATCACCCCGGCCGCGCTCGGGAGTGCGGCCCAGCGCAGGATCGTGGAGCTGGCCCGGCGTTCCGTGGACGCCCTCGGGCTCGAGGACTGCGGCACCCACACGGAGATCAAGCTGGGCGCGGACGGCCGGATGTGGGTGATCGAGACGGCCGCGCGGTTCGGCGGCGCGATGACCGTGCCGCAGATCGAGGAGGTCTTCGGTCTCGACCTGGTCGGTATGTTCACCGACCAGCTGCTCGGCGGCCGTCCCGTCTGGCCCGCACGGGCGCTGACGCCCGAGGACGCCGAGGGCGCGGCCGGGTCCCTGGTGGTCCTCGCCGTGCACGGCGACGGCTCCCCCTGGCTCCGGCGCCATCGGTGGGACTCCGCGACCGTCGTGCGTTCCGCACCGGTCGCCGCGGGCAGCACCCTGTCCGTCGTCCGCGAGGCCTCGCTGCCGGACGGCACCCTGGTGCCGGTCTACGATCCGGCCGCCGGCGCCAACACCATGGCGGGCCTGTGCCTGTTGTCGGCCGAGCGGCCGCAGGCGGTGGTCCGCGACTTCACCGCCCTGGTGGACGCCCTGCCGCGCATCCTGCCCACGGACGTCACCGAGGGGGCCCGGGCATGACGCTCGCACCGGAAGAGGCGGGCGTGCCCGACGCCTCGGGCGACCGTACCGTCGTCGGCGCCAACCTCTCGCTGCCGCTGTTCCGCGCCCTGTCCGGGGTGCTGGCCGGACACCCGTACCTCAAGGTCGTGGTGGACCGTGCCGAGCACACCTGGCATCTGCTCGACACGCGGGTGCATCCCTTCCACGTCAACTACATCGCGACCCGCGTCCTCGGCCTGACCCTGGACGAACTGGACGCGGATCTGGACGCGTTCAACGCCTCCGTGTACATGGCTCCCGAACGCCGCTTCCTGCTGGGGGTGTTGTCCCTGCACACCGACGAGGAGGCGGACGGCACCGAGCGGCCCTTCCTCGTGCTGGAGACGACCGAGGCGGACACCATGCCCGCCGCGCTGCTGGAGGAGTTCTACCTCTACGTGCGCGGACGGGTCGACGGACGCCTGCCGCTGCTGCTGAAGCCCGCCAACCACGGACAGGAACATGAGCTGGCCTCGGTCAGCGAGATCCGCGTACCGCGCATCCTCAGCCACGAACTGTTCGGCAACCGGACCCGCACCTGTCTCAACCCCGGTGAGGCCGAGGGCCGGCTGCGCTGCTTCCGCACCACGGCGGAGTACGAGCGGGCCGCCGCGGAACTGGGCTGGTCGGACATCGTCGCGATGCCGTGTCTGCCCGACGACGTGCCCCGGGTCGCCGGGTTCATCAACACGCTCCCCACCACTCCGCTCTCGCACACCAACGTCCTCGCCTCGGGCTGGAACATCCCGAACGCGATCGTGCGCGACCTCGACGCCCTGGTGCGCGAGCGCCGCCTCGACGGCGCGTGGGTGCGCTACCGCGTCCGGGAGGACACCATCACCCTGGAGCGGCTGCCCGGCGCGCCGACGCTGGAGAGGCCCACCTGGCACCAGCAGCGCATCCGCATCGAGACACCGCTGCTGGAGGACGCGCCGATCCTCGCGTTGCACCGGCTGCGGCGCGCGGACCGCGACAGCTACGGCACCAAGGCGGCCAACCTCGGGGAACTCCACCACGTCCTGGACAGCCGCACCGCGGACCTGACGGTCTTCTACGCGCGCCCGCGTCCGCCACGGCCCGATCTGCTGGGCCATCTCGCCGCCCGGCTCGGCGAGGCCGGCACGGCGCCGGAGCGGTTGCGGGCCGCGGCGGCCGTACACGTGGCGGAGACGGTCCGGGCCCCCGAGGGCGTGGCGCTTCCGTTCCGTCTGCACCATCTCTTCCTGACCTCGTCGCCCGCGCTGCAACAGGGCATAGGCAAGCTGAAGATGGCGCTCGAACTCGAGGCGTTCGACGTGGTCGACCCTCTGTGCCTGAGCCTCCAGCACCTGATGCGCGGTACGCCGATGCCCGGGGAGGTGGCGCGGGCGATCACCGCGGCGGTGGCGGGTGCGGTGGCCGACGGGCGTCGTCTGGTGGTGCGTTCCTCCTCGAACGCCGAGGACCTGCCCGGCTTCTCGGCCGCCGGGATCTACGACTCGGTCACCACGGTGCGGGGCGCGGAGCAACTCATGGACGCCGTACGGCAGGTGTGGGCGTCGCTGCTGTCGCCGCGCAGCGTGCGGCTGCGGCACCAGGTCGGCATCTCCCTGGACGACACCTACATGGGTGTGATCGTCCAGGAGTATGTGCCGGCCCGCCTCGGGGGTGTGCTGGTGACCTGCAACCCGACCCGTCGCGAGGACTTCCGCAACGTGTACCTCAACTGCACGCCCGGCTCGCCCGAGCGGGTGGTCGACGGCACGGTCCTGCCGCACCAGTACCTCTACAACACCGTCGAGGGCGGCGGGCGCACGGTCGACGTCGGCTCGTCGGGCGAGGACCTCCCGGCCGCGACGCGCGCGTCACTGGGCCGGCTGGCGCTGACGGGGCGGCTGTTGCAGTCGCACTTCAGCGCGGACGATCCGGACGAGGCCCTGGACATCGAGTGGCTGCTGACCGCCGAGGGGGCCTGCCACCTCGTGCAGGTCCGCCCCTACGCCCGGTGAGGCGCCGTATGCCCTTCCTGCGGTCCCCCTCCCCCGGGCCGGTTCCGACTCCGGCCGCGCGGCGCGTCATCCGTCTCAACAACGGGTTCCAACTGCTGTTCAACCTGCTGTGGTGGATGCCCGTCTTCTACGCCTACCAGCGTGACGCGGGCCTGTCCGACGGCCAGATCTTCGGCATCCAGAGCATCTACTACGTCGCCTTCTGCCTGTTCGAGATACCGACGGGAGTCGTCGCCGACCGCATCGGTGCCCGCAACTGCCTGCGGGCGGGCGCGGTGGTGATGACGGCGGCGAACATGGCGCCGGTACTGGCCCCGTCGTACACGGGTTTCCTCGTGCACTTCCTCGCCATCGCCGCCGGGCGGTCCCTGACGTCGGGCGCTGCGAGCGCCTACCTCTACGACGGGTTGCGGGCCGAGGGGGCGGACGCCCACTACCTGAGGGCCGAGGGCACGGCGCGCGCCCTCGGGCTGGCCGCGAAGGTCGTGTGCTGGCCGCTCGTCGGGCCCTTGATGGCGCTGGCCCCGCAGACGCCGTACGTGCTCAGCGCGGCGAGCGCGGCCGGTTCCCTCGGCTGCGCCCTGGCCCTGCCGCGGCTCGTCGCGCCTGGTCCGGACGCCCGGCCTCGCGCCCGTGCGCGGCGGGGCGGAACCCTCCTGCGTGACACGGGCGCCGCCTGGCGCGCCCTCAGGTCCTCACCCTGGCTGGCCCTGCTCATGGTGCAGGGGGTGGCGGTCTTCACGCTGTCCCGGATCTGCCAGGTCAACCTGTTCCAGCCGGTGCTCCTGGAGCACGGCATCGGGGAGAGCGCGCACGGCGGTGTGCTCGCGGCGATGACGGTCGCCGAGGCGGTGGCCTCGGCCCGCCCGCAGTGGCTGGGGCGTCGGCTGTCGCCCGCGGTGTGGGTGTCCGTGCTGAGCGTGGCGCTCGCCGGCACCCTCGCGGGCACCGCCGTCGGCGGGCCCTGGGCCGTGGTCGGGCTGTTGTGCGCGTTCGCCGCGATCACCGGGTTCGTCTATCCGGTGCAGCGCAAGCTCGTCAACGACGCCGTCCCGGCGGACGCCCCGCGGGCCACGCTGCTGTCGGTGGAGAGCATCGTGGACCGCGGCGTGTGCGCGGTGGCCGCTGTCGCCGCGGGCGCCTATCTGGCCGCGGGCCGGCTCGACGCGCTGCTGTGGCACAGTGCCGCGGTCACCTGTGTCCTCGTACCGGTGCTGCATCTGGCGCTGCACCGAGTCCGTCCGGGAAGGGTCTCGCCCGGGGCGCACGACACCGGTGCCGGCCACCGCGACACCGGTGTGCGATCGCCGCACGAGCCCGTTCCCCTGCCGGTCGACGAAGGTGCGGCGCCTCGTCCGTGAGCCCGCTCAGTGCGTCGTGGAGGAGGCCCGGCGCGGCAGCTTCCAGTCGGGGCGCGGGAAGTGGCAGGTGTAGCCGTCGGGGTAGCGCTCCAGGTAGTCCTGGTGCTCGGGCTCCGCCTCCCAGAAGTCGCCCACGGGCTCGACCTCCGTGACCACCTTGCCCGGCCACAGGCCGCTCGCCTCGACGTCCGCGATCGTGTCCACGGCGACGCGGTGCTGTTCTTCGTCGCCGTAGTAGATGGCGGACCGGTAGCTGCGCCCCAGGTCGTTGCCCTGGCGGTCCTTCGTGGTCGGGTCGTGGATCTGGAAGAAGAACTCCAGGACGTCGCGGTAGCTCGTGGCCGCGGGATCGAAGAGGATCTCGATGGCCTCGGCATGGTCGCCGTGATCGCGGTACGTGGCGTTCGGGGTGTCACCTCCGCTGTAGCCGACGCGTGTGGACACGACGCCCGGCTGCCTGCGGATCAGGTCCTGCATGCCCCAGAAACAACCGCCCGCCAGTACGGCTCGCTCGGTTCCCACTGTCATCGGTCGCTCCCTCACGCTTCGGCGCGGCACGGTCGTCGACGTGCCGGTCGTACGGTCACTCAGCCTATTACCGTCCGCGAGCGGCCGATCGACGGCCGCTCGGTACGTACTGGTGGAACCGGCGGAAGGCCTGGATTCTTCCCCGGTCGACGCCCCTTCGGGCGCCGCCGCCCGGACGGTCAGGCGGCTCCCGCGCCCGCGCTCGGGGTCGGTCCGGCGGCGATCGAGAAGCCGAGGACGAGGCCGTTGCCGGCGGCGTGCGCCGAGGTGAGCGCGACGCCATGGGGCAGCCCGGTGACGTGCACGGTCCGGGGCTCGAGCCGGTCCCGCAGTCCGGCCGCGGCCGGCAGGCCGGCGAGGTTCTCGACCGCCACGCCGCGGCCGAGGACGCTCACCGTGGTGGGCGTGATGGTGAACGCGTCCGGCGTCGTCGACAGCCTGGCCCGCACGGTGACGGGCAGACCCAGGCGGCCGACGCTCCCGCCGAGGATCAGGTCGCCGTCCCGGCCGCCGGCCGTCTGGCCGTCGCCCAGCGCGCCCAGGCGCCGGGTGACCTGGTCGTATCCCACGGTGGCGGTTGCGGTGCCGCCGGCGCTGCGACCGTCCGTCGTGACGCCCTTCAGGCGGACGGTCACGTCCATCACCGTGTGCTGACGGCGTACACCCCGGGCGCTGATCTCGACGTCGCCGACCTCCCCGCCGAGGGTGCGCAACCCCGCGAGCGGCGTGGTGAGGTCGGCGTGCACGGGCCCGTCCGGTTTCAGCCGGTGCGCAGCCTGGGCGGCGACCCGCTCCTCGGTCCTGTGCTCGACCAGGAGATCGGTCGCGCACACGAGGGCGGCCAGGGTCACGGTGAGCGCGACGAGGATGCGGGTCTTCGTCCGGCGGTTCGAGGTCACGTGGTCACTTGCTCCGGATCGGTCGGGACGGGGACGGGGGATCGGGGACGGGTGGGGGATGTTCACGCGTGCAGGCGCGGGAGGACCCGGTCGAGCCGGCGGGGCAGCCACCAGTTCGCCCCGCCCATGAGGAACATGGCGGACGGCACCAGGACCAGGCGGACCACCGTGGCGTCGACGATCACGCTGATCGCGAGTCCCAGGGCGAGCATCTTCACGACCACGGTCGGCGAGGCGGTGAAGGACAGGAACACCGCGGTCATGATGAAGGCCGCGGCGGAGATCACGCGGGCCGTCGCGGACAGTCCCTCTCCCACGGCGAGCCGGTTGTCACCGGTGCGGTGCCAGGCCTCGGCGATCCGGGACAGCAGGAAGATCTCGTAGTCCATGGACAGCCCGAAGACGATGGCGAACATCATCATCGGGACGTACGACTCGATGGGCACCGGTTCGGACAGGCCCAGCAGTTTGTCGCCCCAGCCCCATTGGAAGACCGCGACGAGCACGCCGTAGGACGCGGCCGTGGTGCAGAGATTGAGGACGACGGCCTTGAGGGGGATCACCACGCTGCGGAAGACCGCCATGAGCAGCAGGAAGGCGAGGACCAGGACGATGCCGATGACGAGGGGCAGCCGCTCGCCGACCGTGTCGCGGAAGTCGGCCTGGCCGGCCACGCTGCCCGTGAGAAGGCCCTCGGCTCCGGTGCCGTCGAGGGCTTCGGGCAGCGTTCGCCCGGAGAGGGTGTCGAGCAGGGTGTCGGTCGCGGCGTCCTGCGGGCCCGCGGCCGGGGTGACCGTGGTGACGAGGACCTTCCGGTCGGCGCTCGCCCTGAGCGGGGTGAAGGACGCGATGCCGTGGGTGTGCCGCAGTGCGGTGGTCACGTCGTTCGCGATCCGGTCGACGGGTGTCTTCGCCTCGCTGACGTCGATCACCGTGAGGACCGGGCCGTTCGCGCCCGCTCCGAAGCCCGGCCCTTCGGCCCGCGCGATCCAGTCGTACGCGGTGCGGGTGCTGCTGCCGGGTCGGTCGGCACCGGCGTCGACGTGGCCGAGGCGCATCGACAGCAACGGCATGGAGCACAGGCAGAGGAGGGCGAGGCCGAGGGTCAGGAACGTCCACGGGCGCCGGGCGACGAGTTCCGCGTAGCGGTGCCGGCCGTCGTGCCCTCCCCTGCCCTCGGCGACGGGGCGGCGCAGCCGGAGCCGGTCGATGCGCCTGCCGACCAGGCCCAGGGCCGCCGGAACCAGCGTGAGGGCGGCAGCGGCGGTCACGATCACGGCGAGCGTGGCCGCCAGGCCGATCTTGCCGATGAAGCTCAGCCCGCACGCGTACAGGCTCAGCATCGCGACGGCCACGGTCAGGGCGGCGACGAGGACCGCTCGTCCGCTGGTGCGTGTGGTGCGGGCGGCGGCCTCGACCGGATCGTGCCCCTCGATGAGGTCCTGGCGGAAGCGCGTGGTCAGGAACAGGGCGTAGTCGATGCCGACGCCGAGGCCGATCATGCCGGCCAGGGTCGTGGCGGAGGTCGCGAAGGAGAGGGTGGCGGCGACGATGCCGACGATACCGAGGCCGACTCCGACGCTGATCAGCGCGGTGACCAGCGGGAGCAGGGCGGCGAGGACGCTGCCGAAGGCCAGCAGCAGGATGACCAGGGCGGTGAGGACGCCCACGCCCTCGCTCAGCTTGTCGTCGGCCGGTTCACGGACCACCTGGTCGAGGTCGCCTCCGTAGGCGACGCCGAGGCCCGCCTTCCGGGCGGCCTGCGTCGCCTTGTCGAGTCGCCCGGTGTAGTCGTGGCCGAGGTTCTTCAGCTGCTCGTCGAAGGAGACGGTGGTGTATGCGGTGCGGCCGTCGTCGCTGGTCACGGGCGCGGAGACGGCGGTGACGCGCGGCAGGTCACGCAGGTCGGCCAGGGTGCGGTCGAGCGCGGAGCGCTGGTCGGCCACGGTGCCGGTGTCGCTGTGGAAGACGACCTTGCCGCTGGGCCGGCCCGCCTGGGGCATGGAGGTGGCGAGGAGGTCGGCACCGGTGTGCGAGGCGGTGCCGGGCAGGCTGATCTGGTCGCTGAACACGGGCGCGGCGAGGTGCCGGCCGGCCAGCGCCATGCCGAGGATCAGCAGCCAGGCGGCGATGACCGCGGCCGGATGCCGGGCGCAGAAGGCGCCGAGGCGGCCGTGCTGCGAACGTCGGGGCACTGGCGCCTCCCAGGAAAGTGTCACGAGTGACACGAACTGTAGAGACAAGGTGGCACGCATGACAATTGGCATGAGTGACTTTTAGCTGTCGCGATGCCTCCGCGTGGCACGCGTGCCGATTGACAGTCGCGACACCGTTGGCACAGGCTTCGCCCATGCCGAGTGAGACCGCCCCCGCCGGACTGCGTGAACGCAAGAAGGAGGAGACGCGGCGCCTGCTGCTGGAAGGTGCCGCGCGCCTGTTCGCGGAGCGCGGGTTCGAGGGCACCACGGTCGCGGACATCGCCGCGCACGCGAACGTCTCCGTGCGCACGTTCTTCCGCTATTTCGACGGCAAGGAAGCGCTGCTGCTGCCCGACGGCGTCCAGATCTTCGCCTACGTCGAGAACGCCCTGGCCGAACGCCCGGCCGGCGAGGCACCCCTGGACGCGGTGTGCAACGCCCTGCTGGAGGCGGCCGAGCCGTTCGCGGCCTCCACCCTGACCGCCCTCGGTCACCCGCTGGAGGACATCGAGAACGTCGTCACGGCCCGCCTGGTGCAGGCCTTCTCCGACTTCGAGGAGCGGCTCACCGTGCTGGTGCGGCGCAGGCTGCCCGCGGACACGCCGGACGCCGACCTGGAGGCGGCCGTGATCGCGTGCGCCGCGCTCTCCGCGGTGCGTGCCGTACTGCGGACGCGCCGGGCGCGGCGCGCGGCCGGCATCACGGACGCCGGCCCGGCGCCTCTGCTGCGCGCGTTCGGGATACTGCGCGAGATCGGCTCGGCCGAACGGTCCTGAAGGCGGCCGAGCACGACGGCCGAGCACGGCGGCTGAAGGCGGCGGCTCAGGCCGGCCGGGGGCCCGGTCGGACCGCGCCGCGGCCACCGCTGAGGCGGTGTCACATCTTGGCGCCGAAGTCCTGCGTCCACCAGGGGCCGCCCGCGCCCTTGTGGACGCCCACGCCGATGTCCTTGTAGGAGCAGTTGAGTATGTTCGCGCGGTGGCCGGGGCTGTTCATCCAGGAATCCATCACGGACTCCGCGCTCTGCTGGCCCTGCGCGATGTTCTCCCCCTCGGTGGACCAGCGGTAGCCCGTCGCGGTGATGCGCTGTGCGGGGTCGGCCCCGTCCGGGTTGGTGTGGTCGAAGAAGCCGCGGGCGGCCATGTCGTCCGAGTGGCTCTGTGCCGCCTGCTCCAGTTGCGGGTCCTCGGTGAGCGGGCCGCAGCCGGCGGCCGCCCGTTCCTTGTTCACCAGCGCGACCACCTGGCCGACGGTGTCCGTCGGGGCGGACTGCGTCTGCGGCGTCGCGGACGGGACCGGAGCGGGACGGGTGGTCCGCCGGGGCGTGGGCGTGCTCTTCCTGACGGGGCTCGGGGACTTGGAGGCGGTCGCCTTCTTCGACTTCGTCGCGGACGGCGACGCGGAGGGCGAGGCCGACGGTGAGGTCTCGACGGCGCTGGGTGCGGAGAGGTCCACCACCGGGACGCCCGCGGTCCGCTCGGCGGTCGCGCCGCCGTCGCCGCCGGTCCCCGGGTCCGTGCCGAAGTACCAGAGGCCACCGCCCGCCACGCAGGCCGCGACGACGGCACCGCTGACGGCCCGGCGGCGCAGGCGCCGGCGCCGACGGGACTCGCTGCGGGAGGCGGCCCTGCGACCTGCGGCGCGCCGGCCGGTTCCCGGCGCGGACCCGCTCCGGCCGCCGGACGTGCCGAGCCGGGTCGCGGAACCGGCCACGGCCATCCCGCCCGAGGCGGAGCGCACGCTCGCGAGCAGCGCGGACGAGGCCGCGACCAGCGCCAGGCCGGCCAGCAGTCCCTCCGCGGGCATCAGTCCGCTCCACAGACCGGAGCAGCCGGCACACCCGCGAGCGTGCCGGGCTATTCGCTTGCGCCACAGCGCCGAGGGCCTGCCGTCCCAGGAGGCCAGTACGACCCTGAGTTCCTCGCACAGCGGCCGCGCGTCGAGCGCTCGCACCACCACGCGGGCCGCCTCCAGCTGCGCCTTCATGCGCTGTACCCGGACCGCCGTGTGCTGGGGCGACAGGTCCAGCGCCGCGGCCACCTCGGCCCGGGTCAGCTCACCGGCACACTCCAGCCACCACAGGGACAGCAGCCCCCGGTCGTCCGGCTCCAGCCAGCGCGTCGCCCGCGCGGTCTCCTGGCGCTGCCCGGAGAGCTGGAGCTGCACCACCGTCAGGTCGACGAAGTCGGCGCCCGGATCGGCCAGGTCCTCCGCCTCCTCCACCGCGCCCGGGGCGGACTGCCGGTCCTGCCAGTGCCCCCGGACCTGGTTCATCGCGATCGCCACGAGCCAGGAGCGGAACCGCTCGGGAGTACGCAGCCCGCCCAGCCCGTCGAGGGCGCGCAGCATGGTCTCCTGCACCACGTCGTCGACGTCCACCGAGCCGTTCAGAGCCCGCCCCACGATGTTGTAGACCAGCGGAAGGTACGCGCTGACCAGGGCGTCCTGAGCCTGCGTGTCACCCTCTCGGGCAGCGGTCACCAGTGCCGCCGTCTCCACCGCGTGCTGTGCGCTCATCAAATGCTTCCCGTCCTCGACGCCGAACGATTGTGTCCGATGCCTGGGAGACCGCTCGGAGCGCCTCGGATAACACTTGTTCGTGAACGAGTTCTCGCCGCTACGGCTTCGCGGCGAGGACAGGGGCGCCCCCCCTGCCGGCGGTGCGGCCCCTTGCCGCAGTCCCCGGTCCTCGCCGACCGGTGAGGGTCAGCCGCGGGCCGGCTTCGGTTCCGGGCCGGCTTCAGGTGGGGGTCCGCCGTGGGCGACACGGGTCAGGTCGGTCAGCAGTGAGTCCAGCCATGACACGGTCGCGTAGTAGAGCCGCGGGGCATCGCGTGGTTCCGTGCCGGACTCCGCGAGGGTCGGATCGATCAGGGGCAGCCGCGCGGTCGGGGTGTCGTCTCCGGGGTCGACCGCCGCCGAGACGAGCAGCATCCGGCCGGCCACCCGCTCCCCCAGCCCGTCGACCGACTCCGCCGCCGCCGCGTCCAGAGTGGCGAGCGGTGGCTCCAGCAACCGGTCGGAGCCCCACAGCGTGTGGTGCCCGGTCATCAGCAACGCCTGCCAGTCCGCGGCGGGCAGGGCGGCACGGCGCCCCCGGCCGCCGAAGGGCGTCGGCTCACTCTGGAACTGCGCGTACGCGGACTCCGCGAGGATGAGGGCACGCTGCAGGGACCGGTGGCCGGGAACCCCCGTCGAGGCGGCGGCCACCACACCGCCTCCCGCCACCGAGGCACCGGTGGCCACCACGATCTCGGCCGCTCGGCGCAGCAGATCCGCCGCCGTGTGGCGCAGCTCGTCGTGGGCTCCACGGGGCCAGGCCAGCAGACCGAAGACCGCGCCGATCGCGCTGCCGACCAGCACGTCCAGCATCCTGACCTCCGCCAACCGCCACGTCGGCGGTGCCAGCTGGGCGAAGACGAGCGCCACGAGCACGGTGAACAGGCCCTGCGCCCAGCCCACGCCCTTCACCGGTCCCACCGTGAAGGTGAACAGCATCCACACCGGCAGCACGGCCGCGTACACCGCGGTGTCGCCCCCCACCAGGGTGAACAGGCCGGCGGTGACCAGGGCTCCGGCCAGTGTGCCCGTGAGCGCCAGGCGGATGGTGCTCCAGGTCTCGTCCATGGTGGTCCGGGTGAGGGTGAGCGTCGCCAGCATGGCCCAGAACCCGTGCGGCAGCGTGTCCACCCCGGCCACGAGCCGGGCCGCCGTCAGAGCCAGGGCGATACGGACCGCGTTCTGGAAGAACACCGACCGTCGCCCGGCGTGACCGCGCATGCGGTGCCACCACAGGACGGGGGCCCGGGATCCGGCGTACCAGAAGCGGCCCCGCGCCACCTCCACCGAGGCGTGGCGGCCCCGTACCGCCAGATCGGCCGCCGTGCCCATGGCCAGCGCGGCGTCGGCGATCTCCAGCACGGCGGCGTGCCGGCGGAGCACGGCGGGCGGGAGGGCGGAAGCCGTGGCGGGCCGGTCGGCATCCCCGCTGACGCGATCGGAAGCCCGGGCGACGGCGCGGGAGGGCTTGGTGGAAGCGGGGCCCGCGGACGCGGCCGAGAGGTGTGCGCGTGCGGCGACCAGTGACGTGTGCGGCGCCACGGGGGACGGCCCCCCGTGCAGACAGGCTTCGCTCGCAGTGGCCAGTCGCGCCACGGCCTGAAGCACGGTGCTCACCTCGGTTCCCGGACGCCTCCCCGGTACGGAGGGCAGTCGCGCCAGCCGGCTGAGCAGGGCCCGGGTGGCCAGACCGGTGTGGGCGAGGGCGCGATCGCGCACCCCCGGCCCGGCCGGGCGCTCCGCCTCGGGCACGGTCAGGGGCCGCAGCGCCTGCCCGCTCTCCAGGGCCGCCCGGGAGTCCGCGTCGGTCAGGGCGTACGGGGGTGCGGTGAGGAGTGTCGCGCAGTGCCCGGCGGTCCGGGCGGCCCGGGCGACCCGGTCGAGGTAGGGCGGCGGACCGGGCTCGGGCAGGATCAGCGCCTCGGCGGCGATGAACAGCACCAGTCCGGTGGTCGTGCCGGTCAGCCGGTCGCCGAGCGAGCCGGGGTCGTACGGGGGGAAGGACGGCAGGATGTAGAGCAGTTGGAGGCCCGGCGCCGCCCCCGCCGGACGTGGCCCGCCCACGGCGGAGAAGGCCAGCGTGAAGCCGACCACCAGCATGCCGACGACGGCGCTCCACGTCTGCACCGAGAGGTAGGTGCCGATGACCACCAGCACCCACGACACCGGCAGCAGACGTGCTGCCGTCGCGGCACGCTGCCGTCCGGTGCCGGGGATGCGGGAGAGTCCGCCGAGGGCCACCGCGGCGAACAGGGCGTAGGTCGCCGCGACGGGGCGGCCGAGGCCGTAGCGGAAGAGGTAGAAGCCGGCCGCGGCGACCAGCGTCACGCGCAGGGCCCGGCGGCCCGCGGCGGCGTAGGCCGCCGGTATGCGACCGGCCGGGACACCCCACACCCTTACAGAATCGCCCACCGCCGCCCACCCGGCACCTTGCCGGAGGGCGCCCCGGGCGGCGGCGCCGCACGGGGTCAGGGCTCGCGGTGCTCGTGCGCCGCGCGCTCCAGTTCCTCCTCCTCCGCCCGGGCCAGGCGGGTCTCGGCCGCCACGTCGATGGAGCGAGTCAGCCACCAGTACAGCGCCGCGGACACCGGGAGCCCGATGAACAGGGAGATGTCCGCTCCGCCGAGCGCCTCGGCCGCGGGGCCGACGTACAGCGTGCCGACGGAGAAGAACGGGATCATGACGGCGAAGCCGACCACGTACGCGATGATGCCGTGCCGGCCCCAACGCCCGTAGATGCCGTTCGGCTTGAAGATCTCGGCGATGGCGTAATGGCCACGGCGTACGACGTAGTAGTCCATGAGGTTCACCGCGGTCCACGGGATGAACAGGTAGAGCACCAGCAGCAGGAAGTTGTTGAAGTTCGCAAGGAAATTGGAGGTGGCGGACAGCGCGCCGATCAGCGAGAGCGCCGCGGTCAGGCCGATGGTCAGCAGTCGTACGCCCAGCGTCGGCCGTACCCGCTTGAACGAGTCGATGGCACTGATGAGCGTGAGCGAACCGCCGTACATGTTCAGCGCGGTGACGGACACCAGGCCCAGGGCGGCGAAGAGCAGCACGATCGCGCCGAAGCCGCTGAACACCTTGTCACCGGCGGCGTTGATGGACGCGATGGTCTCGAAGTCCTTGCCGGCCCAGGCGGCGAGCAGCGTTCCGAGCACCATCAGCCAGATGCCGCCGAGCGCGGAGCCGAAGTACGTCCAGTAGAAGGTCTTGCGGACGGTCACGTCCGGCGGGAGATAGCGCGAGTAGTCCGAGACGTAGATGGCCCAGCTGATCTGGTAGCCGGCGACCACGCCGAACTGGGCCAGGAACGGCGTCCATGCGAAGGCGTCGAGGTCGAAGGAGCCTGCCGGGTAGTGCAGGCCGACCAGGACGCCGACGGTGAAGACGCCGAAGACGACCAGGAAGGTGTAGGTCAGGAGCCGCTCGGCCTTGTGGATGACGTCGTAGCCCACCAGTGCGATGCCCAGTGCGACGACGGTGACGACGACCACCCACAGCTTGACGCTGCCGTGCAGCGTGGTGTGCAGGGAGTCGGCGGCGAGGATGCTGTTGAAGACGTTGAAGCCGGCGTACTGCACGTACGCGAAGAGCCACACCAGCAGGGCGCCGACGTAGCCGAACTGGGGCCGTGACTGGATCATCTGGGGCAGGCCCAGTTGGGGGCCCTGCGCCGAGTGGAAGGCCATGAAGAAGGTGCCGATGACGGTGCCGGAGACGATGGCCAGCAGCGACCAGATCAGGTTGCCGCCCTCGGTGATGCTGATCAGCCCCACCGCCAGGGTGGCGATCTGGGCGTTCGACATGAACCACAGAGGGCCCAGATGCCAGAGCTTGCCGTGCCGCTCGTCGAGGGGGACGTAGTCGATGGACCGGACCTCGAGGCCGGAGACCCTTGGTTCAGCTGAAGTGCTCATGCCACCTCCCGAGGCCGGGACGCCTCCCCTCGGACACATTCTTCTCCCGCGCGGACACGGTGACAAAACCACGTGCCACGGGATCCGGTCCGGTACTACCGTGCCGGAGTGGATCTCTTCGCACACTCGTGGACGGCGTTGCTGAAGGCGGTCGCAGAGACTCCGGACGAGGACTTCGAGCGGCCGTCGGGATGTACCGGCTGGCTCGTGCGGGACCTGGTGTGCCACCTGGTCATCGACGCCCAGGACGTCCTGATCACCCTGGTCACGCCGGCCGAGACCGAACCGACCGTGGACGCGGTCGGCTACTGGAACCTCGTCGCGCCTCCGACCGGCGAGGACCCGCTCGATGCGCTGATCCCCCGGCTGGCCGCCGCGTACGGCGATCCGGGGTTGCTCAGGTTCCACTTGGACGACGTCGGTTCCGCCGCGGGCCGCGCCGCCGAACTCGCCGATCGCACGCTCCGGGTGAACACCCGCGACGTGGTGCTGACCGTCGGCGACTACCTCTGCGCGTACGTGCTCGAATGGACCTTGCACCACCTCGACCTGATCGCGCATCGGCCGTCGGCCGCCGGGCCGCCCGCCGAGTCCCTCGCGGCGGCCCGGGCCGCGCTGGAGGAGATCGCCGGTTCCCGCTTCCCGGCCTCGTTCTCCGACACCGACGCGCTGCTCATCGGCACCGGGCGTCGTCTGCCGGACGACGCGGAGAAGGCCGCGTTGGGCGACCTCGCGGCGGGGCTCCCCCTCGTCCTCGGCTGAGCGTTCGCCGACCGGGGCCGGTGTCGTCGCTCACCGGTCCGCGAGGGAAGCCAGAAGGGTGTCCAGCCAGTCGAAGACGCGTTGTTCGAACAGCGCGCGGCCCATCGGCTCGCAGTGCAGATGCGCCCCCTCGGCCTCGGTGAAGCGCACCGGCCGCTTGGGGCCGGGCAGCGCGTCGTGCGGGCGCCGCGCGGCGCCGGGCCAGAAGTGCTCGCCCTCGGGGTCCGTGATCAGCAGCGGAGTGGTGATCCGGTCGATAACCGGCGTGACGTCGTACCGGGAGACCTCGGTGAGCAGGTCGAAGGGGGAGTCGACGGCGTACGGCTTGGCCCGCCGGTGCCATGTCGCGGCGAGGGCGGGATCCTCCTCCAGCGCCTGGGTGACCACCGCGTCGAAGGATGCGCGGTCGCCCGACTCCCACAGCGCGCGCAGGTCGGGGCCGAGGTTGTGCCACCAGCTCTCCACCACGCCCACGACCCCGGGATCGGCGACCGCGGCGGCGATCCGGTGCTCGAACGCGAGCGCGCGGGGCACCCAGTAGCCGGCCTGGCTGATCCCGGCCAGGACGATGCGCCGGGAGTCGACGTCCGGGCGGGCCTGGAGGAAGTCGACGACCGGGGTGATGACGTTCTCCCAGTCGGGTCGGAAGGGGAGCCCGCGTTCGCACAGCATCGACTGCTGGCCCGGGCCGTCGAACAGCAGGGCGCGGTACCCGCGGGCGGGTCCCAGGCCCGCTGGAAACGGTCGAAGCAGTCGCGGTGTTCCGGGAACACCTCACGCAGCCGTGCCTCGGGATCCGCGAACGCGTCGACGGCGACGAGGGCCGTGCCGAAGTAGCCGGCGGCTCGCAGCCAGGCGTCGCGGGCGCTCACGGTGTGCCCGGCCGTCGCGCTGTCTTCGGCCTGGACTCGTACCCGCCGGGCCGGCTCCGTCCAGACCGTGAACCAGCTCTCCCCGCCGCCGTCCGCCGCCGCTGACGCGGCGGCCGGCACCTCCCCCGCGCCCGTCCGCACCGCACTTCTCACCGTAGGGGCCCGCCGTGCGGCGCGCGCACGATGCGGCATGCGACCGGTGGCGGCCGACGGCATGATGGACGGAAAGGGGCGGAGGGACGGTCGCGCATCCGAGGGGAGAGCTGCGATGGTGCAGCAGCCGGCGACGAAAGCCCCGGCCAGGAAGCCTGTCGGCAGCGGCAGTGTGTTCTTCGCTTTCGCGCCCTGGATCATCTTCGGGGTGGTCGCCTCGCCCAGCACCTGGGAGTACGCCGCCCTCGCCGCGCTGATCGCCTCGCTGGTGCTGTCGGGGCAGGACCTGCTCCGCGGAAAGATCCGTGTCCTCGACCTGACCGGCATCGCGTTCTTCGCCGTGCTCTCGGTCCTCGCCCTGGTCCTGGACCGCGGGCAGCTCGTCCGGCTCGAGACGTACGCCCAGGTGGTCTCGAACGGGCTGGTGGCCGTCGTGGCGCTCGGATCGCTGCTCTTCGACCCCTTCACCGCCCAGTACGCCCGGGAGTCGACTCCTGAGAGCCTCTGGGACTCCCCCGTCTTCAAGCACATCAACCGGGTGCTCACAGCGGTGTGGGGCGTGGCCTTCACCCTGATGACGCTCTCGACCTGGCTGGCCATCCGTCACCCGTCCCAGAGCGACTGGTTCAACTGGGTCATCCCCGTCGCGCTGCTGGTGTGGGTGGTCAAGTTCACCCAGCGCTATCCGGAGTCGTACAAGGCACGCGTCACCTAGGGGTGCCGCATCCGGGTGTCGGGCTCCACCGGGGCGGCGGCGCCGCGTCGCGGCCGGGATTCTGGCCGGTCAGGCGCGGGAAGGAGCGGGCGGCCAGCAGGAAGCCGAGTGCCGTCAGGACGAACGGCCAGGTGAACGCGCGGCCGCCGGACGGGGCGAGCAGGGCGGCGAGGGCCGGTGTGAGGGCCGTCGCGGTCGCGGCGCCGAGCAGCGCGTACAGCAGCGTCGCCGGGGCGGCCGCGAGGAACGCACCGCACAGCGCCAGGGCGACGAGCACCGCGTTGCAGCCCATCGTGCCGTCGGCGATCCGCGCGGCCGGCGCTCCGAGCGCCCAGGCCGTGAGGATGCCCGTCGCGCTCCCGGAGCAGGCCGCGAGACCCGCCGTCCGGCTCGCCAGGAAGATGCCGGCGAGCAGCAGCGCCCCCGCGTACCACTGGTCCAGGAAGAAGACCTGGGACACGTTGCGGAAGAACGCCCGCCCCACATCGGGCAGGCTCAGGGCGGTGGGTCCGGAGGCCGCACGGGGCAGGGCGGCGATGGTGTCGCCGGGGGGCCGGATCCGCCGGAAGGCGGGCGCGGCGACGGTCACCGCGCCCGCCAGCAGGCAGTACGGCATGGTCAGCGCCGGCAGGTTCCACACGCCCAGCAGCCGGACGACCGCTGCCGTGACGACGGTGACCACGACGCAGCCTGCGGCGGCGAGCAGTACCGTGGACGGTCTGCCCGCGCCGAGGAACACCGCGAAGCACAGCGCGGTCAGGCAGGAGTTGAAGCCCTCCAGCCCGATCCGCACCCGGTCGCGGGGCACGCCCAGCAGAGCCGCGGTGCCGGTGCCCAGGGCGGCGCCGCCCAGTCCGTAGGCGCCGTACCGCCAGTCGGCCGAGCACAGTGCCACGGCGAAGAGGGCGCCCGTCCAAGCGTTGCCCTGGAACATGACCTGCCCGAGGCCGCGCAGCACGTGCGGCCCGGACCCGCGACCGAGCGCTCCCACCCTCATCCGGCGCCGCATACTCCCGCCCCCAACCCTGCCATTCCGCTTCGCGGCATTAGATTTCCGCTATACGATATCGGCAGGAGCTGGGAGGCAGGCTCATCCGGTGGGCTCGACCGGGACGGCGAAGCGTGACCAGTCGGTGAACTCCCAGTCCCAGCGGCGGCAGACGCGCTCCTTGGGGAGGTCGTTGCGGGAGGGGTCGAGCAGCATGAGGCGGGCGTGCCGGCCGTCTCCGACGAGGAGGGCCAGGAGATAGCCGCCCGGCTCCGTCAGCATCAGCGACATCTCGTTGTTGGTCATGGCGAACCGTGCGTCGGGGCGGTCGACCTTCTTCACCTCGATCCGCACCGGCTGCCCGCGTGGATCGGTCCCCTCCAGGTCGTAGCCGACGTTCTGTGCGCTGACGTCGCGCAGGCTCCAGCCGAGTCGGTTGAGGTACTCCATGGTGGCGACCTCGGCCGCCCGCCAGCGGGTCAGTACGGCGGCCAGGGAACCGGCCGAACCTCCGGCGGCCCTGGTCACACGGGGGCCGTCGTCACGGGACGGTTGCGGGAAGGGGGCGGGTGCGGCGGGCTGGACCGTGCCGTCGTCCACGAGGCGGCTCTCGGCCGGTGTGAGCTTGCGCCCGTGAGTCCGGGCGAGTTCGCGCAGGTGGGCGGCGAGCCGGGTGCGGAGTTCGTCGGACAGCAGGGACGGGTCGGTTCCGGCGAGCACGCTGCTGAAGTCGAGGCCGGCGAGGCCGAGGACCGCTTTGAGCGCGCGGGCGGCGGACTGGTTGCCCGCCTGGTACAGCACGTGCGGCGCGCCGGCCGGGAAGAGGACGGCCACGTCGTGCGGGGTCAGGGGCAGCGGCGAGTGGGCGAACGGCGGGCGGTGCGCCGTCATGTCCTCCCGCAGCGCGGCCACGAGCAGCTTGGCGGGTGAGTCGGTGGCCGCGAGCATCACCGTGCGCAGATCCTCGCCGTCCAGGACGAGGTGCCACAGCCGCTCGAACACCGAGTGCCCGGGCGAGCGCAGTCCGTCCGCGAGCGCACGGGCGGCGTCCGCGAGCACCCGGCGGGTCGAGCCGTCCGCGGTCACCGCGTGGGTACGGGAGGGGTCGGTGAGGAGGTCGCCGGAGACGACGACGGGCAGTCCCACCTCGTCCTGCAGCGGCAGGAAGCAGGCCAGGCGTCCCCGGACGCCGGTCAGGGCCAGGGCGCGCGCGTCGAGCGGTACGGCGACGGTCGCCGAACCGTGAGTCAGCAACGCGAAGGCGGCTTCCTCCCCGTCCAGGCGGAGGACGACACCGCCGGGCTGCCGGTCGACCTGGATGTCGTGCCCCACGCCGGCGGTGAGCGTACGGATCTCGGTGACGTTGCGCAGGAAGAGGGCGCTGAGCGGGTCGAGCACGCCCGGGGCCCCCGCGCTGTCGCCGCGGCACGTGACGGTGAAGGCGACCTGCTCGGTGTGCGGGTCGGCGCCGACCTCACCGGGGATCCGGATCAGCGGCACGGCGTCGACTCCCGCCCCGCCGAGCAGCGCCGCCGCCGTCGTCCGGTCGAAGGCGAACCGCACGCCGGCCGACTGGACTTCGATGCGTGTGGCGATCGCGGCGAGCGACTTGAAGCCGATGCCCCGGTAGCCGATCGAGTCGCCGCCCCGGGTCTTGGTGGAGTTGGCGCTGCGGCACAGCGCCTCCACGTCGGACGCGTTCAGCGGCCGGCCGTTGTTGCCCCAGCGGAAGCGGCCGTCTCCGAGGTCTTCCACGACCACGCGGGTGGCGCCGGCGTCGTCGGAGTTCTGCAGCAGTTCGTACGGCACGCGGTCGCGGTAGGTGTCGGCGAGGAGTTCCTCCATGCGCGCGATCTCGCGGAACAGCCCCGGGGCCTGGGCGTGCTCGGCGACGAGGGTCCGCTGCAGGACGGTGACGTCCCTGATCAGGTCGGTCACAGGTCCTCCGCGTCCAGGAGACGCACGACGACACGGTCCGGTTCGCCGGCCAGGTCGTCCAGGTCGAAGGAGTACTGGGCGATCCAGCGCGGCTGGCGCGAGGGCACCCGTCCGCCTTCCGTGACGGGGATCCTGCCGTACAGCGAGGTCTCCCGCTGATCCAGGAGGAAGCCGGTGCTGTCCAGGATCTCGACGGCCACGCCGGGCACGGGGGTCTCGAACGGGCACTCCTCGGCGAGGTCCTGGCTGCGCCACTCCTCCATGTCGACGAGATCCGCGAGCAGCCGGTCCGCGGTCTGGAATTCGGCGAAGCCGCCGAGCCGGACCTCCAGGCGGCGGTCGGTGTCCTCGCCGGCCAGGACGGCGGCGCCCGCGGTGGGCTTGAACCGTACGGCCTCGCGCGTGGTGTCGTCGACCACGTCCAGCGGCAGTGCCTGCGGGGCCGCCGGTGGCAGGACGAAGTCGATGTTCGTCTCCTCCAGGTCGAAGGAGGTCATCCGCAGCGCGATCTCCTCGGGGCGCAGCGGCGTCTCGCACTCCCAGATGCGGCTGGACCGGGAGAACCGCACCGGCCGCTTCCCGGCCTTCTTGATCGTCTCCAGCAGGGCGTAGGTGTAGGTGACCGCGTCCGGGGCGCCGGCGCGGCTCAGACCGATCAGCAGAGTAGGAGGGAAGCTGTCCGGGTCGTCGCCGGTGAAGCGGTCCGTCCAGTCCTCGGGCAGGAACCTGACGGTTCCGGAGACGACGACCTCCTGGAAGTGCACGTCGTCGAAGCTGTCCGTCACCAGGCGTGCCCGGACGTCGTCCACCTGCCATCCGACGAGGGACAGCGCCAACTCGTCCACCTCGACCCGGAGGTCCTCGATCGTCTTCCCGCTCACGGAAGCCCACCCCTCACACCAACGTTTACGCAGATCAGGCCGTATGTGCGGCTGATGTGCAGACGATAACCCGAAATGATCACACGATGATCACGCTCCCCGTTCAGCTTTAGGTATGTTGACATAGGTATATCGGCTTACCTATATTCGGCCCATGTCCCGGCACAGCGCGTCCGCACAGGACCTCGACCACCTGGCCGCGAGCCTCGTGGCGTGCCTGCCCGCGCTGTCCCGCGCCCTCGAGCGCCGGGTGGACCTGGTCTACCCGCACCCCAAGCCCTCCGAGGGGCAACTCGCGCTGCTGCGGCACGTCGAGGCCCATGACGGCGTCACCGTGCGCGCGGCGGCCGAAGCGCTGCTGATGAAGCCGAACAACGTCAGCGCACTCGTCACGCAGCTGACCGAGCAGGGGCTGCTGGAGCGCCGGCCCGATCCCGCGGACAAGCGGGTCGCCCACCTGCACCTGACGGCGCTCGCCCGGCAACGGCTCACCGAGGTCAAGCAGCTCATGGGCGCCCATGTCGTGCACGCGCTGCACGCCCTGACCGACGGCGAACTGGACGCCCTCGGCTCCGCCCTGGGCGCGCTCGAGGCACTCGACCAGCACCTGCACACGCGCTCCCACTGAGCCTTGGGGGGGGGGGGGGGGGGGAAGGGGGGGGGGAGGGGGGGAGCGGGGGCTTCTCTTCTCCCCCCCCCCGAGAGTCGGGCAGGGTCAGGGCCCCCTACCATCACGGTGCGGTG
>NZ_JBVIIT010000017.1:82298-130535 GCF_055569615.1 Streptomyces sp. NPDC031379 | reverse complement strand
TCCCTTCTCACCCCCCCCCCCCCCCCCCCCCCCCCCCCCCCCCCCCCCCCCTCCCCCCCCCCCCCCCCCCCCCCCCCCCCCAAGGCTCGCGAGCCGGTTTCCTCTCCTCTCCCCCGCGACGGGCCTGCCCGGTCGCCGGGCTCCCGCATCGCCGTGGACGGCTCACGCCCCGCCCACGCTTCCGTCATGACCTACGAAGGACTGGCATGCCCTCCGTCACCCCTTCCACCCTGCCCACCCCTGCCCCGCCCGCACCACGCCCCGGCGGCCGGCGGGCCAACCCGTGGCTGACCCTGATCGCCGTCGCCTTCGGCCTCTTCATGGTGGGCCTCGACGGCTCCGTGGTGTCCATCGCCAACCCGGAGATCGGCCGCGATCTGCACGCCTCCACCGCCGGCCTGCAGTGGGTCACCAACGCCTATCTGCTGGCTCTCGCCGCGGCACTCATCCTCGGCGGCAAGCTGGGCGACCGGTTCGGGCGCCGTACCTTCTACCTGATCGGCGTCACCGGGTTCACCGCCGCGTCCGTCGCCATCGGCCTGTCCGGATCCATCACGGGCGTCATCGTCTTCCGCGCACTGCAGGGCTTCTTCGGTGCCCTGCTGATGCCCAACACCCTCGGCATGCTGCGTGCCGTCTTCCCGCCGAGGAAGTTCGGCATGGCGGTCGGCATCTGGGCGATGGTCTCGTCCGTCTCCACCGCCCTCGGCCCCATCGTCGGCGGCCTGCTGGTGCAGCACGTCGACTGGGAGTCCGTCTTCTACGTCAACGCGCCCATCGGCGTGATCGCGCTCGTCTTCAGCATGCTGGTCCTCCCGCAGAGCAGGAACACCGCGGCGGCCGGCGAGAAGTTCGACATCCTCGGGGTCGTACTGCTGGCGCTGGGACTGCTCGCCGTCGTGTTCGGCGTGGTCAAGGGCGAGACCTGGGGCTGGACTTCGGGCGGCACCCTGGGTGCCATCGCGGCCGGTGCGGCGGTCCTGCTGGCCTTCGGTCTGTACGAGACCCGGATCGCGGCGCCGCTGCTGCCGATGCGCCTGTTCCGCAACCCCGCGCTGACCATCGGCACGGTCATCACCGCGCTGAACTTCTTCGTGCTGCTCGGTGTGATCTTCTTCGTCATGCTCTACCTGCAGAACGTGCGCGGGTTCACCCCCGTGGAGGCCGGTGTGCGCACCCTGCCGCTGAGTCTCGCCTCGGTCGTGGCCTCCCCGCTGGGCGCGGCGCTCACGGAACGGTTCGGACCCCGGTTCACCATGCCCCTCGGCATGGCGCTCCAGGCGGTGGCCTGCTTCGTCATGCTCAGCTGGAGCGCGGACTCGTCGTACACCGCGATGTGGCCGCCGTTCGTCGCGCTCGGTCTGGGTGTGGGCATGGTGATGTCGTCCTCCTCCGACGCCATCGTCGGCAACGCGCCGGTCGAGGACGGCGGGGTGGCCGGTGGTCTGCAGGCCACCGCCCTGCAGATCGGCGGGGCGCTCGGCACCTCCGTGCTCGTCTCGCTCATCAGCAGCCGCGTCGGCTCCACCTTCGCCGGTGAACTCACCTCCGCGGGTGTGCCCGCGCGCGCCGCGGCGGATCTGGGCCGGGCGAAGGACGCGGTGGCGATGGGCGTCGCCCCGGTCTCCGGGGACATGCCCGCCCAGATGCGGGCCGCCGTGGTCCAGGGCGGTCACCAGGCGTTCATGAACGGCGTCCACACCTCCGTCCTGACCGCCGGTGTGCTGTGCGTCGGCGGCGCGCTGCTGGCCGTGGCGGGGGTGCGGCGCGCTCCCGAGGCGGCCCGCCACTGAGCGACGGGGGCCCGAGGGACGGGCCGAGCGGCACGTGCGTTGCGCGCGCCGCTCGGCCGGACCGCGCGTCAGGCGTCCGCGACCGTCTCCCAGGGCCGGGGACCGGTGCCGTCCCACCAGGAACGCAGATCCTGGCCGTCGACGCACACGATCCCGCACTGCTGTGCGTACTCGAGGGCGGGGGCGGTGAAGTCGCTCGTCGTGACCACCACCGCGACATCGGCCTCGTGGACGGTGAAGCAGGTGCCGCCGAATCGCTGCATGTCCTGCGAGCCGACCTTGTTGGTGTCGCCGTAGCGCTTGCACTGGATGATCACGCGTCGCCCGTCCGGGGTGACCGCCATGACGTCCGCCCCCAAGTCGCCTGCGCCGCCCACCACTTCGATGCCCCGGCAGCCGTCACGCGCGCACAGGTCGGCTATGGCCCGTTCGAAGCCGTCGGGGTCGAGCCCGTCGAGGACCGCGGTGACCTCCTCCTCCCCCGTCGGCTCGTACCGCGCGTCGGGCCGTGCCGCGGACGGCACCGCCGTGGGCGGGGCCGCACGGCAGAGGGTGTCGGACGCGGTCTCGGCCGCCGCCTCCAGAGCCTCGGCGGCCCCCCGTGCGCATCTCGCGGCGGACAGGCGCCGCCGCCCTCGCGACCGGGACGCCGCCGCGACCGTCAGGCCCGCCGCGGCGAGCAGACCCGCCCAGAACGGCCGGTGCTCCACGACGCTCACCGCCATTCGGGCCAGAAACACCACGACGCACACGATGATCGCCAGCAGGACGAAGAACAGTGCGGTCGTGCGCAGGTCGAAACCGCGCTCGCGGCGCGGGTGCCGGAAACGGCGTACGGGTACGGTCATGCCGGGATTCCCCTCCGGTGAACGACGACGAAGATCGTTCCTGTCCACGTGCCCAAGTCGGCCGTTTTCATCGGTGACTGACGTGCCGTCGGCCGACGGCGTGGTGAACGGTGCGCCGAGGGGCACCAGGGCGTGCGCCGTCGGACAAGTCGTGCGCCCGAAGGCACCTAGCGTCTGCCGGGTACGCACAGCACGGCACCGCAGGAGGCGGATCATGACCAGCAGTCCCCAGCCCACGAGTGGCAGCCAGCCGTGGCTGCACCAGAAGGGCGAGGTGATCCAGGAGTTCGGGACGGTCAAGCAGTTTCCGGTCGGCCTGTCCTACGAGGCCCGGATGTACTCCTGCCAGCGTCTGAACAAGGTCCTGGCGGACACGCAGATCCTCTACGGCCTCTACAAGAAGCACCACTGGCTGATGCGCGGCGCGACCTTCTACCAGCTGCACCTGGTACTCGACAAGCACGCCGGGGAACAGCTCGAACTCGTCGACACCATCGCCGAGCGGGTCCAGTCCCTGGGCGGTGTGGCGGTGGGAGACCCGCGGCACGTCGCCGAGATCACGTCGATCCCGCGGCCTCCGGACGGCGTGGAGCAGGTGCCCGCCATGCTGTCACGGTTGCTGGAGGCTCACGAGAGCATCCTCGTCGACGCGCACGACGCGGCGGCCCGCACCGCGGAGCTGGGCGACGACGGTACGAACGACCTGCTCGTCTCGCAGGTCGTCAGGACCGGGGAACTCCAGGCGTGGTTCTTGGCCGAGCACCTCGTCGACACACCGCTGGTCCGCGCCTGAGGACACGAGTCGCCTCGCTTCCGCCCGACGCGTCGGCCGGAAGCGGCGGCGGCTGCCGAGGAGCAGCCGCCGCCGGAACAGAACGTCGAACTGGACGGCCGGCCCCTTCTGCGTCCAGGTCGTGGGCCGGCGCACAGCCGAGCGACTCGTCCGGTCACCAATAGTGCCGTCGGCCGGCGACCGCGTGCCCCATGGAACCCAGGATCCACAGGACGGCCCCGATCACCACCAGGATGATGCCGATGGTCCACAGGATCGATATGCCTGTGAGGAAACCGATGATGAGCAGGATGATGCCGAGGGCGATCATGACGTGCCTCCTGCCGATAGCAATGCTCCTGCTCTTCGAGTGCCCCCAACCGGTGCGTACGTGCATCCGAATGGGCAAAAGCTTTCCGGGCGCCGGACGAGCGGCTGGAGCGCCGGGGCATCACAGTGGGGTCGCCCGAGGAAAGCAAGGTGATTCTGCCGTACAAACCTCTCATCCATGGCCCGCCGCGTCGGTCACCTTTCCATGAATGGCTCACGCCCTCTGGTGGCTCTTCCTGGGTGACGCCAGGGCGATGGGCACCAGCAGGAGGCCGCAGGCGGCGACCAGGAGCCAGCCCGGTTGGGAGGCGCGGGCCAGACCCGCGGGGCTCGTGCCCGCGACCAGGCTGCCGGCGAGGGCGATGCCGAGGGCCGCGCCGAACTGCCGTGCCGTGGAGGTGATCGCTCCGGCCACGCCGGCCTGGGCCGGGGGCAGCCCGCCGACCGCGGTGTTGGTGATCGGGGCGTTGGCGAAACCGAAGCCGACACCGATGAGGAGGTAGGCGAGGAGGAGCACGAACACGCTGGTGTGCGGGTCGAGTCCGCTCAGGCACAGGGCGCCGGCCGCGATGAAGGCGCCGGCCAGGATCAGTGGCGGTCGTGGTCCGACGCGGCCGACCAGGCGGCCCGACCAGGGTGCGCAGACGGTCGCACCGACCGCCATGGGCAGGGTCGCCGTCCCGGCGGCCAGGGGTGTGAAGCCCCGAGAGTGCTGCAGATAGAGGGTGTTGAGCAGCATCGTGGCGTTCAGCGCGAGGAAGACCGCCACGGCGCCGACGACCGCCCCGCTGAACACGGGACTGCGGAAGAGGCGCAGGTCCATCAGCGGCTCGTGCCGCCGGGACTCCACCCGGACGAATCCGGCCGTCGCCAGGGAGGCGAGCCCGTAGGCGGCCAGTGCCGCGGGTGCGGTCCAGCCGATGCGGGGGCCTTCGATGAGCACGCCGACCCACAGCCCGATGACCACGGTCAGCAGGGCCTGCCCCGGAACGTCGAGCCGGCGAGCCCGCGGCGCCCGGGACTCGGGCACGAACACGGCGCTGAGCACGAGGGCGACCACGATGACGGGGGCGTTGATCCAGAACAGCGCCCGCCAGCCGAGCGCCGCGACGAGGGCGCCGCCGGTGACCGGACCGACGGCCATGCTGAGCCCGAAGACAGACGCCCAGATGCCGATCGCCTGCGCCCGCTCCCTGGGATCGGGCATCACGTTGACCACGATCGCGAGTGCCACGGGACTGAGCATCGACGCGCCGATGCCCTGGACCGCGCGGGCCGCGACGAGCGCGCCCACCGACGGAGCCCATGCGCAGACCAGCGAGGCCGCCCCGAACACGGCCAGCCCGGACCGGAAGACCCGTCGGCGTCCGAACCGGTCGGCCAGCGCCCCGGAGGAGATCAGCAGAGCGGCCAGCACGATGGTGTAGGCGTCCACGGTCCATTCGAGACTGCGTGTTCCGACGCCCAGGCCGTGCCCGATGGCGGGCAGGCCCACGTTGACGATGGTGGTGTCCAGCCCGACCAGGAACATGCTGAGGCAGCAGACGGCCAGCACGGTCCAACGACGGCGTGCGCTCAGCAGGGGTGGGGCTGGGTGAAGGGTTGTCGCGGTCACGGTCCGCCTCTCGCATCCGGAAGTCCTGCCCGGTCAGGCTCGGGCAGCGCGACCACCGCCGACCAGCGTTTTTGCGGGGACCGCAAAAGCGCGGACGGAGAGGCGAGGTCCCCGCACGACCACGGCTCAGGCGCCGGCCTTCGGCCTCGCGGCGGAGGCGGCCGCGACGGCCGTGGCCAGCGGGTCGCGGAGCGGGCGGCCGAGGAGGTCCGCGAGGTCGGGGGCGGTGCCGTCCAGGAAGCCGTGCCGGACCGCGGTGGCGATCGAGGCCAGCATGGGCGGCTGGAACGGCAGCAGTCCCGGTGTCTCGTCGAGGAGTCTGCGCCGGTACTCGCCCAGTCCGATGGTGCGGTGCCGCACCCCGAGCCGGTCGGCCACCTGCTCCGCCGTGACCGGTGTACCCACGAGTTCGTAGGTGCGCCCGCTGTGCGACGCCGGGCGCGCCGCGACGGTCGCCGCCGCATCGACGAGGTCGGCCCGGGCGACCGCGGCCAGGGCGCCGTCGCCGTACGCGGACTCCACGCCGTCACCGCTCCACAGGAGGAGAGCGCCGAAGAGTTCGGCGTACAGGCCGTTGCGCAGGATCGTCCACGGCAGTCCGCCGGCGCGCACGAGCCGTTCGGTCGCGCGGTGTGCGAGCCCGAAGGCGAGATGGTCGCCGGCCCCGGTCAGGCTCGTGTAGACGATGTGCTGGACGCCGTCCCGGACGGCGGCGTCCAGGACGGCCGCATGGCGCTCGACGACCTGGTCGTCCTCGGCGTAGCCGGCCGAGACCAGCACCAGCGTCGTCACCCCCGCGAGGTCGAGGCTCGCGTGGTCGTCGAAGTCGAGCCGGCGCATCCCCTCGCGGGGGGTCCGGCTGCCGCCCGCCACGGCGGCGCCGCGGGCGCGCAACGCCGCGAGAGTGGCCGAGCCGAGGTTCCCGTTCGCTCCGGTCACCAGAATCATGTCAGTCGAGGTCTTCCGTCGTGGTTCGCATCGGTAACTACGCTTGATCCTCGAACGCCCAAGAGCCGGTCACAAGAAGGCAGTTTGATGTCACTCACGCACACCGGGGTAACCACCACCCCTGCCGACCTCGAACCCTGCGGGCGCGCGGAGCACCCCGACTGCGGTATTCGCGATGTCCTGGACCGCATCGGGGACAAGTGGTCGGTGCTCGTGATCGTCGAACTCGCGGGCGGGCCCCGTCGGTTCCGCGAACTGCAGCGCGCCGTCGACGGCATCTCCCAGCGCATGCTGACCCTCACGGTGCGCAGACTGGAACGCGACGGCCTCGTGCTGCGCACCGTGTACCCGGCCGTCCCCGCCCAGGTCGACTACCGTCTGACCGAGACCGGGGCCGGCCTGACGCACCTGGTCAAGACGCTCGCCGACTGGTCGCTCGCCCACCGGGCCGTCATCGCCGAGGCACGGCAGGCGTACGACCGGAGCCACCCGGACCACGACATCCGCTGACGCGAACCGTCGAGGGCCTACTCCGTGTCCTCCCTGTCGGCCACGCGGCCGGCCAGGCGTTCATAGCGCTGCCTGGCGGCCTGTGGGGTGCCGAGGCCGAGGCCGAAGGCGATCTCGTGCCAGGTCATGCCGCGACCGCGTGCCATCTGCAGGAGCGAGGCCTCCAGTTCGTCCATCTCCCCGCGGACGAGCGGCACGAGGCTCAGCGCGGCCGTGATGTCGGGGTGGTCGACCTCCTCCTCCCCGTCCTCGAGTTGTGCGGCCCCGCTGAGCAGGAACGCCACGAGCCGGACGGCCTCGTGGGGCCCGAGGACCGAGGGGTGGACCTGCCGGCGGCGCTGGTCGTCCGTGGCCGCGTGGCGCTCGGCGATGCGGAACAGGGAGGCGTACACCCGTTGGGCGCGCGCCTCCTCGGGCTGCGGGGGCGTGAAGGGATCGGTGGGCCCAGGCGTGGATGACATGGGTCGACCATGAAGGAGGGCACGACTTGGCGTCAACCGAATATTGTGAACAACTTGTTCATCCACGCCGGTGTCCGACCGTCCGTCAGGTCAGCGGGGCGGCGATCTCCCGCTTGAGGATCTTGCCGCTCGGACCCAGGGGCAGGGCGTCCGTCACCCATATCCGGCGCGGGTACTTGTAGGCGGCGACCCGGTCCCGGACGAACCGCTGGAGTTCCTCGGCGTCCGCGTGGGCGCCCGGACGCAGGACGACCGCGGCCGCCACCTCCTCGCCGAGCCGCTCGTCCGGCAGGCCGAGCACCGCGGCCAGAGCGACCGCGGGGTGCTCGTGCAGGACCTCCTCGATCTCCCGCGGGTAGACGTTGTAGCCACCGCGGATGATGAGGTCCTTCTTCCGGTCGACGATGTAGAGGTAGCCGTCCTCGTCCCGGCGGGCCAGGTCGCCGGTGCGCAGCCAGCCGTCGGGAATGGCGGCGGCGGTGTCCTCCGGACGGTTCCAGTAGCCCTTCATCACGTTCGGTCCGCGGACGGCGAGTTCACCGACCTCTCCCGGTGCGACGTCCCGGCCGGTGTCGTCGAGCAACCGCACCTCCACGTCGCGGACGGGGGTGCCGATGGACCCGGCCTTGCGGGGGCGGTCGGGGTGGTTGAAGGAGACGACCGGGCTGGTCTCGGACATGCCGAACCCTTCCAGCACCATGCAGTCGAAGCGCCGTTCGAAGCCGTGCAGGACCTCCACCGGCAGGGAGGCGCCGCCCGAGATGCACATGCGCAGGCTGGACACGTCCGCCGCCGCGGCCTGCGGATGCTGGAGCAGCGCGGCGTACATCGTGGGCACGCCCTCGAAGACGGTGGCCCGGTCGCGGGCGATGGCGTCGAGGACGGTCTGCGGCTCGAAGCGCGGCACGAGGGTGAGCGACGCGCCGCTGCGCACGGCGACGTTCATCGTGCAGGTCTGCCCGAAGATGTGGAACAGCGGGAGGCACCCGACGATCACGTCCTCGGACGTCATCCGCTGCACCTCGGTGACGTTGACCTCGGTGTTGTGACGGATCCCGGCGTGGGTGAGCGCGGCACCCTTGGGACGGCCGGTGGTGCCCGAGGTGTAGAGCAGCACGGCGATGTCGTCCCCGGCGGTCACGGCGACGTCGTAGCGCGGCTCCAGGCGCCCGAGTTCGGCGGCGAAGGCGGCGGGTTCGACCGCGAGGTGCCGTACCCCCGCGGCGGCGGCGCCCGCGGCGCCCTCGCCGGGTGCCTGGTGCCACTCGAAGAGCAGCACGGCGCCCGAGTCCCGCAGATGGTACTCGGTCTCCCGCTCCTTCAGCAGCGGGTTCATCGGCACGACGATCGCGCCGGCGCGCAGGACGGCGTAGTACAGGACGACGAACTCGGGCATGTTCGGCAGCATCAGCGCGACCCGGTCGCCGGCGCGTACACCCTCGGTGTGCAGCAGGGCCGCGGCCTGCGCGCTGAGCCGGTCCAGCTCGGCGTAGGTGGTGGTCACCGTGCCCAGCCGCAGGGCCGGGCGCTCGGGCAGTCGTCGCGCCGTGTCCACCAGGAATTCCGCCAGGTTGGCCATCCATGCCTCCTTGCATGCGAGCTCTTCGGCGTTCACGAGGTCCCGTCGTCAACGCTCAGGGCATGGTGGCGTGGACGATCGCGGCCGTCCATGGCCGCGCGGACAGTCCGGGCATCGCGACGTTGTTCCCGGAAACAATCGTGCCGCCGTACGCTGCGGGTATGGGTCTGTCGAGTGTGGGTGCCGCCTTGCGTACGCGGCTTCCGGAGCTGGGTGAGCGGATGGCCGAGCGCATCCGTGGGGAGGTCGAGTCGTACGCCGATGACGCGCTCATCCCCTTCTCCTCGCTCAGGGAGTCCTGCGAGGGCAACGCCGACCTGATCCTCGCCCGTTTCGCGTTCGGCGCCGGACCGGACGTGGGGGCCGCGCTGCAGACGGGGCGCCTGCGCGCCGAGCAGGGCGTGCCCCTGTCGGACACCCTGCACGCCTACCGGGTCGGTTTCGAGTTCCTGTGGTCGGAGCTGGTCGACGAGGCACGCAGGCACCCGGACGTCACGGATGCCGATCTGGTGGCCGGGTCGTCGGAGATCTGGGCCCTGTTCGGCCGCTACGCGGAGGCCGTGGCGGCCGCCTACCGGGAAGCCAGCGCGGAGCTGGCGCTGCAGCGCGAGGCGCGCCGCTCGGCACTGGCCGAGGCGCTGTTCACCGGCGCCCTCGCCGACCGTACGACGCCGTGGGAGGCGGCCAGGCAGCTCGGTCTGCCGGAACGCGGTCCGTACGCGGTCGTGGCCGCGTCCGTGCCGGATCCCGGTCAGGAGCCGCTGCCCGGCATCGAGGCGGCGCTGCGCCGGTCCGGAGTGCCGTCGGTCTGGCGGCTGCTGCCCGACCAGCAGATCGGCCTGGTCGCGCTCGCGCACCGCGACGCGGAGTCGGTGAGCCTGCGGGCGCTGCGCCGCCGACGGGCGCGGGTCGGCGTCAGCCCCACGTTCGACACGCTGCGGGAGACACCGCAGGCACTGCGTTTCGCCCGGCTGGCCCTGACGGGTCTGCCCGGCGACGGGCCGGGGGTCACCCGCTTCGACGACAGCCCGCTGGCCATGCTGGTCGCGGCGGCTCCGGCGGAGGCGAGCCGTCTGGTCGAGGTGTCCCTCAGTCCCCTCCTCGCCCTGCCCGCGGCAGAGCGCGCCCGGCTGCTGCGGACGCTCGCGCACTGGTTCACCTCGGGCGGTGGGGCCGCCGAGACCGCGGAACGGCTCTTCGTCCACCCGAACACCGTGCGCTATCGGCTGCGTCGCGTCGAGGAGCTGACGGGACGTTCGCTCTCCGATCCCGTCGCCCTCGCCGACCTGGGCGCGGCCCTGTACACCCTGCGCCTGCTGCCCTCCTGAGGCCGCCCGGTGCCGGGACTCCTCCCGTGGACATCAGTACGCCTCGGCCGCCGCCGGGCTCACGCTCCCCCGGGGGCGGCCCTGACCGGCGGCGCGCGGGGCACCGTGTGGCCCCGGTGACGACGGCCGTCCTGCCGCTGCGCGGCTTCGGCCGGGCCGCGCGGCCCGGCAGAACCCGTCCCGTCACGCGGCAGCTAGCTGCGCCGTCCTGCCGGATCGCGGGTGACCGTGTCCTGCTCGCCGGTGCCCCGGGCCGGTCCCGCGCCGGTCGCGGTGCCCGCGCCGGCCGTCGTCGCCTCCGCCCGGTCCGCGTGCCCCGGCCACCACGCCGCGTGGCCGATGAGCGCGGTGAGGCTCGGGGTGAAGAACATCGCCATGACGAAGGCGGCGACCGCGATGCCGAAGGAGACGGCGAATCCCATCTCGGTGAGCAGCGCGTTGCCGGCGAGCATCATCGTGGCGAAGGTCGCCGCCAGGATGAAGCCGGCCGCCGCGACCGTCGGCCCGGCGTGCCGCAGCGCCATGCCGGCCGCCTCGCGCGGATCGCGGCCCTCGCGGGCCTCTTCACGGAGCCGGGCGATCATGAGGATGTTGTAGTCGGTGCCGATGGCGACCACGAAGAGATACATGATCACCGGGAGCATGAACATCAGGCCCGAGTGGCCCTGCCCCTCCTGGAAGATCCACACGGTGGCGCCGAGGGTGGCACCGAAGCCGAGGCCCACCGAGGCGATCAGGTACCAGGGGGCGACCACGCTGCGCAGCAGCAGTCCGAGGATGACCATGATCAGGACGGCCGCGACGGGGAAGACGGTCCGGTAGTCGTGGTTGACCGCGGTGTCGATGTCCTTGTAGATCGCGGACATGCCGCCGACGAGCGCCTCGGTGCCGTCGGGGGCGTCGGAGTGGGCGACGTCGCGCACCCGCTCCACCGTGTCGATCGCCTTGTCCGTCGACGCCTCGTACTTGAGGGTGACGGTGAAGTCGGCGGTGGTGCCCGCCTTGTTCACCTGGGACATGCGGGCGTTCGCGACGCCGTCCACGGCCCCGAGCTTCTTCACGTACGCGTCGAAGCCGGCCTTGTCCAGCGGCTTGCCGTCGGTGCTGGAGAGGTAGACGTCGGTGGGTGCCGCGGCGCCCGCCGAGTACGCCTTCTGCATCTCGTCCTGGACGACCATGGACTCCTTGGTCTTGGGCATGGAGCCCGAGGCCAGATCGAACGTGGCGTTGAAGCCCAGGGTGCCGAGCGACAGCACGAGCAGGACGAGGCCGGAGAGTGCGGCGGTCAGTGCCGGACGGCGCTGCACGCCACGGCCGAGGGCGGCGAACCGGGCGTTGTCCGGCTCCTTGTGCCAGGACTTGGAGGGCCAGAACACCTTCGGTCCGATGAGGGAGACCACGGCCGGGATCAGGGTCAGGCCCGCGACCAGGGTGGCGGCCACGGCGATGGCCAGCGCCGGGCCCATCTGCTTGAGGAAGCCGAGCGTGGAGAGCACCAGCGCGAGGAAGGCGATGACGACCGCGCCCGCCGCCGAGGCGATGGCCTCGCCGACCCGGTCCACCGCGTTCACCATGGCCTGCTTCGGCTCGTCACCGGCGCGCAGCCGTTCGCGGTAACGGAACATCAGGAACAGGAAGTAGTCCGTACCCACGCCGAACAGCACGACGATCAGGATCGACGAGATCGAGCTGTTGGCCTGCAGGTCGAACAGCTTGGTGGCGTAGGCGATCAGCCCGTTGGCGACGGCGGACACCAGGCCGATCAGGATCAGGGGCAGTACCGCCAGGATCGGCGCCCGGAAGATGATCAGCAGCGTCACCAGGATGATCACGAAGGTGCCGACACCGATCAGCATCTCACCTCGCTTGGACGAATCCTCCTGGTCGAGGGCCTGCGCGGCGGAACCGCCGAGCTTGACCTCCAGATGGGTGCCCTTGGCCAGGTCCTTGACGTCGTCGCGCAGCACCTCGGCCGCGTCGACCTGCTTGGGCTGGCCGGCGTTCCTGCTGTCCATCTGCACCAGGGTCAGGGCGTACCTGCCGTCCTTCGACGGCTGGCCGGGGACGACCTTCTGCACCTGGTCGATGTGCTTCTTGCCCAGCTCGGAGGTGATACGGGCGACGTCCTGCCGGTCGGCGTCGGTCAGTTTGCCGCCGTCGGTGCGCTGGTAGAGCGCGATCGCGGACGGGGTGAAGGCGCTGGGGAACGCCTTCTCCTGGAGATCCGCCGCTTTGATGGACTCGTAACTCTTGGGCAGGAAACTGCTCTCGTCGCTGTTCGAGGGCAGACTCGGGGCGGTGGCCACGATCGCCACCGCGGCGATCAGCCATGCCACGATCGTCCAGACAGGATGTCGGACGACGGCGTTGCCAATTCGTCGGAACATGCGGAAGGTCCTCCTGTGGCAGGAAGATCACCGCAACCCGGGGAGCGGTCCCTGGCATCGGCGACCCCGACCGGCTCGCGCGGAACGGGCCGGTCGCATCGTTGTCTTGGCCTTACATGGTAGTGACCGGGCGTCAAGGTCGTTCGAACAGGCGGTTCTTGCCGGGTGTCGGTGCGGACGGGGACAGACGGTAGGAGACGGCCAGGTCCCGCACCTCCACGGAGCAGACCGCGCGGTCCTCGTCGTCCAGCGGCAGATGCCTGGCGAGCAGGGCCAGGATGCCCTCGGCGAGGCGCGTCTTACGCGCCTCGGACCGGCCCGGCATGAGGCCCACCTCCACGTGTACGAACACGGTGTCGCCGCTCGTGCCCTCACCGACATACGTCTCCGCCGGGCGCAGCAGCGTCTTGCACACGCCCGTCGTACCGGACTCCTCGACCACCAACGGGTGCAGCTCCCGCACCAGGGCTCTCGGGTCGATGACTCCGGCCAGCCGGGAGGAGTAGTCGATGGCGAGGTGCGGCATGAAGGACCTTTCGCACAAAATCTGGTTTCTCAGGGCAACTATTTTCCCTCACCTGGTCACCGGGGTGCGCCCCGGCCCCCGGATCGGCGCTTGACCTTGCCCCGGAGGGCAGGGTTTAGCGTACGAGCGAGGTGAACGGCATGAGGATCAGTGAGCTGGCACGTCGGGCCGGAGTGACGGCCAAGGCGGTGCGGTACTACGAGGGGCTGGGGTTGATCACCCCCGAGCGCCTCGCCAACGGCTACCGGGACTACACCGAGGACGACATACGCCTCGTGCGGGAGATCAGGGCGCTGCACCGGCTGGGGATCCCCGTCGAGCGCACCCGGCCGTTCCTGGAGTGCCTGACGGCCGGAAGCCTGCATGCCGACGACTGTCCCGCCTCGCTGGCGAGCTATCGGGAGGCCATCGACGACCTCACGGAACGCATCGAGGCTCTGACCGCCCGCCGTGCGACGCTGGTCGCGCACCTCAGGGCCGCCGCCCATCGGGGCAGCATCGTCGCGCCGCCCGAGGAGCCGGCAGCAGGGGACGAGGACCACCTGAGCCTGCCGGCGAACCTGCCCGTGCCCGAGGACGACGGCGCCGCCGACCATCTGCCGGGCAGCCGGGTGCCGTCGATCACCCTGACCGACACGGCGGGCAGAGCGATCGGCCTGGACACCTGGGGTCCCCGTCGCACGGTGGTCTACGTCTACCCCCTGACCGGCCGTCCCGGCACCGATCTGCCCGAGGGCTGGAACTCCATTCCCGGAGCCCGCGGCTGCACACCCGAGACGTGCGGCTTCCGCGACCACTTCCAGGACCTCCTCGAAGCCGGCGCCGGGCGCGTCTACGGGTTGTCCAGCCAGCACAGCGACTATCAGAACGAGGTCGTGGAACGGCTCGGGCTGCCCTTCGGTATGCTCTCCGACCCCGCACTCGGCCTGGCCGACGCCCTCGGCCTGCCCACGTTCGAGGCCGGCGGGGCCAGGCTGTTCAAGCGGCTGACCCTCGTCGTCCGCGACAGCGTGATCGAGCACGCCTTCTATCCGGTCTTCCCGCCGGACGCACACGCCCAGCAGGTCCTGGCCTGGCTGCGCGAGAACCCCCTGTAGGGCCACGGCACGGACCGACAGTCCCCGGACCTCCCTGACGCGACGCCCGCGAACACCCGATTCCTCACGATTGCCGGAAAGGCCGACTGCCCATGTACGTGCCCGGACACTTCGCGCCCGACGACGCCGCCGTCCGTGACCTATTGGCCCACCAAGGTGCCGCCGACCTCGTCACCATGACCCCCCAGGGCCTGCTGGCCACCCTGCTTCCCTTCGAGTACGCCCCGGACAGGGGTGAGCACGGCGCCCTGATCGGACACATGGCCCGCGGCAACCACCAGTGGCGCGAGCCGGTGCGGGGCGAGGCCATGGTGATCGTCCGGGGGCCCGAGGCGTACATCAGCCCGTCGTGGTACGCGACGAAGGCCGAGCACCACCGGGTGGTGCCGACGTGGAACTACGTGATCGCGCACGTCTACGGACAGCTGGTGGTGCACGACGACCCGGCCTGGATCGAAGCGCAGATGCGCCGCCTGACCGACCGGCACGAATCCACCCGCGCCGAGCCCTGGTCCGTCGACCAGGCCCCCGCGAAGTACGTCCAGGGGCGGCTGCGTGCCGTCGTGGGCGTCGAAGTGGTCATCCACCGCATCGAGGCGAAGTCGAAGCTCAGCCAGAACCAGCCGCCACGGAACATCGAGGGGGTCGTCACGGGCCTCGAGGCCCGCGGCCGGACCCACGATGCCGCGCTGGCGGCCGCGGTCCGTGCGCACGCCCCGCGTCCGTCCGAGCCCTGACGGCCGCCACGGGCACGCACCGTCGTCCGGCTCGCCGGGACTTCAGAGGCGCAGTTCGGGCGGGAAGCCGGTCCAGCGCAGTTCCGGGGGCAGGTGGCTCATGTCGTTGTGGAAGAGGAGGGAGGCGGGGCGGTCGGGTGCGTAACGGATGACGGTCAGTGAGGCGTTGCCGTGGTTGAGTCCCATCCAGCGCCAGGCAGGTGCGTCCAGGGCGTCCCGGACCAGCCAGGCGACGAGGAAGTTGTGTGTGACGACCAGCTCGTGCAGGGGTTCGTCGCCGCTGACCGGGCCGGTGAACCGGGCGAGGGCGCTGCGAGCCAGTCCCGGCCCGTTGTCGCGCTCCTCGTCCGGGAACCGGGCGAGCCGCTCGAGCATGGCGTCGGCGAACTCCGCCGGCAGTTCTTCGCGTGACGGCAGGTAGGGGAGGTAGTCACCGGCCGGCTCCGAGGACCGCACGGGAACGTTGTCCAGCTGGTCGCCGATCAGCCGTGCGGTCTGCGCCGCTCGCGGCAACGGGCCGTGGTGGACGGCCGAGAGAGGGCTGTGGCGAAGCCGTTCGCCCAGGAGTTGCGCCTGCCGGCGACCGGTGTCCGTCAGTGTGCTCTCGTCCGGAGAGGCCTCCCCGTGTCGCACCAGGTACAGGTAGCGAGGGGCTGTTCCAGTCATGTGTGCGGGCGTCCTTCCCCCGTCGGCGTTCACGATCTTGCGGTCGACCGGAGGGACGCCGAAGGGTCCGGCCCGGTTCCCACCGGCGCTCCGGGTGACACTTCCGTGAACTGGGCCAAGACGAGGGTTATATGAGCTGAACCAACTGGAAACAGGTCTACCGGCCCGTATGATCCAGTTATCGGGCACCCCGCGGTACCCCACTCCCGCTCCCCGCATGCCGCGACCGGCCGCCGGGGGCGCACGGTGACGAATGGAGGACAGATGCCTGAGAACACCGCACCCGTCACGGAGTTGACGTCTCACTACGTCAACCAGGTGGCCGGCGACCTCGAACAGAACGTCAAGGAGCAGGAACGCATCACGGCCGAGATCACGGCCCTGCAGGAGCAGTTGGCCACCCTGCAGCGCGATCACACCACCCTGGTGAGCATGCAGCAGGCGCTCGGTGTCCCGGCCTCCGTCGGCCCGGCGACCGCCGAGCCCGCGAGCCCGGTCGTGCCCTCCCCGCGGAAGAAGTCCCCCGCCGCGCCCGGCAAGCGCCGCACGGCCAAGGCGGCGACCGGGGAACAGGCCGGGACCGGGAAGCGGTCCGCCACGAAGACCGTGGCCAAGCCCGCGGCCGGGAAGGCGGCTCCCAAGGCGGCCTCGAAGGCACCGGCTCAGCCCACGCTCGTCGAACTCGTCCGCGGCCACCTGGCGGAACAGAGCGAGCCCCGCTCCGCCGCGGAAGTCGCCGAGGCGCTGGGCAAGGCCCGCCCCGACCGGGAGATCCAGACCAGGGTCGTACGCACCACTCTGGAGAACCTCGTGGCCAGAAACGGTGCGCAGCGCACCAAGCAGGGCACCTCCGTCTTCTACACCGTCACCGGCGCCCCGGAACCGACGGCCGCGAGCGAGGACCGGACCGAGCCCGCCGCCGGGTAGGCCGATGGTGCCGGGTGCGTCAGTTGCGGGCGGCCCGGAACAGCTCCGCCCAGTGGGCGGTGCGGTCCAGGTAGGCGGTCTCGGCCGCCGCACCGGTCAGTCCGTAGGCGCCGTCGTAGGTCTGGTAGCCGTGACCGGCGGGCGGGGTGGCGTCCGCCGGTTCGATCGAGCTGCCCTCGTGCCATTCGTTGAAGGACGTGACCGACACCCAGGTCGGCGTGCCGCCGGTCGCGGGGTCGAGGGCGTTGGACCACTGCCGGTCGTACGCCGCGCCGTCGGCCCGCTCGACGGTGGGTGTCGTGTTGCCGGGCACCGCCCGGTCGTCGATGTAGCCGGGTGCGACCGACGGGGACCAGACGAGGCCGTGGGCCCGTGCGTAGTCACCTGCCTGCTTCCAGCCAGGGGCGGTGGCACCGGCGATGCCGTCGTAGGTGTACATCCCGGAGAAGTGCGCGATCCTGGTGGTGTCGGTGGTCTGGGCGAGCACGATGCTGGTGCCGGTGACCTGGTCGAGTGCCGCCCAGTCGGTGATGTCCAGACTGCTGAAGACGTAGAACACTGCCTTGTCGCCGTGCTCGGCCGAGCGGTGGAAGGCCGGGTGACCGCCGTACGTGGCGTTGATGTACCGGATGTCGGCGACGGTCGAGGCGGCGGTGCGGCCCGCGTACGGCTCCAGATGCCAGGCCACCTCGACGCCCTCCTGCTGGGCGGCGTCCAGGACGCCCCGGGCGACCCGGTCCTCCTGGCTTCCCTGGCCCCACCAGCTGTAGACGAGGACACCGGCGCCCGAGCGCGCGATCCACTTCATGTGCTGGGCCACTACGCGCGCGTAGTCGGCGGAGTCGTACGGGCCGAGCGCCGGGTAGAGGTCGGCGCCGATGTCGTCGGGCGGGGCGTGGCCTCCCTATTGCCAGTGGCGCCAGTCCCCGCTCACGGCCGGGCTGCCGTACCAGGGGTAGTAGAAGAAGTGCACGTTCTGGTCGAGCGCCCGGGTGGCGGACCCGGTGCCGAGGGTGAAGGTGTCGATGTCGAAGAGCGCTCCGCTGCCGCCCGTGAATCTCAGGAACAGGGGGCCGGAGGCGGAGGCGGTCAGGGTGGCCGACACGGTGGTGAAGGTTTCCCACCCTCCGGTCACCGGCACCTTCACCGAACCGAGCAACGTGCCGCCGGCCGAGCCGGAGCGCACCCCGATGGTGCCGCCGGCGCCTGGTGAGGACACCTTCGCGGTGAAGGTGCGGGCGGCCTCGGTGGAGACGGAGGCATAGCCGGCCCAGTCACCGTCGTCGATGTATCCGAGGGTCTGGCCACCGCCGGCCGGGGTGTGCGCGGCGGCCTGCACACCGGAGCCGGAGGTGAAGGACTCCGCCTCGACCGCGCGGGGACCGGACGGCGGGGAGCAGTCGGCCGGCGCCTGGCCCGCCGCGTAGCGCACCGCACCGAGCAACAGGTTCCGGAAGGCGGCGTCGCCGTACGACTCCGCCGTGTGGCCGAGTCCGGTGTAGAAGGAGCGCCCCCGGCCCTGGTCGTGACACCAGGTGATGGGATGGTCCGCGCCCATCTCACCGCCGCTGTAGGTGCTTTCGTCGAGGGTCTGCAGGACGTGCACGTCGGGGCGCGGGTCGGTGCGGTAGTCGTACCACTCGTCGGTACGCGTCCAGGTCGCGGGCAGGTGGGCGGTCGCCGGGTGGGTACGGTCCTCGGTCTTCACCGTGGCCTGCTGGATCGCGGGGTGGCTCTTGAAGTACGCGCCGACGAGCCGGCGCGAAGGCGGGGTCGGCCGCGATGCCCTGCAGTCCCTCCTCGCCGTGGGTGTAGACGTCGAGCCTGCCGGCCACCTTCGTGTTGCCCGCGGCGTCGGTGTACCGGATGGTGCCGTCCCGCGAGGTGTGCAGGACCGAGCGGTCGGGCAGGACGGTCAGGGACAAGGGGTCGCCCAGTCGAGGCGCCATGAGACGAGGACACCTTGAGACGTAGGCGTTTCGGCCTGCGAGCGATCTCGAGCCTGCTCCTGGCCGCCCTGGCGTTCACGGGACTGCGGCCCGCTTCGGCTTCGGCCGCGGCCGCCGACGCCCCCGGGCCCCACGATCTGCGACATCGCCGTCTTCGGCTCGGGAACCGTCCGGGGTGGCGACGGCGGCGCGGAGGGCGTCGACGTCGGGCACGACAACCACAGCGCCCGCGGCAGAGCCACTCTGACGCGTGTGAGCGTCACCGGCTCCGCCGAGGGGGACATCGTCGTCGAGCCCGGATCGCAGTTCGTGATCGACCGGAGCACAGGACTCGGGAGCGGCGGGAACTCCCCCCTGCCGCCACGGCAGCGGGCCCTTGCCCGTGTCAGGGCCGCGCGCGTACCGCGGCGGGCGGGTCAGGCCACGCGGGTGCGGCCCTCGCCGGTGTCCCGCGCCGGGCGGACGGCGACCGGCGGCATGCCGTACAACTCCTCGTCCCGCAGCGCTCCCGCCGTGCGCAACCTGCGCCATTCGCGGGGCGAGTGGCCGTACGCCCCGCGGAACACCCGGCTGAAGTGGGCGGGGTTGACGAAACCCCAGCGCTGGCCGACCGCCGACACCGCGGGTGCGCTGCTGCCGCCGCGGGCCAGTTCGCGTGCGCACTCCTGGAGCCGGCGGCGCTGGATGAGCCGGGCGACGGTGATCCCCTCATCCTCGAACAGCCGGTGCAGGTACCGCACGGAGATGTGGTGCGCCGCGGCGACGGTCTCCGGGCTCAGGTCCAGGTCCTCGAGGTGACGGTCGATGTGGTCCCGGATGCGCAGCACCAGCTGTTCGCGTGCGCTGTCTGCGCCCCCGAACCGGCTCCGCTCCGCCACCAGCGTGCCGAACAGGTCCACCACACTCACCGCGAGCCGTCCGGCGACGGCCGGCGGATAGGAGTGCGCCGAGCCGACCAGCGCCGCGAGGAACGGGGTGACGACCGCGCCGAGCCCCTCGGTGGCGGAGACGGGTGTCGCCGTGATCCCGCGGATGTGCTCGTCGGGTACGCCCAGCGTGCGCCGGGGCAGGTGCACGACGTGGCTGACGAACGGCTCGGGGAAGTCCAGGGTGTAGGGGCGCGCGGTGTCGTAGACCACCAGGTCGCCCGCGTCGACGGCGGCGTGCCGTCCGTCCTGCAGGAGCGTCGCCGTGCCCGACACCTGGATGTGGACCCCCACGAACGCCTCGGAGGAGGTGCCGATGTGCGCGGCCGTACGGCTGATCCGCTGGGCGTCGGCCTCGACGGTGCAGACGCGCAGATGTCCCAGCCGGCCGCCGGCGATCCGGCCGCCGAACGGGCCACCGCCGCGCGGGACGACGGCCATCGGGACCAGGGCTCTGCCGATGGCGTCCCGCCAGTAGTCGAGTTTCTCGCGGTCGGGCACGGTGTCCGTCGACAGCACCAGGTCCACGTGGGTCTCCTCTCCGTCAGGACGAGCCAACCAGGCGGGCCGGGCGGTCACCAGGCACTCTCCAGGCAGAAAACTTCCGCACCGGCTGCCTCGAGGGAGTGCGCCGACGGAACATCAGGGTGCGCTGAGCGGCAAGTGCCGCCCGACCGGAGGACTTATCGTGGGAACACCGCCGAGGGCGGAGCCGTGCCGGCCGGCATCGGCACCGGCCACGGCGGGGTGGGGACGGGCAACGGTCAGTCCGCGTCCAGACGGGCGAGGTGGGCGCGGGAGCGGGCGACGCATTCCGGGTCGGCGTCGGGGCCGAGCGCGACGCACCGCGCGAACGTCGCACGTGCCTCCGCCGGGCGTCCGGCCGTGAGGAGGGTGTCACCGAGCACGACGAGGTAACGGCTCTCCAGGGCGGTGTTGCCGCGGACGCGGCACATGTCGACGGCGGTCCGGAGGTGATCGACCGCTTCCTGCCAGCGGCCGAGGCGCGCGTAGGCGCGGCCGAGGCCGACGAGCACGCTGCCGCGGGTGAATTCGGCGATGTGCGGTTCTATGCGGTCACCGGCCTCCTCCAACTGGTCCAGGGTCTCCTGGTAGGCGCCGACCGCCTCTTCGCTCAGCCCGGCCTTCTGCAGGTCGTAGGCGCGCTGCAGGAGAGCCTGGAGCACGCCGTGCAGGTCTCCCGAGGCGCGGAACAGCGAAATGGCCCGCTCGTTGTGGTCGGAGGACGAGGCCGGCTCACCCAGCAGGCGGTGGGCCCAGCTGGCGTAGTGATGCGCCCATGCCTCCTGGTCGGGATCACCGGCGAGGCGTGCGGCGGCGAGGGCCCGGGCGGAGTACTGGAGGCTGTCGCGGGGCCTGCCCTCGCACAGCAGCACGGCCCAGGCGTAGTAGTTCAGCTGGGTCGCTTCCAGCAGCGGGTCGCCGAGGGCCTCGGCGGAGCGGGCAGCGGTGCCGAAGACCTCCGGCCAGTGGCCCCAGAAGATCCACTGGTCGGAGAACCAGTGCAGGGACTCGGCCACCTCGACCACGGTGGCGTGCTCGCCGTCCGCCGCGGCGGCCCGCAGGGCCGCCAGCCAGTTCAGGCCCTCCGCCTGGAGCCAGTCGCGGGCCTTCTCGGCGTTGGAGAGGTCCACCGTGCCCGGCCAGGAGGGCGGCGGCGCGCCGTGGGCGGGTTCGTACCACCGGCCGGCCACGACGGCGGTGTCGAGCAGCCAGCGGAACATCGCCGTGCGGGCCCGCTCGGTGTCCTCGGTGCTCTCCTCGGCGGTGAGCCGGGTGCGGGCGTACAGGGCGAGCAGGTCGTGGAGCCGGTAGCGGTCCCCGGCGGCGCCGAGCAGTCCGGTCTCGACCAGTTCCTCCAGGGTGTCCTCGGTGTCGAAGAGGTCCTGGCCGGTGAGCCGGGCGGCGCAGGCGGCACTCGTGTCCGGTCCGGGGACCAGGGACAGGCGCCGGAACAGGCGGGCGGCCGCGGGCGTGAGCTGACGGTACGACAGGTCGAAGGCGCCGGCCACCCGCAGGTCACCGGCGGTCAGCGCGTCCAGCCGCCGTTCCTCCAGGGCCAGCCGGTCCGCGAGCCGGCGCAGGCTCCAACCGGTGCGGGTGGCGAGCCAGTTGCCGGCCACCCGGAGGGCGAGCGGCAGGTGTCCGCAGAGTCCGGCGACCTCGGTGAGGGCTTCCGGATCGGCCGCCGCGCGTTCCTCGCCGACGAGGGAGGTCAGGAAGGCGGCGGACTCGGAGGCGCCGAGCCGGCCGAGCGGCAGCCGGTGCACGTTCTCCAGACCTGTCAGCATGCGCCGGCTGGTGACCAGCGCCCACGTCTGCCCGGTGCCCGGCAGCAGCGGCCGTACCTGGGCCTCGTCGCGGGCGTTGTCCAGGACCAGCAGGCACCGGCGGTCGGCGAGCACCTGCCGGTACAGGGCCGGGTGGGCCGGCGCGCCGGCCTTCGCGAGGTCCCGGTCGGGTACGCCGAGCGCCTTGAGTACGCCGACCATCAGCTCGGCCGGGCCGGGCGGGGTGTCGTCCGTGCCGCGCAGGTCCACCATGAGCTGCCCGTCGGGAAAGCGGTCGGCGAGCCGGCGGGCGGCTCGCAGCGCGAGCGTCGTCTTGCCCATGCCGGGTGCGCCGGAGACGGCGACCACGACGGGCTGCCGCGCCGTGGCGCCGGCCTCGTCCGCGGCGTCTTCCCGGGCTGCGGCGAGCCGGGTCAGGCGCAGCAGTTCCTCCTCGCGGCCTACGAAGTCGTCGATGCCGCGCGGGAAGGAGCGCACGCCGACGGGGTGGTATCCCGGGCTGCGTCCGGTACGAGCGGCCGCGAGCAGGCGTTCCCGGTCGGTGTCGTCGAGTCCGAGGCCGTCCGCGAGCGCGGCCACCGTACGGCGCTGCGGGGCCGCCCGTCGTCCGCGTTCCAGGTCGCCGATGCCTCGTACGCTCACCCCGGATGCCTCGGCCAGCCCTTCGATGGTCAGCGACTTGGCCAGCCTCAGTTCGCGCAGCAGCGCCCCGAATGCCGCGTCCTGTGCGGACATTCCCGCCCCTTCCCCCCGCCGTGATGTTTGAACATTCTATGAGATGAGAAATGCCGTCGATCAAGAAAGGCTCGACCAGGGCCTCACCTCGGACGCGCCCCGCTCCCGGGGGTCCTCCCGGTGCCCGGCGGAAGGGCGGAGCAGGCCAGGGCCGCAAGGGCGGCCACGCCCGCCGCCAGCGCCAGAGTGCCGGTCGGGGACCGGTTCACGAGCGGTCCGGCGAGCGCCGCCCCGGACGCGAACCCGGTGATCTTCAAGCTGGCGCCGGTGGTGAAGATCTGGCCGCGCAGGTGGTCCGGAGCCTCCCGATGCCGCACTGCGAACAGGGCGGCGAGCTGCGGCCCTTCACCGATTCCGGCCACGAGGAAGGCCAGGACGAGCGCGGCCGGACCGCCCAGCGCCGCGAGGGCCGACGCGCCGGCCTGGACCAGGGCGCCGGCCCGGATGATCGTGTCGGGGGCGACCGCCCTCGGGCAGCGTGCCAGTACGGCGTTGGCGGCCAGGGCGGCGCAGGCCGTGCAGGAGAGCAGCAACGCCCCGCGGCCGGGTCCGCCGAGGGTGCGCTCGCCCAGAACCGGGACACAGGCCGTCACCATCCCCTGAGCGGCACAGCACCCGACGGAGGTCAGGGTCGCCCGGGCCAGGCGCGGGTTGCCGACGATGACGCGCGCCCCGGCGGTCAGGTCGCTCGCCAGCGAACGTGCCCGCCTGTCCCGGGCCGTGGCGGGCCGGGCGGGCAGGATCCACGCGGCGGGCGCGGCGCAGCCGATGAGCAGCGCGGCGGCCACCACGGCCGCCGGCGCCCCCAGCACCTGTGCCACGCCGCCCGCCAGAGCCGGACCGGCCAGGCTCGCCACGGCGAAGGTCATGGCATCGAGCGCGTTCGCCCGTGGCAGCCGGTCGGCCGCCACCACCCGGGACAACTGTCCCGTCCAGCCGCCCGAGAGCGCCGGCCCGAGCAGTCCGGTCAGCACCGCGATCAGCACGGTGACCGTGAACGGAAGCCGGCCGAGGCCTGCGAGGATCACGGCCAGCCCCGTCCCGTACAGCACGAGCGCTCCCGCCAGCAGGCGCCCGGGCCGCTCCCGCCGGTCGAGCAGGGCCCCGAGCACCGGTCCCCCGGCCGCCGCGGCCACCGTGATCCCGGCGAGCAGCGACGACGCCTGCGCGGCCGACCCGGCGAGGGCGAAGCCGGCCAGCATCAGTGCCGGACCCGACATCTCGTCCCCGGCCCGGGCAGCCACCGCTCCCCCGAGACAGGAGGCCAAGGAGCAACGCCTTCTCACCCGCGAGACGTTACGGAGGTAACTCAAAACTGCGCAATATGCGTTACATTCCGCAGGTGCCCGCCTTCGACGACGACCGGTCCACCCGGTACTCCGTGCTGAGCACGGCCCGACGCACCGCCGCCCTCGTCAACGCGCTCGCCGCGGACCACCCCGACCCCGGCGAAGTCGCCGCGGTGCTGCGCGCGTACGGCGAACCGGACCCCGTCGGCCTCACCTCCCGCGACGTCACCCGGATGCGCGCGGCCGCCGCCCTGCTGCGCGAGGTCTTCGCCGCCGAGCACACCGACGACGCCGCCGCGGGGCTCAACCGCCTCCTGCGGGAACACACCGTCCCGCTGCGGCTGACCTCACACGGCGGCGGCACCCCCTGGCACCCCCATCTCGACCACGACGACGACGCACCCTGGGACGAGTGGTTCCTCGCCTCGTCCTGCATGGCCCTGACCGTCCTGCTCTGGGACCGCCAGCTCCCGCCCGGCAGGACCTGCGCGTCGGCCGGCTGCCGGAACGTCTTCATCGCCCAGGGCCGCGGCCCCGACCGGCGCTACTGCTCCCGCCGCTGCGCGACCCGCGAACGGGTCGCGGCACACCGGCGCGCCCACGGCACCCGGTGACGTCCGGAGATCCTTCGGGCGGGCGGGGATCCCCCACGTACCCGGCGCCGTCCCCGGAAGGTCAGCCGACGGTCTCGACTCCCCGCGCGGGCACCGGAGTTACGCGCAGGCGTGCGGGCACCGCCCACCACTGGTCCGGGCGGTCCACCACCGGGGTGTCCGGACCGGCCTCGAGGAAGCGCGCGAGGCGCAGGAGGTACGCCGCGATGCCGGCCGCGCCCTGCATCCATGCCGTGCCAGGGGGCAGCAGCGGTGGGTCCGCGCGGTGTTCCAGGAAGCGCCAGCGGGCACCCGCCCCGTCCCTGACGGCGCGCTCCACCAACGCGTCGCCCATCCTGCGTGCCGCCCGTACGAGGGTCCGAGCCCTGGCCGGCGTCCCACAGTCCTGCGCGGCGTCCAGCAGCACGTCCCCGACGCCCGCGGTTCCGCAGCAGCGGCCGTCGTTGTCCCAGAAGCCGGGCCGCAGGCGTTCGGGGACGCCCGAGGTCAGGATCGAGGTCAGGCAGCGGTCCCGCAGCTCGCCGGCCCCGAAGCCGGACACCTCGGGCACGCCCGCGTGCTGCAGCGCCGCGAACAGGTGCGAGGTGCCCGCCGGACCGTGGCACCAGGTGTACGTCACCGGTTCCACCTCCCGTCGCGACGGCGGGATCGTGTGCGGGACGATGAAGCCGTCGTCCTCCCACGAGCCCACCGCCAGGACGTGCCGCGCCCCCTGCACCGCGGCCTCGACGAAGTCCGCACGGCCGAATGCCGCGCCCGCCACGGCCAGCGCCGAGGCCACACCGGCCGTGCCGTGCGAATAGTTCGGGCACTTCTGCTCCGCGCCCGGAGCCATCCCCCAGTCCAGGCCCGACGCCGTCCGGTCCGCGACTCGCAGCAGGGCCTCACCGCCAATCGTCGCGATCGCCTCCGCGAACTCGCCGCCCGCCCAGACCGCGGTGAGCACCACGCCTGCGGTGCCCATGATGATGTCGTTGAGGGGCGCGTCGGAACCGGGCTGGAAGTCGAGTGTGGTCTTCCATCCTTCGGGGGTGGCCAGGTCGGCCAGCCGCCGCAGGGCGATCGACTCCGTGCCCGGGGCCAGCAGCTTCAGCGCCATGGCATCGCCGGCCAGGCCGTCGTACAGGGACGGTTCGGTTCTCTCCCGCGCCTTCGCCGACAGCCGGGCCACGATCCCGGTCGCCAGCGTCCGCTCGCCCTCGCTCAGCTCCCGGTACTGCCGGATCTCCGCCAGCACCGGGGCGAGGCCGGCGATCCCCGCGTACAGCGTGTCGCGGTCCTGCGCGGGTCCCGTGCCCCGGTCGTCCTCGGCCGCCGTGCCCTGCCCGTCCTCGGCCACCGTCTCCGGCAGCCACGGGCCGTCGTCCTCGCGGACCTGGTTCAGTACCCACGACCAGGCGGCCTCGCCCAGTTCCCGGTACACGTTGTTCGCCGTCACCCGGCCACGCTACAACCAGGCGTCTCCCGTCAACACCCGGTCCTCCGCGTCCTGGTGCGGTCCCCGGGGTGCCCGGGCCGTCGTGTACACGGCATCCGTATGCTCCGGGCATGAAACTCTTCCGGTCCCGCGGCCGAACCGACACCGGGCGGACGGCGGCCTCCCCACTGGCCCAGGTCATCGCCCTGTACCAAGCCGGGCGCCATGCCGAGGCGGAGGCCGAGGCACGCGCGGTGGCCGCTGCCCGGTCCGCGCTGCGCGACGATCCGTACGTGCCGCTGGCGCTCGGCATCGCCGCGCTCGCGACGAGTACCCAGGGCCGCCACGACGAGGCCATCGCCGCCTACGACGGACTGCTGCCGGTGTTCGGCAGGTTCTTCGGCGCCGAGCACCCGCAGACCCTGAAGCTGCGCTCGGACCGCGCGCAGGCGCTGAGCGCGGTCGCCCGATACGCCGAATGCGAGGCGGAATGCGCGGCCGTGGCGCGGACGGCGGAGCGCGGCACGGGGCCGCAGATGGCGCTCACAGCGACGGCCGCCCGCAACGGCCAGATCTTCGCCCTCAACGGGCAGGGGCGTCACGCCGAGGCCGAGGCGGTAGCCCGCGAGGCCCTCGCCGCCTACCGCGTACCGGACCGGCTCACCCTGGTCCTGCGGCTCGGCCTGACCCGCAGCCTGAGCGGTCAGGACCGTCACGAGGAGGCTCTCGCCGAGGCCGAGCGCGCCGACGGGCTGCGTCGCGGCATGCCCGAGGAACAGTGCCGCCCGGAGACCGGCGCCGTCGAGTTGGCCAGGGCCACCGCTCTGCTGGGGCTGGGCCGGGCCGCCGAGGCGCGCGCCCTGGCCGTCACCGCCCATGACTCCTCCCGGACCGCCCTCGGCCCGGACCATCGCCGCACCGTCGAGGCCCGGGAACTGCTCGACCGCATCGACGGCATCTGACCGGGCGGACCACACGGACGCGGGCACCCGGCACCGGCACCGGCACCGGCACCGGCACCGGCACCGAGTGAGCCCCGTGGTGCCGTCGGTGTGTCGTCACTCGCGCGAGTGATCGGCGCTGCGTGCTCTCACCGCACCGGCATGCCCCGTCCGGCCCGGTGTGCCGCGCGAAACGACGTGCGGCGGACCGTGCGGCGAGGTCATGCGCCCCGACTCGCTTGTGAGTAGCCTGAGTTCACCAGCACGGCCGATGGGGGCCGGGCACACGGGGAGGGATGCCGGGTGCGGTTCGGGGCGTGGGTCGTGGAGGGGGAACTGGGGCGCGGGGGCATGGGCGTGGTCTACGCGGCCGTGCACACGGAGAGCGGCGAGCGCCGTGCTCTGAAGGTCATCCAGGCGCCCGCGGGGGCCGACGAGGAGGTGGCCCGCTTCTCCCGTGAGGTCCGCGTCTGCATGGCACTGCGTCACCCGCACGTGGTGCACGTGGTCGGGGTGGAGCGCACAGGGCCCCAGGACGGCGCCTCGCCGGCGGAGGCCGACGCCTGCTGCCTGGTCATGGAGTTGTGCGAGGGCGGCAGTCTCGCGGACCGGGTGCGCAGCGACGGACCGCTGCCCGCGCGTCAGGCCCTGGACCTGTTCGACGGTGTGCTCGCCGGGCTCGGCCGGATCCACCAGGAGCACGGCTTCGTCCATCGTGACATCAAGCCCCACAACATCCTGCTGGCTTCCGGCCCCGACGGGCGGACCACCGCCAAACTCGCCGACTTCGGGCTGGCCAAGGCGTACGACAGCGCGGGGCTGAGCGGACTGACCCGCACCGGCGCGGTCATGGGCACTCCGGCCTTCATGCCGAGGGCCCAGCTGATCAACTACAAGTACGCGACCCCCGAGGTCGACGTGTGGTCCACCGCCGCCTCGCTCTACCACGTGCTCACCGGTGCCACGCCGCGTGACCTCCCGCCGGGCTGGGACCCCTGGCTGGCCGTGGCCACCAGCCCCGTCGTGCCCGTCGGCAAGCGGGTCGCCGGCCTGCCGCGGGGCCTGTGCGAGGTCCTCGACCACGCGCTCAGTGATGAACCCGACGGGGGCTTCTCGACCGCAGAGGCGCTGCGCGCCGCACTCAAGGGGAGCTGACGTGGAAGCGGGCAGCACCTTACTGACGGAGTTCACGGTGGAACGGCCGCTGGGCAGCGGCGGGTTCGCCGGTGTCGTACTGGTCCGTTCGCGCCGTACCGGCGAGCGGTACGCGGTCAAGCGTCTGCACAGCGCCGACCCGGCACACCAGGGGAGGCTTCTCGCGGAGGTGCGGCGCTGGATCGACCTGCCCGCCCACCCGCACATCACGCCCTGCCGGTTCGCCCGCAGTCTCGGCGACGAGGTCGTCGTCTTCAGCGAGTACGCTCCCGGCGGCTCGCTGGCCGACCACCTGCGCTCCGGCACACTGCACGAAGGCGGTGAACGGGCCGCGCTGCGTCGCGTCCTGACGGCGGCGGCCCAGTGCGCGTGGGGACTCGCCGCCGCGCACGAGGGCGGTCTGCTGCACCTGGACATCAAGCCGGCCAACCTGCTGGTCGACGGGCACGGCGCGGTCCGGCTGACCGACTTCGGACTGGCCGCGGCGCCGGCCTGGGGCGAGGAGCAGCGCCTGCAACTCGAAGCGGTGGTCCAGTACATCACCGCCGTGCCGGACACCGACGAAGCGGACCGCGAGCTGATGCGCAGCATCCTGCGCCAGCAGCTGCACCCGCCGCGCCCCGGTTCCGAGGCCTCCCTGCAGGTCTCCGGCGCCGCCGCCGGCACCCCCGCGTACGCCTCGCCCGAACAGGCCGGGGGACAGCGGGTCGGCGTCCCCGCGGACGTGTGGAGCTGGGCGGTGACCGTCCTGGAACTGCTGGTGGGCGAGCGCACCTGGCCGTCGGGAACCGTGGCCGGCCTGGTACTGCAGGCCGCCCGGACGCGGCCCCTGACACCGAGGTCGCTGCGCGTGCCGCCCGCGCTGGCCGACCTGCTCGAGCGCTGCTTCCGCACGGAGCCCGGCGAACGCCCGCACCCGCTGGGTGAACTCGCCGAGTCCGTCCTGCGGATCGCGGAGGAGGAGACCGGCGAGCCCCTCGCGGTGGTCCGGCCTCCCCGGCCCTCGACCGCCACGATCCCGGCGCAGCCGCGGTACGAACGGCGGGCCCCCGGCGGCGGAACGTGGAGCGACCCGCGCGGTCTGCTGCACTACGCCTACCGCACCGCGGGCCTCGACGAGCGGGCCGCCGTGGACTTCTGGCCGCTCGACGTGGGCGGGCCGCGCGCCCAGCTGCTCGGCGACCTGCGCGCGCTGCGGGAGGCCCGGCGGGTGCTCGACGGCCTGCCCGGGCGGGACGCCCCGGAGACGGCGTACGCGCGCGGCCGCTGTGCGGCCGAGACGGGCCGGGTGCTCGAAGCGCTCGGCGACGTCGACGGCGCCCTCGCGCAACTGGGGACGGCCGCCGACCTCGTCGGCCGGCTGACCGACGACCACAGCCGTCTGCTGTCGGCCGTCCTCGGCTCGCTGTGCCACCTCCAGCGCCGTACCGGCGACCTGGCCGCCGCCCTCGACACCGCCGAGCGTGCCGTGGATCTGGCCCGAAGCCTGCCGGGCGGTCCGGAGGACCGGAGCGTCCTGGGCCACGCGCTGGTGCTGGAGGCGAACGTCCTGAGCGACCGGGGTGTCCGGGGCGCCAGGGGGCATCACGGGGCCCGGACGGCGCGGGCCGTCGAGCTGTACGAGGCCGCCGCGGAGGAGTTCGCCAGCTCCGACGACCCGCTCGACGTGGTCCCCACCCTGATGAACCTGGCCGCCGTGGAGAGCACGCGCGGCGACGGCCGACGCGCTGCCGAGCTGTGGGGGAAGATCGACGCACTGCTGGACGAGCGCCTCGAGCGGGCGCCGGCCGACCGGCAGGCGCGCGAGATGCGTGCCACCGTCTGCCTCCAGCGGGCGCAGGCGGGGACACCGGGGCAGGCGGCCGCCGCCGTCGAGGTGCTCACCGCCATGGTGCGCGACGAGGGCATCCACCAGCTGGCCGGACGCCTGGGGGAGGCACTGATCCTGCGCGGCCGGGACGAGGAGGCGGCCGACCGGGTGCATGCCGCGCGCGACAGTTACGCCGAAGCGGTGCGCCACCTGGAACAGGCCGTGCTTCTGGCCGGCGACGCCGGCGACGCGGACCACCTGGCCCGGGCCCATGACAACCTGGCCAATCTCGTGGGGGTCCTGGAGGACCCGGTGCGCGGCCTGGAACACGCGCGTACCTCCCTCGACCTGTGGCGCCGGCTCACCGCGCTGGACGGCCTGGCCGTCTGGGGCCCCAGGTTCCTCCACGCGCTGACCAAGCTCGCCTTCGTCGCGCTCGACGCCGATGCGCCCGAGGAGGCCGAGCGCTGTCTCGCCGAGGCGCTGGAGATCCTCGCCGCGCCCGAGTACGCGGACCACGCCCCCGTGCCCGACCCGGAGGCGGCGGCCGTCCACCGCTTCCGGGCGGTGTGGCTGCGGCGCACCGGCCGGGCGCGGGAAGCGCTGGACGCCTGCAACCTGGCTCTCGACCTCCTGGGCGCGTCCGGTGACCCCGCGGGTGGGGCGGGCGACACCGACCCGGCCCTGCGGCCGGAGACGGCCGTCATGTACGTGCTGGCCCTGGAGACGCTGTCCGGGGTCTACGACGACCTCGGCGCGTACGAACCGGCTCTGCGGGCACAGGAGGCGGCGCACGCCGCGCTCGTGCGGTCGGCCGGCGGTGACGCCGTGTCGGCGGAGCTGGCGCAGAGCATCCAGCGGGTGGCCAACTCACGCCTGCTGTACGGCTCGCACGCCGAGGCGGCCGAGGCGGCGCGCCGCGCCGTCGACCAGTACGCGGCGCTGATCGGTCAGGGCCGGAGCGACCTCGCCACGGAAGCCTCGCGGGTGACCGGCGTGCTCGCGACCGCACTGCTCTGTCTGGGCGACATCGAGGGGGCCGAGCGCGCCCTGGAGCAGACGCTGTCCCGGCACGGCACTCTGGCGACCGACGATCCGGCCCTCGGCCGCGCAGCCCGCTTCGTCAGCCGGTGGCTGCCCACCTCGCCGAAACCCGCCCACCGCAGGGGCGCCGACGTGCACGCCTTCATGTTCGAGGCACTGCGCGAGCAGCAGCGGGAGCTGCGCGCGCTGCTCGCCGTCACGTCGGGTGGTCTTCCCGCTCAGCTGGCCGTGTTCGAACGCGACCTGAGTTCGGCGTCCGACATCGGGGCCAAGGCCTCGCCACGCGACGCCTCCATGCTGCTCGGCCAACTCGTGGGCAAGCTGGTCTGGCTGAGTACCCGGCACCCCGGTGCGAGTGTCGAGCACCTGTGCGGGGAGGCTGCGCTCCGGCTCGGCGCCTTCGCCATGCGGTGCGGTCGTGACGCGGCCGCCGTGAGCGGCTTCAACAGGGGAACCGCGGCCTATCGCACCCTGGTGGTGGAGTACGGGCGGCGGGACCTCGTCGACCGGTACCTGCGGGCGCTGTCCGCACCGGTCCTGCTGCACGGAGCGCGCGGGGACACGGAGTCGGTGCGTGCCGCGCTGCGCGAACTCGAGGCGCAGGCGCGGCTCCACGACCGCCCCAGCGCCGCCCGCCGGGTGGAACTCGCTCACGCCGACCTCGCGAGGATCGGCGTCCACGTCTCCTAGGGGCCGGTCGCCCGCAGCCACAGCGGGGCGCCCACGAGGATGCGCTGGGCGCCGTTCAGCTCCGGCTCGTGCCCGAAGTCCCAGCGGCCCGGGCTGAGCGTGACGTCCTTGTAGACGACGGCCGCGAACTGGCAGCTCTCGATGCCCGCGACGGTGTAGGCGCGGGTGTCGGGGCGCCCCGGACGTCCGGAGGAGGCCGCGTGCGCTCCTTGGTGGAGCGCGGTTCTCAACGCCTCGACCGCGACGGACTCGTCGTCGTAGGAACGAGGGATCCTCGCTCCCCGGGTGGCGACGAGTTCCTCGATGGCGGGAGCGGCGGACGACGTCCACCCCGTGGCCTGCTCCTGCGGCGCCGTGTATCCCGTCAGGTTGCCGAGGCTGCCGAACAGACACAGGTCCACGCGGCGCCCGCGCCTGCTGTCCGTCCGGACGTGCACCAGGCACGACTCCTGGCGCGGGCCGTGCTCCGCCGGCGTACCCCACCGCTGGAACTCGGTGACGTCGGCCTGTCCCCGGCCCTGCACGAGATGGAGCGGTCCGGGGGTGTCGAGGTCGGACACGAGTTCGTCGCCGAGCTTCTTCGAGACCTTCTTCATGATCTCGAAGCGGGTGGCCTTGCCGCGTTCGTGACCGCTCAGTTCGACTCCCGCGCCGGCGGCGCCGACCTTGACGACCGACTTGAGCCGGGGGTCGACGCGAATGCCGTTGGAATCGATCACCTCCTCGACGAGTCGCTCGGACCAGTACACGATCCTGCCCGCCGGCGTTCTGGGCATCGCTCGACCTCCGCGCAGCTCCGGCCTGCCACGAAGGAGAGGCCGCTGGTACAGGAAGACGAACGGGGTGCGGCCGGAGTTCCCTCGAGGACCCGTACGGCGGAACCCGGACGTCCTACGGCCGCTGGGGGTCCTCCCGGTTGCCGCGACCCTCCAGAAGACCGGTGACCTGCGAGTCGACGATCTCCCAGACGGCGGGCGGCAGTTCACCGAGCGCCGTCCCGCGCAGCGCGTGCAGGGCCTGCTCGGCGTCCGTGCCGCCTGCGGTGCCACCGCTGAACACGTCGTAGCCGTCGCGGACGGCGACCAGAAGGCGGCTGCCCGCGCCGTCGTCGGCGTGCACCGCCGAGGCGACGACGAGTGGCGGCGCCCCGCCCGGCTCGGCCGGCAGCTTGCGGTACGCGGAGGCGATCGGCGCACGCCAGTGGAGGCTGAGCAGCGCGGGGCGCTTGGCCACCACTTCGGCCAGATCGGTCTCGTGCACGCCCTCGGCGTCCAGCACCCTCGCCCGGGCGTCCAGGACCAGCGCCGCGGGCAGCAGGCAGCGCAGCGTGCTGCCAACCAGGTTCCCGCCGACGGTCGCCGTCCGCCGTACGGCGCCGGTGCCCACCGTGGCGGCCGCCAGGCGCAGGACGTCGGGCACCCGGTCGTCGATCCGGTGCAGGATCACGGCGGCGCCCACGGACTCCCGCCCGATGATGTTGGCTTCCGGCAACTCGCGCAGGGAGACGGCCAGTTCGGGGAAGCCGTCGCGTTGCCAGGCGGCCCACACGAGGGTCGCCCCACCGATCGGCACAGCACCCGCGGCCAGACACTCCTGCGCTTCGGACACGGACGTGGGCAGACGCAACAGCACAGCGGCCGACCTTTCTTCCCGAGGAGTTGGGGACGGGCGGACTGCTTCGGACGATCCGTTGGCCACCGCCTCGCCGTCAGTCGCAGTCTTCTCGCACGGGCGGGGGCGCGTCCAGGGCTCACACGCGCACACCGTGCACCTCGCCGGCGGCGGTCAGCCGTGCCCCTTGCCGTCCCGAGTGCCGTCCCGAGTGCCGTCCCGGGCGTTCCCCGTGTCGTCCGACGGTGCCGTCGCCCGGTCCGCGGCCGCCGGGACGAGCGGACCGGTGAGGGAGTCGAAGGCGTGGGTCACCTCGGGCCGGGTGCCCGGCACGAGCAGTTCCCTGGCCCGCTCCTCGTCCCGGCGGTCGGTGGCCGTCAGCCGGGAGTGGTGCTGGGCGAGGTGGTCCGACCAGGAGGCGACCAGGTAGTTCTCGACGAAGCGTTCCGGGTCGCCGCCGTCCTGGTACAGCCCCCAGGTGAGCGCTCCCGTACGGCGCCGGGAGCGGGCGACCCGGGTCATACGGGCGGTGAACTCGGCGCGGTCCCGCGGCCCGACCCGGTAGACGACGGAGACCAGCACGGGGCCGTCCGCCGCACCGGGCTCGAACAGCAGCGGAGGGGTGGGCCAGTGGTCGGAGGGTGAAGGGTCGAGGCCCTCGGTGCCGTGCAGCGGCCGGCGGTGGCCGACGGCCGCGCCGAGCAGCAGGGCGGCCCCGGCGATCAGCAGGGCGGCGGTGAGCCCGAGCCGGTCGGCCACCACACCCCACAGCGGTGCGGCGAGGGCCTGTCCGCCCTGGAAGACCACGAGATGGACGGCGAGTCCACGGGCCCTGACCCAGCCCGGCAGCCGCGTCTGTACGGCCGCGTTGAGGGTGGACAGCACGCCGATCCAGGCGACCCCGGCGGGCAGCAGCGCGAGCACCACCAGCCACGGCACCCGGACCGTGGCCAGCACCGCCAGCACCGCCGCGAAGACCAGCGCACCGGCGGTGAGCGTGCCGCCCGCGCCGAGCACACGCCGGACGCGGGGCAGCAGGAACGCCCCTGCCACGGCACCCGCCCCCACCGCCGCCAGCAGCAGTCCGTATCCGCCCGAGCCGAGGCCGAGGAAGCGGTGCGCGGTCAGCGGCAGCAGCGACCACAGGGCGGCACCGCCGGGCACGAACAGCAGCGTGCGCAGCAGCACGCGGCGCACACCGGGCGCGTTCGCCACGTAGCGGCGGGCCGCGTGCAGGGCGGCCGCCGGCCGTTCGGCGCCGACGGCGGCCGGCCTCGGGGCGGGTTTCCATCGCAGCAGGACGGCGGCGATGCCGAGGTAGGAGGCCGCGTTGAAGGCGAACACCCAGCCCACGCCCGCGGCCGCGACCACCGCCCCGCCGAGCGCCGGTCCGACGGCTCGGGCCAGGTTCATGTTCACCGCGCCCAGTGCGGCCGCCTGACCGAGTCGCCGGCGTTCCACCAGGTCCGGCTGGATCGCCTGCCAGGCCGGGCCCATCAGGGCGGTGCCGCAGCCCAGCAGGAAGGTCAGGGCGAGCAGGATCGTCGGCGTCAGCGCGCCGGTGAACGCCAGCACGGTCAGCACCGTGGAGACCGCGAGCAGCGCGCCCTGCGCGGCGAGCAGCACCGAGCGGCGGTCGAAGCGGTCGGCGACCACACCGGCGGGCAGGGCCAGGAGGACGACGGGCAGGCTGGACGCCGTCTGCACGAGGGTCAGCAGGGCCGCGTCGTTCCCGATCAGCAGCCACTGTGCGCCCACCGTCTGCATCCAGCTGCCGATGTTGGACACCAGCTGGGCGATCCACAGCGCCCGGAACACGCGGGCGGCGAGGGGGGACCAGGGGGATTGCGGCGCGATGGTCGGCGCGGGTGAGGGGGCGGCGCTCATACGGGTCCACTGGGGTGCGAGGGTGGGAGGCGGTCGGCGGCTGCGTCCGCTTCTGACCGTAGGCGCAGGCGCGCGCGGGGAGTTGACCGGGAGCGCACCGGTCCTGGTCCCCCAGCGCCCGGCGCGTCCCCCGGCGTCGGCGCGGTGTCCGCCGTATCTCGTTTCCCGTCGCCGGGGAGTCGGCCTACTGTGGCGGCGTGACGCCTCAGATGATCATTCTCAACGGTGGTTCCAGCTCCGGGAAGTCCGGGATGGTGCGGTGCCTGCAGGCCGTACTGCCCGGGTCCTGGCTGGCGTTCGGGATCGACTCGCTCGTCGACGCGCTGCCGGCGAAGACGCGGGCGGCGGACGAGGGCATCACGTTCGCGGATGACGGCGGGGTGAGCGTCGGAGCGGACTTCCGGGCGCTGGAGGCCGCCTGGATGGAGGGCATCGCGGCCATGGCGCGGGCGGGCGCCAGGGTCGTCGTCGACGATGTCTTCCTCGGCGGAGCGGCCTCCCAGGAGCGGTGGCGCAAGGCCGTGGCCGGGCTGGCCGTCCTGTGGGTCGGCGTCAGGTGCGACGGCGCGGTCGCCGCCGGGCGGGAGATCGCGCGCGGGGACCGGGCCCGGGGCATGGCCGCGGCCCAGGCGGAGCTGGTGCACCGGGGAGTCGTCTACGACCTGGAGGTGGACACGACGCGTACCGAGGCCCTGGTGTGCGCGCAGGCCATCGCCGACCGCGTCGGCTGACGACGGACCGGGGTGCGCACGGGAGGGGCGCGGCTCGGACCGGGCGGCATCCGCTTCCACGAGGTGCACCGACCGCCGTCGCCGGACTTCCCCCGGGCGGTTTCCCGAGGCTGTTCGCGGACGAGGGGACCCCGGCCGGCGGACCCTGCTGCGCCGGCCGGCGGAGTCGCGACGTACGGGGCGACCCCGCGCGAACGGCGCGACCCCGCGCGCCGGGACGGACCGTGGGACGCCGTCCTCAGGGGTGCGGCCGGGCCCAGTCGGCGGCGCCGGCCGAGAGGCGGTGTGTGGTCACCGAGGTGAGCGCGAGGCACAGCAGTGCCAGGCCCAGGGTGAGGACGACGTGGCCGTGCAGGACCAGCAGGGCTCCGGCCAGGGCACCGGCGAACATGGCGAGGACGGACAGGATCCGCCGGCCGGGCCGTGGCGCCTCGCCGCCGGCCGGCGAGGAGTCCGCGGCCAGCCCGGTCAGCGTCAGGGTCAGCACGGTGGTGGTCAGATCGGGCACGCGGAGGCGGCGGGCGACGGCGTTCTGCAGCCCCATGGCCAGCCCGAGGAACACGATCAGGGTGTACTGGACGCCGTTGGTGACCCGGCCCCCGGTCCACGCGGCCACGGCCACCGTGACGGCGACCAGGACCGCCTGGGCACCGGCGGCCGCCCGCAGCAGGTGCCCGCGGTGCGCCGCGAACCGTGTGCCCAGCCGGCCTCCGGCGAGCGCCCCGGTGAGGAACGCCGCCAGGGACACCACGGAGGCGGACACCGACAGGCCGGCGGTGCCCGCCAGCGCGAAGCCGAGGAAGACGACGTTGCCGGTCATGTTGGCGACGAAGACGTGCCCGAGCGCGAGATAGCTGACCGCGTCGACCAGGCCGGTGACCACCGTCAGGGTCAGCATCAGCGGGGGCAGCGGACCGTGCCGGTCCCCCGCGGGCGGTACGAGCGTACGGGCCGCGTCAGTCAGCAGCCGGCGCATACGGCGTCCCTTCGGCCGGGGCGGACGCGCGGTGCAGCACCAGCCGGGTGAGCAGGCCGCTCGTCGGGCCGATCACGATCGCCGGCAGGACGATCCACACCGGCCAGTCGGTGATGCCCAGTGCCCGGTCGAGGGACCACCGGCCGGGCCCGGTGAGGACCAGTGCCGCGGAGACGGCGACGAGGACGAGCGGGTACTCGTAGCCGTCGTTCTGCACCCAGAGCCCATGGGACCGTTTGACGGTACCCGCGACCGTCATCACGCCCATGGCGGCCATCGCCGCGAGGGGTGTGAGCAGCCCGGCGGTCAGGAACAGGCCGGCGCCGATCTGACTGGCTCCCGCGACGACGGCGGTCAGCCGGCCGCCGCGGAATCCGTCGTGGCGGAACTCCTCGGTGCCGCCCGCCAAGCCATGGCCTCCGAGGTGGAAGCTCACCTTCTGCACTCCGTGCCCGGCGATGAGCAGTCCCACCACGAGCCGGAGGACCAGCAGTCCCGTGTTCATCTTCTCCTGCCTGTTCCTGACGGGGTGTGCCGTGGAGGCCGGGCTCAGCCGGCCGCGTGCCCGCCGATGAAGGCCTGTGCGTAGACGAGGCCGAGGCCGTAGGCGCCGCCGTGCTCCTTCACCACCTCCGTCACCGGCACGTACGTCTCCGAGCGGGCCCAGTCGCGCTGCAGCTCCAGCAGCACCTGCACCCAGGTGACCGGGGCCGCGCCGGCCTGGATCATGCGCTGGACGGCGTGCTCGTGGGCCTGGGGGCTGACCCCGCCGGAGGCGTCGGTGACGACGTACACCTCGAAGCCCTGGGCGAGGGCGGAGAGCGCGGGCAGGACGACGCACACCTCGGTCCACAGACCGGCGATGACGAGCTTGGTGCGGCCGGTGGCCTTGACCGCCTCGACGAAGGCGGGGTCCTCCCAGGCGTTCATGGTGGTGCGGTCGATGATCTTCTGCTCGGGGAAGACGTCGGCGAGCTGCGGCAGGACCGGGCCGGAGAAGGACTCGGCGGCCACGGTGCTCAGCACGACCGGCACGTCGAACACCTTGGCGGCCTTGGCCAGGCCCAGAGTGGAGTTGATGATCGCGGTGCGGTCGCCGCTGCCCGTGCCGAAGAACATCTGCGGCTGGTGGTCCACGAACAGCACGGCGCAGTTGTCGGGGGTGAGCAGGTCAGGGCTGGGAGCGGAGGTGACCTCGTTGATGTCGGCCATGACGGAACCTTTCCGGTGAGTGGGTGATGTGCGGTGCTTCAGCGGTGAGGCACCGGGGCTCAGAGGGCGAAGCAGGGGTCGAAGGGCGGGTGCGCGGCGTCCGCGACCAGGCCGCGGCGGACGCGCCAGGCGCGGTGCTGTTCCGACTCGGCGACGGCCTCACCGATCAGTTCGGCCTGGCGGGCGCCCGCGGAGCCGGGGGCGCCGGGCCGGGACGCCTGGTAGCCGCCGTAGTGCGCCACCGGGCTCCAGCCGGGACTGACGGGCGGCAGTTCCTCGTCGAGGCCCTCGTACTCGGCGGCGCCGTAGACGATCCGGCCGCCGGTGACGGTGAGCAGGGACTCGATGTGCGCGATGTCGGGCTCGGGCACGGTGAAGTAGTCGTCGGACAGCACGGCGAGGTCCGCGTAGCAGCCCGGCCGCAGCACGCCCTTGACCTCGTCCTCGCCGGTCAGGACGGCGCCGGCGCGGGTGAACATCTCCAGCGCCGTCGTCCGGTCGACGCGGTTCGCCGGCGGGCGCAGCGGAAGGTCACCGACGGTACGGCCGCTGACCAGCCAGTGGAGGGCGACCCAGGGGTTGTAGGTGGAGACGCGGGTGGCGTCCGTGCCGGCTCCCACGGTCAGGCCGCGCTCCAGCATGGCGCGGACCGGCGGGGCGTCGGCGGCGGCTCCGGGGCCGTAGCGGCGCAGGAACGCCTCGCCCTGGAAGGACAGGCGGTTCTGTACGGACAGCGCGCCGCCGAGCGCGGCGATCCGGTCGAGGCTCGCCGGGGACACCGTCTCCGCGTGGTCGAACAGCCAGCGGTTGCCCGCCGGGAAGAGCCCGTCCGCGGCCAGTTTCTCGAAGACGGCGAGATCCCGGCGGATGGTCTCGTCGTAGGTGGCGTGCAGCCGGAAACCCCAGCCGTTCTCCATCAGGAGGCGTACCGCTTTCTCGAACTCGGCCTCGTAGTCGGATGCGAGTTCGGGGCGCGGCTGGCTGAAATTCTCGAAATCGGCGGCCGCCCAGGTGAGATTCTCGCCCGCGCCGTTGAGCCGGAGCCAGGCGTCGCCGTCCTCGGGACGGGCGATGTCGATCCAGCGGGCGAGGTCGGCCAGCTCCTGCCCGGCCGTCTGCGGGAAGAGGTGATAGGCGATCCGCAGCGACAACTGGCCGGATTCCGCCAGTTCCCGCACGGTGCCGTAGTTCTCGGGGAAGTTCTGGAATCCGCCGGCCGCGTCGATGGCCGAGGTCAGCCCGAACCTGTTCAGTTCGCGCAGGAAATGCCGGGTGGACGTTTTCCTGTCCGCGCCCTGGAGCACGGGCGCCTTCGCCAGGGTCGAGTACAGGATCAGGGCGCTGGGCGCGGCCAGCAGCATGCCGGTGGGCTCCCCGTCCCGGCCGCGCACGATCTGCCCGCCCCTGGGGTCGGGGGTGTCCCTGCCGTATCCGGCGGCCTCGAGCGCCGCGCGGTTGAGCACGGCCGACTGGTACAGGTGCAGGACGAAGACCGGGGTGTCCGGGGCGGCCGCGTTCAGTTCGGCCACGGTGGGCAGCCGCCGTTCGGCGAACTGCTCTGCCGACCAGCCGCCCACCACCCGTACCCACTGGCCCTTGGGGGTGCGTGCGGCCTGCTCACGCAGCATGGCCAGGCCCTGGCGGAGGGTCGCAACACCGTCCCAGCGCAGCTCCAGTACGTAGTTCAGGCCGCCGCGGATCACGTGCAGATGGCTGTCGTTGAGCCCGGGGACCACCCGTCGGCCGAGGGCGTCCACCACCCGGGTGCCCGCCCCGACGTGCGGCGCGACGTCCTTGTCGTCACCGACGACCGTGATGACACCGTCCCGGACCGCGATCGCCCCGGCCTGCGGGCGGGCCGGGTCGCCGGTGTGGACCTTCGCATTGCGGACGACGAGGTCCGCGGGGTCGTCGGTGGCTCGGGGCACGAGCCCACCGACCGGCATGGATGACACGTTTGCAGGACCCCTTCCGGGCAACGGTGAATTCACGGGCCGACGGCGGGCCGCTGTGCCGTCACGTTAGGTCCGGCGGTTTCCTTCGTGTTTCCTCTCCGCGCACCGGGCCGTTTCCCACAGCGCACCGGGTGCGCGGCCCGGAGAACCCGTGCGCTGTGGGTACACCGGCCGTACGCTCACGGGCAATTGCCCTGCGCTCGGCCGATTTACGGTGGCGTTCAGCGGCGCCGGACCAGTCAGTGACACGTCCGGCTCGTGTGCCGGATCTTCCGGCAGCCCAGGAAATACGAGGAGATTCGATGTCCGATGCCGTAGCGCCGGTGCAGCCGGTACTGGAACCCGTCGCAGCCGAGTTCGCGGAGGCGACCGCCAATCCGCCGTATCTGTTCGACCTGCCGCCGGCGGAGGGCCGTAAGGCGGTCGACGAGGTGCAGTCCGGCGACATCGAGAAGCCGGCCGTCGACGAGGAGTGGGTCACCGTCTCGGGCGGTCCCACGGGCAGCGTCCGGGCGCGGATCGTCAAGCCCGCCGGCGCCACCGGCACCCTTCCGGTCATCGTCTACATCCACGGCGCCGGCTGGGTGTTCGGCAACGCCCACACCCATGACCGGCTGGTGCGCGAACTCGCCGTCGGCGCGCAGGCCGCGGTGGTCTTCCCCGAGTACGACCTCTCCCCCGAGGCCCGCTACCCGGTCGCCATCGAGCAGAACTACGCCGTCGCCCAGTGGGTCGTGGAGCAGGGTGCGGCCAAGGGCCTCGACGGCTCGCGGCTGGCCGTGGCCGGTGACTCCGTCGGCGGCAACATGACCGCCGCCCTGACCCTGATGGCCAAGGAGCGCGGTGGTCCGGCGCTGGTCCAGCAGGTGCTGTTCTACCCGGTCACGGACGCGAACTTCGACACGCCCTCCTACCACCAGTTCGCCACCGGCTACTTCCTGCGCCGCGACGGCATGCAGTGGTTCTGGGACCAGTACACGAGGGACGAGGGCGAGCGCGCCCAGATCACCGCGTCCCCGCTGCGCGCCACCACCGAGCAGCTCGAGGGTCTGCCCCCGGCGCTGGTCATCACCGGTGAGGCCGACGTGCTGCGCGACGAGGGCGAGGCGTACGCGAACAAGCTGCGCGAGGCCGGCGTGCCGGTCACCGCGGTCCGATTCCAGGGCATCATCCACGACTTCGTGATGCTCGACGCCCTGCGTGGCACCCACGCGGCCGGGGCGGCCATCGAGCTGGCCGTCCGCACCCTGCACACCGCCCTGCACACCGCCTGAGCCCAGGAGCCAGCACCCTCATGACCGCCTCCACTCCCACCGTCGTCCTCGTCCACGGCGCGTTCGCCGACGCCGCCAGCTGGTCCGGGGTGATCGAGGAACTGCGGCGCGACGGCATACCCGTCATCGCGCCGCCCAACCCGCTGCGCGGCCTCGCCTCCGACGCCGCCTACATCGCCTCCGTGGCCGCCCAGATCGACGGCCCCGTCGTCCTGGTCGGCCACTCCTACGGCGGTGCGCTGATCACGGTCGCCGGCACCACGGAGAACGTGGTGGGGCTCGTCTACGTGGCCGCCTATGTCCTGGAGGAGGGCGAGAGCCTCGGCGAGCTGCAGGGCCGTTTCCCGCTGTCGCCGCTCGTCAGCAACCTGAAGCAGTGGACGTACCCCGTCCCCGGCGGGCAGGACGCCGTCGAGGTCACCATCGCCGCGGACGCCTTCCCGTCGGTCTTCGCCGCCGACGTGGCCCCCGAGGTCACCCAGGTGCTCGCGGTGGCGCAGCGGCCGCTGGCCGCCGCGGCCTTCGAGGAGACCGCCTCCGCCGCCGCGTGGAAGACCAAGCCGTCCTGGGCGCTGGTGGCCGGCGCGGACCAGGCGATCAACCCGGAGGTCGAGCGCTTCGGCGCGAAGCGGGCCGGGGCGACCGTCGTGGAGCTGGAGGGCGCCTCCCACGCGGTCGCCGTGTCCCGGCCCGAGGAGGTCGCCGGCCTGATCCGGGACGCCGTCCGCGCGGCCGGCTGACGACCCGCACGGACCTCGCCCTTCCGCCCGTGCGGGAGGGCGAGCCGGGCTCCGTGCGCTATTTCTCGAGGAAGTCCGTGTCCCACGTTCTCTCCACGGTGCCGCTCGCCGCCTCCGACCGCGCGGAGCGCTGGCACGACGCCGTCGCCCGCACCTTCGTCCCGCTCGACGTCGCCCTTCTGGAGGAGGAACCGTCGCCGGGAAGGATCGTCGGCCGGCGGATCGGTGCCTTTCAGGTCGCCCATGTCGAGGCGGGCCCCCAGGTGGTCTCCCGCAGCAGCCGGCTCATCGCCCGCGACGACCAGGAGTACCTCATCCTGAGCCTCCAGCTCCGGGGTTCCTCGCTCAAGGAGCAGGACGGAAGGGAGTCCGTGATACGGCCGGGCGAGTTCTCCCTGTCCGACTCCTCCCGTGTGTTCCGCAAGCGGCTGGACGAGAGGTTCCGCTTCACGTCCTTCCATTTCCCGCGGCAGGCGCTGCGCGTGCGGGACGAGGATCTGCGGGCGGTGACCGCGACCGCCTTCCGCCCGGAGGCGGGCAGTGCCGCTCTGGTGGCGACGTATTTCGCCCGCATGGCGCAGGAGGCGGCGACCTTCGACGCGGCGACGGGCCGTCAGGTCGCGGCCACGGCACTGGACTTGCTGGCGCTGCTGATCGAGGAGCGGCGCGGTCACCTCACGCCTTCCACCCCGGAGGCCGCGGCGACCACCCTGGTGCGCGTGAGGGACCACATCATGCGCAACCTGTCCGACCCCGGCCTCTCGCCGTCCTCGATCGCCGCGGCGCACTTCATGTCGGTCCGCTCGCTGCACAAGCTGTTCCAGGCCGAGGGGGCCACGGTGGGCGGCTGGATCCGGGCCCAGCGCCTGGAGCGGTGCCGGCGGGACCTGCTGCGGCCCGAGGAACAGTCGGGTGGTGTGGCAGCCGTGGCGCGGCGCTGGGGCTTCGTCAGCGCCAGCCACTTCAGCCGCTCCTTCCGCGCCGCCTACGGGATGTCTCCCCGGGACTGGCAGCTGGACGGCTCGTCCGGCGAACGGAGTATCGCGGTCAGCGTCTGAGCCTCGCGCGCGGCCGTCCCGCCTTCACCGACGTCCCCCGTAGTGGACATGCACCTCGCCCTCGACCGGCCTGCGCACCGTCACCCCCATCGCTTCCAGGACCCGACCCTGCGGTGAGCCTACGGTCCGGCACTGACAACGCCCCCGCCGGACACCTCAGTTGCCGTCGGCAGCTCCTGCCCCGGCCCCCGGGTGTCCGGGCGGTGCCCAGGGGCCCGCGGCCGGCCGCCCCGGCCACGGCTGCGGCACCGGGGCGCCCGGGTAGGGGCCGTGCGGCACCGGGGCGCCAGGGTGAGGACCGTGCGGGGACGGACCGTACGCGTAGGGGCCGTCCGGGTAGGGGCCGTACGCGTAGGGGTTGGCCGGGTACGGGCCGTACGGGACGGCGTAGGCGGGCGGCGGTGCGGGCGGCAGCGGTGCCGGGGCCGTGCGGTCCAGTGGGCGGCGGCGCAGCCACCACGCCACGGCCGCCGTGTACAGGGCGATGCCGACGACGTCGAGTGCGACCACTTCCCAGGGCGCGTCGGCCGCCGTCTCGTCGCTGTCGAGCCCGCCGGCCACCGCCGCCGCAAAGCCGAAGGCCATCAGGTTGTTGACCGTGTGCAGTCCGATGGATGCCTCGAGGCCGCCCGTCCGCCAGGTCAGCCAGCCGGCCGCCGCCCCGAACACCACCAGGTCGGCGAAGCCCCACGGCGTGCCCCAGCCGTGGGCGGCGGCGAACAGGACGGCCTGGGGCAGGAGCGCCACCCACGGCGAGCGCACGAAGGCACCCACACTCTGGGTCAGCCAGCCGCGGAAGACGTACTCCTCGGCGGCGGCCTGAAGCGGAACCAGTACGAGGAGCATGGCCAGGGCCGGCCCGAAGAGCGACCAGCCCGCCCAGCGGGGCTCCGGTTCGCCGTCCGCCGGCAGCAGGAGCATGGCGCCCGTCGTCAGGGCGACGACCGGCACGGCCGTGAGCACGCACCGGGCCAGCCAGCGCCACCTCAGTCCCCCCGTGGCGGAGGAGACCGTGCCCGCCGGCCGGCGACCGATCCACCGCACGGCGAGCAGCACGGCCGGTATGGCCACGGCGATCATCAGCAGGTCCACGGCGGTGCCCGACACCGGCCCGAACTCCACGAATCCGTCGGCGTCCTCGGGGTATCCCCTGCTGGTGCCCCACGCGGAGGACAGGACGTCGAGGACGATCACGGCGATGACGTAGGCCACGGCCACGACCAGCGTTCCCACCAGCGGGCGCCACCACCGGTGGCGTGTCGAGAGGCGGGCCAGACGGTGGTACGGGAGCGGCTCGGGGACCGGTGGATGCGTCATGCCGTCAGCCTGCCCGGGACACACGGGCCCCGTCATCGGCCCACGGCACGACGGCTGTCTCTATCCCCGGATAGGGACCGGTCTCGCCCTGTGGAATGGTGTCGGCCGTCCGGAGGGGCCTTTACGCTCGTCGGCGACATGGAGACGACACGTGACTGGCTTCTTCCCCTGGCCCTGGCAGGCGGTCAGACTGCCCTGCTGTGCGCGGGGTCGGGCCTGGACGGAGCATCCGGCACACCCCGTCTGATCGGCGTGGTGTGCGTGCTGGCCGTGGAGACGGCCGCGCTGGGCCGGCGCCGGCACACGCCGGTACGGACACTGGCCTGCACGCTGGTGACCCTCGTCCTGGGCGCGCTCCTGATGCCGGACGGATACCCGGGCATCGGCGCGTTGATCGCCCTGTACTCCGTCGCGGTCCGCTGCCCCGTGCCCGTCACGGTACGGGCCGTGGCAGCCGCCGTCGGCGTCGAGTGGCTGCTGGCGGCCGCTCAAGAGGGCCTGCGCATGCCGCTTCTGGCGACGCTGGGCATCTCCCTGGGCACGTACCTGCTGAGCGCCGGGCTCGGTGAGGCGCGTCGCCAGTGGCTGGCCGGCCGGCTGACCGCGGCCCGGCGACTGGCCGGGGCCGAGCAGACCCGTCGGCTCGCGGGCGACCAGGAGCGCCGGCGGCTCGCCCGTGAACTGCACGATGTGAGTGCCCATCACCTCACGTCGGTCGTCGTCACGGTCGACGCCGCGCGCAGGCTCCGGGACAGCCGGCCCGAACTGGCCGCCGAGGCCCTGGCGTTCGCGGAGCGAACCGGTGCCGAGACCCTCACGGCGTTGCAGCGTCTCGTCGGTCTGCTGCGGGATGCCGATCGCCCGGAGCACCGGCCGATGAGCGGCCGGATCGCTGAACTGGTCGCGGGGTTCGGCCGTCTGGGCCGCCCGGTCGACACCCACATCCCCGGCGATCTGGCCGGGCCGTCGGGCGAGGCGATCCACGGCATCGTCCGCGAAGCGCTCACGAACGCCCTGCGGTACGCGCCGGGCGCGGCCGCGCGGGTGATCGTCCGACGCAGGAACGGTCTGCTCGAACTGACCGTGGAGAACGGCCCGTCGCGCGCCTTCGCCCCGCACGGTGCCGGAGGTCTCGGCGCCGGACGTGGGGTCCCGGGGATGCGGGAGCGCGCCGCCTCGGTCGGCGGTGAACTCACCGCCGGACCCACGCGCGAGGGCGGCTGGCGGGTCCGTGCGACGCTGCCCGACGGGGCCGAGCCGCACCAGCGGCCCGGCCCCGCGTGGCGCCGCGACGTCCTGCGGGAGCAGCGGCTCGCCGACCCCGCCCTCGCCCTCGTCGCGATGCTGCTGCCCCTCGCCTGCGCCCTGGCGATGGTGGAGGACTGGCCGGCCGGCACCAGACGCGCCGCGCTGCCGGACCTGCTCGTGCTGACGGCGCTGCTGGCCCTCCACGCGCTGCCCCTGATCTGGCGCAGACGCGCCCCGTGGGCGGCCTTCCTCACCGTGCTGGCCACGGGTGTGCCGGCGGCGACGGCCGTCGTCGCGTTCCCCCTGTCGCCGCAGGTGGCGGAGTTCCTCACCGGCGGGGCGGCGGTGGAGACGCTCGCCGTGTACGCGATCGCCGCGTACGGGCAGGGGCCCGCGCGCACGGTGCCCGCGGTGGCCGCCGCGCCGCTCGCGGTGGCGACCTTGGTGACGACCGTGGCGTGCGCCGACGGTGTGCTGGCGGGTGAGCCGGCCGGGTGGGGTGACGCCGTCGGCATGGCCGCCCTCCTGTACGTCTCGCTGGCTCCCCTCTTCGCCGCCGTATGGGGCGCCGGACTCCTCGTACGGCGCCGCCGCCTGCGCGCCCTGGCCCACGACGACTACGCGTTCGCCAGCTCGATGTGGCAGGCGGACCGGGCCGCGCAGGCGGAACGACAGCGGGTGGCGGGCACGTTGCGCGACGCCGTGCTGCACCACACGGCGTCGCTGGTGGCGACGGCACGGCGCGCGGACCTGGAGGAGGTGGCCGCCGCGGCCCGGGCCGCGCTGGCCGCCATGCGGGACATGCTGCGCGGCCTCGGCGAACCGGAGGACGCCGACGACCGGCTCGCGCCGTCGCCGACCGCCGACGACCTCGACGCGCTGTGCCGCGTCCTGTCCGCCCGCGGCCGCGAGGTGCGTCTGCGGGGCCTGCCCGAGGCGGCCCGTGACCTTCCGGCGTCCGTGCAGGTCTCGGTGTACCGGATCGTCGAAGCGGCGCTCGGCGCGGGCGACCTCGGCCCGGCGCGCGTGACGCTCAGGCGGCGCCGTGACACCGTGCGCATCACGGTGACGGGCGTACGGCTCGCCGTCGCGGGACCCGTCGCCGAGCGCCTGGGCGTGCAGGTCGCCGCCGGTGAGGGGCGGATGGTGGGTGAACCGAGCGGTACGCTGCGGGTGTCGTTGCCGGCCGGACCCGTTCGGGCCCCCGTCCAGGAGGTGTCCCCGTCGCCACACGCGTGATCGTCGTCGACGACCAGGCCGTGGTCCGGGCCGGATTCGCCGCCATCGTGGACGCCGAACCCGATCTGACCGTCGTGGCCGAGGCCGGTGACGGAGCGACGGCGGTCTCGCTCGCCGCCGCCGGAGGCGCCGACCTGGTGCTGATGGACATCCGGATGCCAGGTATGGACGGACTCACCGCGACCCGTCTGATCACCGCTCTGGAGAGCGGGCCCCGGGTGCTGGTGCTCACCACCTTCGACCTGGACGAGTACGTGTACGAGGCGCTGCGCGCCGGGGCTTCCGGGTTCCTCCTGAAGGACGCCCGACCGGAGGAGTTGCTGTCCGCCGTTCGGGTCGTCGCCTCGGGAGACGGCATCCTGGCCCCCGCCGTGACCCGGCGTCTGATCGGCGCCTTCGCGCAGGGCGCCCCGGCGCCGCTGTCGGCCCCGGGAGCCCTCGGCCGACTCACCGTGCGGGAACGGGAAGTACTGCTGAAGATCGCCTCCGGTCTGACCAACGCCGAGATCGGGAGCGAACTCGGCGTGACCACGGGCACGGTCAAGAGCCATGTGAACGCGCTGCTGTCCAAACTCGGGCTGCGGGACCGGGTGCAGGCGACCATCCTCGCGTACGAGAGCGGACTGGTCCGCCCTCGCGGGCCACGGCAGGGCTGACCCCCGGCCGGGGCTCGCCCGCGCCGGCGGCCCAGGTCGGCGTCCGTTCACCGCCAGCGTTCCCCACGGCCGCCCGATGGAATGAGTGCATGAACGCACAAGCGATCCTGAACGGAAAGACGGCCCTGGTCACCGGTGGCAGCCGGGGTATCGGAGCGGCGACGGCACTGCGACTGGCGCGGGAGGGCGCGGACGTGGCCGTGACCTATGTGCACGGCAAGGACGCGGCGGAGGAGGTCGTGCGGTCCGTGGAGGCGCTGGGGCGGCGGGCTGTCGCCCTTCGCGCGGACTCCGCGGACGCCGAGGAGGCGGCGGGCGCGGTGGGGCGTGCGGCGGAGGCGCTCGGAGGGCTGGACGTGCTGGTGAACAACGCGGCCGCCGGGCTGATGGGTCCGCTGGAGGGCATGTCCCTCGCCGACGTCGACCGCCTGCTCGCCGTGAACGTCCGCGGGGTGTTCCTGGCCTCCCAGGCCGCCGCCGCGCTCATGGGGACCGGCGGGCGGATCATCACCGTCGGCAGTTGTGTCACCCGGCACGTACCGGGCCCCGGCGCCACCTTGTACGCGCTGAGCAAGTGGGCGGTCACCGGTCTGACCAGGGCCCTGGCCCGGGAGCTGGGCGGGCGCGGGATCACGGCGAACGTCGTGCACCCGGGCCCGATCGACACCGACATGAACCCCGCGGACGGTCCCTACGCGGACGGGCAGGCGGCCATGACCGCCCTGGGCCGTTTCGGCACCGCCGAGGAGGTGGCCGCCACGGTGGCCCATCTCGCGGGACCGGAGGCGAGGTATGTGACGGGCGCGGAGTTCTCGGTGGACGGAGGGTACGGCGCGTGACCGGGCGCGGGGGGGGGGGGGGGGGGGGGGGGGGGGGGGGGGGGGGGGGGGGGGGGGGGGGTGGTGGCCTTGGGGGGTGTAGCGTTTC
>NZ_JBVIIT010000017.1:0-82288 GCF_055569615.1 Streptomyces sp. NPDC031379 | reverse complement strand
TTCCGCGGTGGAGGGGGGGGACGGCGCGGGACGGGACGTGGGGCCCCCCGGGCCCGGGCCCGGCGCGCCCCGCGCATCCTTGTGCCCGGCTTGCGCAGGGGGGATCACGTCTCGTCCAGCCGGCGTACGTCCTCCTCGTCCCACGTCGTGGTGTCGCGCGGCTGGGTGTAGGGCTCGGCCCGGGGTGGATGCCCGCCGGCGATGGCCCGCTGGCGCACGGTCTCCGCGTCGAACTCCAGGCCCAGCAGGATCGCGAGGTTGCTGATCCACAGCCAGACCAGGAAGACGATGACGCCGGCCATGGTGCCGTACGTCTTGTTGTAGGAGGCGAAGTTCGCGACGTAGAACGCGAACCCGGCGGAGGCGATCATCCAGATCAGCAGGGCGAGGAAGCTGCCCGGGGTGATCCATCGGAGGCCCTTGACCTTGGCGTTCGGGGCGGCCCAGTACAGGATCGCGATCATCATCGTGACCAGGAGGACCAGGACCGGCCATTTCGCGATCGACCACACGGTCAGCGCCGTGTCGCCGATTCCCAGGGCCTGTCCGGCCCGGCGGGCCAGGCCGCCGGTGAGGACCACGATGAGCGCGCTGGCCACGGCGAGCACCATCAGCACCACCGTGACGCCGACGCGCACGGGGAGGATCTTCCACACCGGGCGGCCCTCCGGCATGTCGTAGACGGCGTTGGCGGCGCGGATGAAGGCGGCCACGTACCCGGACGCCGACCACACGGCCAGCACGATGCCGACCAGGGCCATGACGGAGCCGATGCCGGCGCTGTCCTGCAGTTGCTCCACGGCCCGGGTGACGATGTCGCGCGCGGAGCCGGGTGCCAAGTGCTGCAGTTGGGCCAGTACCTTGTCGGTGACCGACCTGCCGGCCATGGCGAGCATCGAGACCAGCACCAGCAGCGCCGGGAACAGGGCCAGGACGCCGTAGTAGGTCAGGGCGGCGGCCCGGTCGGTCAGCTCGTCGTCCCGGAACTCGCGCAGCGAGCCCTTGAGCACCGCGACCCACGCCCGTCCGGGCAGTTTCGCGGGGGTGTCCGGCGCCGCGCGCTCGACCTCCGGATCGGGTCCGGCCTCGTCCGGCGCCGGCACGTGCGGCGCCGTGTCCTCGTCGCCGCTCTGCGGCTCTTTTCGCCGTGGAAGGTGCAGCTTCGCCATACCGGGCCGGGTAACCCGGCCGCACCGGCTCAAGCCCCCCAGGTGGTCGTTGACCCGGTCGCGGGGGTGGACTTTCATGAAGGCCATGTCTGAAGGAGCACAGCAAGCGGCGGATCCGGTCCTCTCCTTCGCCACCCAGGACGCGTGGGAGACCTGGTTGGAGGAGAACCACGAGGCGGTCGGGGGAGTCTGGTTCACGATCCCCCGGAGCGGCTCCGGAATCGACGGGGTCGACTACGCGACGGCGCTGGAGTCGGCGCTCTGCTATGGCTGGATCGACGGGCAGAAGAAGAAGCTGGACGAGCGGCGCTGGCTGCAGCGGTTCACGCCGCGGCGGAAGGGCAGCAAGTGGTCGCAGGTGAACCGGGAGAAGGCCACGGCTCTGATCGAGCAGGGCCGGATGCGTCCCGCCGGGCTGCGCGAGGTGGAGAAGGCCAGGGCGGACGGCCGCTGGGAGGCGGCGTACACGGCGCAGAGCAGGGCGACGGTGCCCGACGACCTCCGGGCTGCCCTGGACGCGGCACCGGCCGCCCGCGACTTCTTCGCCACTTTGGACAGCCGCAACCGGTACGCGATCCTCTACCGGGTCGAGGACGCCAGGAAGCCGGAGACCCGGGCGTCCCGTATCGAGAAGTTCGTCGCCATGCTCGCCGAGCGGAAGAAGCTCCATCCCTGATCCGTCGCCCTCCGCCCCCGTCCGGATCGGGGGTGGAGGGCGTTCGGGTCACAGCGTCCCGGTGGTGATCAGTGGGCGTCGGCGAAGCGCTTGAAGGCGGCCTTGGTGCCCGAGCCGGCGATGCCGTCGATCCGGCCCGTGTAGCCGTAGCCGCTCTTCAGGAGGCGCTGCAGGCCCTTGACCGTGCCCTTGCCGACGACGCCGTCTATCGGGCCGGTGTAACCCCAGTACTTCTTCAGGCAGCGCTGGAACGCCTTCCAGCTGTTGGTGCCGAGCTTGCCGTCGACGGAGCCGGTGTAGTGCCAGTAGGTCTTCAGCCAGCGCTGGACCTTCTTCGCCTGGGCGGTGCTGAGGCCGAGGTTGTTCACCGCCTGCGGGGTGACGGCCTCGGTGGTCACCGCCGGGTGGGCGGCCGCGGGTGCGGCGAAGCTGGTGCCCGCGGCGGCGAGGCTGCCTGCGGCGAGGGCCGCGACGGTCGTGGTGGCGAGGAGCGTCCTCGTGACCAGGTTGGTTCGCATCGTGTTCCTTCCCCCTGTGTGTCGGGTGCCTCACGGCACGCCACACAAGTTACGGATCAGGCTCACGCGCGTCGCCAACCCGGAAGTTGATGTCCGGCTCCACCGGCCGCGGTAGTGCCGCGCGGCGTACAACCTGCGCGGTACTCGGCGGTCAGGCGGCGCGGACTCCCAGGTGCCGCAGGGCGGCTGCCGCCGCTCCGGCGCCGCACATGCCGTGGGCGCCGGGGCCGGGCGGGGTGGCGGCCGAGCAGAGGAACACCCCGGGCAGGCCGGTGGAGTACGGCGCGAGGGTGGGACGGGCGCCGAGGACGAGCTGGGGGACGGTCTTGGCTCCGGTCACGATGTCGCCGCCCGCGAAGTTGGGGTTGGCGTCGGCGAAGTCGGCGGGGCCGGTCGCGCGCGTGCCGAGGATGCGTTCCCGGACGCCGGGGGCGAAGCGTTCGAGCTGCCGCAGGATCGCCTCCGTGGCGTCCTGGTCGTAGCCGTGGGGGACGTGGGCGTAGGCCCAGACCGGATGCACGTCGCCGACCGACCGGGACGGGTCCGCGAGGTACTGCTGGCCGACCAGGACGAAGGGACGCTCGGGCATCCGGCCGGCCGCCACGTCCCGCTCCGCCCGCGCCACCTCGGCGAGCGGACCGCCCAGGTGCACGGTGCCGGCCCGGCGGGCGTGCTCGTTGCGCCAGGGGATGCCGCCTGCCACGGCCAGGTCGATCTTGAAGGCCGCGGGGGCCCGGCGGAAGCGTCGGTAGGCGGCTCGTACCCGGCGCGGCAGCCGGTCGCCGTAGACGGTGGCGACCTGGCCGGGGTCGAGGTCGAGGACGGTCACGTCGGCGGGCGGGATCTGCCGGTGGTCGGTGACCCGGACGCCGGTGTGGATCGTGCCGCCGTGCTTGCGCAGCACGCTCTCCATGCTGCGGGCGATGGCCTGTGACCCTCCTTCGGCGACGGCCCATCCGGCGGCGTGGCCGGCGGTGAGGATGCCCAGTCCGATCGCCGAGGTGAGCGGCCGGTTCAGGGGGCGGAACGCGTGCGCGGCGACTCCGGCCCACAGCGCCCGCGCCTGGGCCGTGGTGAAGAGGCGGGCGAGGGCGGTGGCCGGCAGGGTGGTCGGCAGGCCGAAGCGCGCGAGGAGCAGCGGGTGCGAGGGGACGCGCAGGAGGGGGCGCAGCACGTCCTGGGCGAGGGCGTCCCAGTGACGTACCGAGGGTGCGACCAGGGCCCGGTAGCGGTCGCCGTCGGCGCCGAGCATGCGGGCGGTCTCCTCGACGGACCGCAGCAGGACCCCGGCGCCGCCGTCGTCCAGCGGGTGGACGCAGTCGATGTCCGCCGTCCGCCAGCGCAGCCCGTGGCGTTCCAGGTCCAGTGCCCGCAGGGCGGGCGAGGTGACGGCCATGGGGTGGACGGCCGAGCAGTGGTCGTGCAGCAGTCCCGGCCGGATCGCCTCGTGGCTCCGGGTGCCGCCTCCGGTCTCGTCCGCGGCCTCCAGCAGCGTGACGTCGAGTCCTGCTTTCGCGAGGAGGGCCGCGGCGGCGAGGCCGTTGGGGCCGCCGCCGACGACGACCGCGGACGTCATGCCGGGGCCTCGGCGGACGGCAGCCCCGGGCCCGGGCCGTGGGTGGACGCGGAGGGTGCCTGTCCGTGCGGCGTCGTGGAGGTCACGGGGATGAGTCTGCCGGTGCAGGCGCCCACCCTCCAAACCGACGGCCGCAGACGGACGACCGGCGGTGCTTCGCCGTCAGGCGGCCGCGGTGACGGTGGCCCGGACGTGCTTCACGAGGGGCTCCTCGCTCCGGCAGCTCAGCACTGGGGACGGCGTCCGTGGTTCGCGTTGTGCTTGCGCCGGGACTTCTTCTTGCGACGTCGCTTCGAGGACATGGGAACCTCCTGAACGGGAAACGGGCGGGGTTCTCCGCTCCGGGGTCCGGCTCCGGAGCGCGTATCGACAAACACCGTATCTCCGGATGTTTCGCACCTCTACCGGAGCCCCGCCTCATGGGTATGATCCGACATGTCGGACTCATTGATCTTCGTCCGGCTGTCCCGTCTCCAGCGGAGGAGCAGAGATGACCGGTGAGCCCGAGCCGATCAGCGCCGAGGCCCGCCGGGCGCTGGAACAGGAGCTGGCCGACCTGCGCGACGAGCGCCGGCTGGTCGCCGGAACGCTGCGGGACACCCCCGACGTCGGCGACCGCGCCGATCAGGCCGACGAGTTGCAGCGCGCCGATCGGCTGGACCGCCTGGACCGCCGTATGGACGACATCACCGAGCGGCTGCGCCAAGCGGACATGGCCGGTCCGGCCGCCACCGACGCGGTCGGCGTGGGCAGCACGGTCACCGTCCGCTTCTCGGACGGCTCCCAGGAAACGCTGCAGGTCGGCGAGATCGCCGAGGCTCTGGACCAGACGCTGGTCACCACCGAGAGCCCGCTCGGCCGCGCCCTGATGGGGCGCCGCCCGGGCGACTCCGTGCACTACGACACTCCGGACGGACACGCCACCGCGGTCGTGGTGTCGATCGGAGCGTCCACCGGCGACCGCGGCTGATCGCGCGCCTCAGGTCCCGGTCTGCGCGCCGCCCGCGTCGGGCGGTTCGCCGTCGTCGTTCTTCCGTACCAGGCAGTGCAGCGAGTCGTCGCGCACGTCGGCGACGATCGTGTCCCCGGGGTCGGCCTCACCGCCGAGCAGCAGTGTGGCGATGCGGTTGTCGAGTTCCGCCTGGATCGTGCGGCGCAGCGGACGGGCACCGAACTCGGGCTGGTGGCCGTGCGCGATGAGGAGTTTCTTGGCCGCTTCCGTGACCTCGAGCTTCAGACCCTGGGCGCGCACCCGGCGCTTGCTCCGGTCCAGCAGGTGTTCGACGATCTGCCCGAGGTCTTCCTGGGTCAGGCCATGGAAGATGATGATGTCGTCGATGCGGTTGAGGAACTCCGGCAGGAACCGGGACCGCAGGTCCTCCATCAACGCGTCCTTGAGGTCGGACACATCGCCCTTGTGGTCGAGGATGCGGTGCGCGCCGATGTTGGACGTCATGATGACGACGCAGTGCCGGAAGTCGACGGTGCGGCCCTGGGCGTCGGTCAGGCGGCCGTCGTCGAGGATCTGCAGCAGCGTGTTGAAGATGTCGGGGTGGGCCTTCTCCACCTCGTCGAACAGCACCACGCTGTAGGGCCGGCGGCGCACCTTCTCGGTGAGCTGGCCCGCTTCCTCGTAGCCGACGTACCCGGGAGGGGCGCCGACGAGCCGGGCCACGGTGTGCTTCTCCTGGAACTCGCTCATGTCGAAGCGGATCATGCGGTCCTCGTCGCCGAACAGCAGGGCGGCGAGGGTCTTGGCCAGTTCGGTCTTCCCGACACCGGTGGGCCCGAGGAAGAGGAACGATCCCACGGGCCGGTTCGGGTCGCCCATGCCCGCGCGGTTGCGGCGCACGGCCTGGGAGACGGCGGTGACGGCCTCGTCCTGGCCGACGATCCGGGCGTGCATCTCCTCTTCCAGTCGGAGGAGTTTCTCCTTCTCGCTGGCGGTGAGCTGGGAGACCGGGATGCCCGTGCGGCGGGAGACGACGTCCGCGATGTCGGAGGCCGTGACCGAGACGACGCCTTCCCGGCGCTCCTCGATGCCGGCGAGTTCGCCCTCGGCCTGGGTGATCTCCCGCTTCAGTTCCGAGGCCTTCTCGAAGTCCTCTGCGGAGACGGCCTGTTCGAGTTCCCGGCGGAGCTTGGCGAGACGGTCCTCGCCGCTGACGACCTCGGTGGAGCGGCCGGCGCTGCGCAGGCGCACCCGGGCGCCCGCCTGGTCCATCACGTCGATCGCCTTGTCGGGCAGGAACCGGTCGGTGACGTACCGGTCGGACAGTTCGGCGGCGGCCACCAACGCCTCGTCGTCGAAGCGGACTTGGTGGTGTGCCTCGTAGGAGTCGCGCAGGCCCTCCAGGATCTGCACCGTCTCCTCGACGGTGGGCTCCGGGACCATCACGGGCTGGAACCGGCGCTCCAGAGCGGCGTCCTTCTCGATGTACTTGCGGTATTCGTCGATGGTCGTGGCCCCCACGACATGCAGTTCGCCGCGCGCGAGTGCGGGCTTGAGCATGTTGCCCGCGTCCATGGCGCCCTCGCCGGTCGCTCCGGCACCGACGACCGTGTGCAGTTCGTCGATGAACAGGATGATCTCGCCACCGGCCGCCTGGACGTCCTCGATGACCTTCTTCATCCGTTCCTCGAACTGTCCGCGGTACTGCGCACCGGCCACCATGCCCGACAGGTCCAGGGCGACGACCCGTTTGCCCTTGAGGCTCTCGGGGACCTCGCCCGCCACGATGCGCTGGGCCAGTCCCTCGACGATGGCGGTCTTGCCGACGCCGGGTTCGCCGATGAGCACGGGGTTGTTCTTGGAACGCCGGGAGAGGACCTCGACGGTCTGCTCGATCTCCTCGGCCCGCCCGACCACCGGGTCGAGCTTGCCGGCCTTCGCCTCGTCGGTCAGGTCCCGGCCGAACTCGTCGAGTGTCGTGGGCGGCTTCTTCCGTTCGGTGGCGGGTCCCTCGGTGCGGGGCGCCTGTTCGGCGAGGCTCGCGAGCCGCTGTGTGTCCATGCCCTCGGCGCGCAGCAGCCGGGCGGCGCCCGTGTCGCTGTCGCCGAGCAGGGCGCCGAGGATGTGCTCGGGGCCGATGTAGGACACGCCGGAGGCCTGTGACTGGGCGAAGGCGGCACTCAGTGTGCGCTTGGCCGCCGGGGTGAGCCCCGGCCGCGCGGAGGGCTCGCCGGACTCACGCGGGAGGACCTTGACGATCTCGGAGGCGAGGCTGTCGGGGTCGACACCCACCTGGCCGAGGAGCCTGCGCGACGGGTCGACCTGGGTGGCCGCCCAGAGCAGGTGATCGGTGTCGAGGTCGGACGTTCCGTCCTCGACGGCCCGTTGCGCGGCCAGGTTGAGCAGTTGCTGTGAGGACTCCGTCAGCAGCCGTCCGATGGGCACGCGCTGCACCGCGGGGGGCGAGGACGCCGGAGACATGCCGAAGAAGCGATTGAACAACTCACTGAACGGATCCGACGAACCGAAGGGTGCACCGAACGACATCGACATCACAGCTCCTGGTGCGCGAGGGGGTCCGTACTCACTGAACCCCGGTGTGCATCGCCTCGCAAGCCGGGGCCTGCGCCCTCGATTCGGCGCCGTGGGGTCAGGGCCGGGGGGCGGCGGGAAGGTCGTCGAGAAACGTCAGGGTCGGCACGTGGAAGAGGCAGCCCGTGACCGGGACCGAGAAGTCGAGGATCCGGTCGTGGTGGCCCGGTCGCCTGCCGCGGAACATGTTCCTCAGCATTTCCTCCGTGACATCGGGAGTACGGGCATAGCCGATGAAGTAGGTGCCGAACTCGCCTCTCGCGATGTTCCCGAACGGCATGTTCTCGCGCACGATCTTGCGTTCGTCGCCGTCCTCGTCGACGACGGTGTTGAGGGCGACGTGCGAGTCGGCGGGTTTCACGTCGTCGGCGAGTTCGATGTTGGCCTGCTTGGTGCGTCCGATGACCTTTTCCTGTTCGTCGGCCGGGAGGGCGTTCCAGGCCGCCATGTCGTGCAGGTACTTCTGGACGGTCACATAGCTTCCCCCGCGGAAATCCGCGTCCTCGTCGCCGATGAACACCGCTTCGGTCGCGAGCCGCCCTTCGGGGTTCTCACTGCCGTCCACGAATCCGAGCAGGTCCCGTTCGTCGAAGAACTTGAAGCCGTGCACTTCGTCGACCACGGTGGCCGCTCCGTCGAGCCGCTCGCCCAGCAGCCGGGCCAGTTCGAAACAGAGGTCCATGCGCTGGGCCCGCACATGGAACAGGAGGTCACCGGGTGTGCCCGGGGCTCGGTGGTGCGGGCCCGCCTGCTCGACGAAGGGGTGCAGGTCCCGGGGGCGCGGCCCGTCGAAGAGCCGGTCCCAGGCCGCAGAGCCGATGCCGACGACGCAGCTCAGGTCCTGGGCGGGGGCGCGGAAGGCGACCGAGCGGCGCAGGCCCGAGACGTCCTCGAGCAGGTCGCGGACCGCTTCCTCACCGCCCGGTGCGATGGTGGCGACGAGGAACACGGCGGCCCTGGCGGGCGGGACGACGACGGGCTGCGGCTCGATCACGGGGTGCGCCTCCTCCTGCGGAGTCGGGCCTGACTTTCCGAGAGGCGGTCCGCCAGACCCGTCACGTGCTGTTTCACCCACTCGAGTCCCAGCCTGCCTTGCCGGAGGCACTGCGCAAGCCGGAGGAGCAGCTTGTGTGCCGCTGGTGCGGCGCGGCCGCACGTTCGAGGGCCTGACGCCGGAGGGCGAACCCATCGTCGTGGGGGCAGCGGATCCCGGCCGCGATGCGCGTCGGGGGCAGTAACGACGGACGCGGACGGCACGCACACGCCCGCCGGGGCCTGGGAGCGGTCCCGGGCGATCGCCCGTACCTGTGCCGGGAGCCCGCTGCCCACCGTCCCCCGCACCCCGGCCGACGCGCCCGGCCATGCCCTGGCCCTGCCGCTCGTCGCATTCACTGACCTGCCGCCGTTCGCCACCGCCGCCAGGGACGGCTGGGCCGTGCCCGGACCCGGGCCGTGGCGGCCCGGGGGCGCGAGCACCCAGGCCGGTCGGCAGCCCGGGCCGCTCGCGGCGGACACCGCCGCCCCCATCGCCCCGGCAGCGGGCGCTCGCCACGTGCGGCGAGGCGGTCGAGCGGGCGGAGCGGACGCCGGCCGCCCCCGGTCGGCCGACGCGTCCCCTGGTCCAGGTGCGTCTGGTGCCGGACGTCGTGGAACTGCGGGAGGCCGACGACGCGGCGGCCCGGCGAGCGGGGGCCGGCGGGCACCGATCCGGGGACGGTCGCCGCCGCCGAGCGGCGTGCCCATCTCCTGCTGGAGCGGCTGCCGGCCGGCTACTGACACGACGCCGACTCGACCGCGTCGGGGCGCCGACGCCGTCTGACGGCGCCGCGGCTCTAGCGTGGTCGGATGCTTCATGAAGTGACCGACGCGGACACCGCGGTGGCGGTGGGCAGCGGAGATGTGCCCGTTCTGGCCACCCCGCGGCTGATCGCGTGGCTGGAGGCGGCGACCGTGCGGGCCGCGGCCTGCCTCGTCGAGCCGGGCCGGACCACCGTCGGGACGGCGGTCCGGGTCGAGCATGTGCGTGCCACGCGGGTGGGCGGCCGGGTGGAGGTGACCGCCGAACGTCCGTCCGCCGAGGCGGGAGGACGGCTCGTCTTCCCGGTGCGGGCCGTCGACGGGTCGGGCCGGCTGGTCGCCACCGGCGAGATCGAGCGGGTGATCGTGGACCGGCAGCGGTTCCTTTCGGGTGTCCCCGATCCGGCGGCGGACCGGTGATCCGGTCGGCCGGCAGGTGCTGTCACACCGGCGTGTGGCCCCGGAGGTACTCACGCACGGCCGCCGGCAGTGCGGCGGCGGCGGTCTCCGCTGCCGCGGCCCAGCGCAGCCGCTCCGGCGTGAGACTCGCTCCGTCCGACGGGGACTCGCTCAGCAACTGGCACACCACCGCGGGCACTCCGTCCGAGGGCGCCGCGCCGTGCGCCCTCAGCGTCTCGGTGCCGTCGACGAGGTAGCCGGTGAGTTCGTAGACGACGCGCGCCGCGGTGGCCGCCGGCGACTCGGCCGGTTGCGGTCGGCCCGACGGCAGTTCCCAGCCGTCGCTCCCTCGCACCAGCAGCAGCCGTCCGTCGTACAGAACGACCGCCTGCACCACGCCCTCGGCGTGTTCCAGCGTCATGACCGCCCGCCCCTCCCCTGGCCGGTTGCCAGGCACTCCTCCCCTACCCAGGGGCGGGCGGTGCCGCACCCTCCGATTCCGTCGGTCTGCCGGGGGTGGGTGCGGACTCGGCACTCCCGCACCTGCTCCGGAGCGGTGGGCGGTGGTCAGTACAGCACCTGCAGGTCCGCGGGGCGGACCCGCAGGGTCACCGGCAAGGTGGCCTCCACCTCGCCGTCGGCACCGTACGGGACCGGCCGGGTGGCCTCGATGCGGATCTCCTTGCCGCGCAGGACGCGTACTTCGGGGCGGCGGATGTGGGCGCCGGTCTTCAGTTCGTTCATGAGGGCGAAGAAGAGCCGGCGCGGCGCCTCGCGGATCATGACGATGTCGAGCAGTCCGTCGTCGACCCGTGCGTCCGGGGCGATGAGCCGACCGGAGCCGTAGTAGGGGGAGTTGGCCGCGACGACGGTGTAGCCGCGGTGGCGGTGCTCCTCGCCGTCGACGGTGACCCGGTAGTCGGCCGGCCGCCAGGTGGTGACGGCGCGCAGGCCGCCCGCGTAGTAAGAGGCGGCGCCGCGCAGCAACCGGGCGTTGTTGGCGTGCCGGTTGGCCAGCGCGTCGACGCCGGCGTAGACGCTGCCCAGGACCACCGTGCGCCGGTGGACGGCCGACTCCACCTCGATGGTGTCGACCGCCCTGGGCTCGGCGTCCAGCAGGATGCGGGCGAGTGCGCCGGGGTCGGCGGGCAGGTCCAGGGCGCGGGCGAAGTCGTTGCCGCGTCCGGCGGGTACGAGCCCCAGGACCGTTCCGGTGCCACTGAGCGCGCCGCCGATACCGCCGGCGATCCCGTCGCCGCCGACGGCGAGGACGATCCGGCCGCGCTCACCGGCCCGGAGCGCGATGTCCTGGGCGTGGGCCAGGCTGTGGCTGTACTCCGTCTCCAGCTCGGCTCCGGACTCGCGGAGCAGCCGGGCCAGGTGGAGCAGGGTCGCCGCCCCGGTGGAGCCGCCCGCGGTGGGGTTGACGACGGCGGTGAACTGTCGCATCGGTGTGCCTCCGAGGCAGGCGGATCCGGTGGGTCGTCCGGGCGGATCCGGTGGAACGGTCCGGGTGGAACCGGTGGGTCGGTCCGGGCGGAGCCCGAGGGTCGGTCGGGGCGGAGCCCGAGGGTCAGTCGGTGGGCAGCAGGACGCCGGGGTTGAGCATGCCCTCGGGGTCCAGGCGGCGTTTCACGGCGCGCAGGGCGGAGATGCCGAGCGGGCCGGCTTCGCGGACGTACCAGTCGCGGTGGTCGGTGCCGACCCCGTGGTGGTGGGAGATGGTGCCGCCGGCCGCCAGCACGGCCTCGTTGGCCGCGTGCTTGGCGGGGGCCCAGTGGGCCACCGGGTCCTCGCCCTGGGCACTGACGACGGTGAAGTACAGCGAGGCGCCGTTCTCGTACACGTGGGAGATGTGACACATCACCAGGGGCGGTGTGCCCGCCTGGGTGAGCGTGTCGGTGAGCGCGGTGCGGACGGCCGCGTACAGCTCGGGGATGCGGGACCAGAAGGCCGCGGTCTCCAGCGTCTCGGCGAAGGCGCCCACGTCGAGCAGGGCGTCGCGCAGGTACGGCGCGGAGTAGCGGCCGTGGGCCCAGCGTTCGCCCGGTTCGGCGCCGACCAGGGTGCCGCCGCAGGACGTCAGGACGGCCGCCGCCTGCTCGCGGCGCTGCGCGGTGTCCTCGGCGGTGCCCTCGTAGCCGGTGATCGCCAGGCATCCGGCGTCGCTCTGCGCCAGGTCGCCGCCGATCGCGTCGGGCTGGGCCAGGCCGATGAGTGTCTCGGTCTCGTCCGACAGGCGCAGGACGGTCGGCCGGGGCCCGTCCTGGGCGAGCCTGCGCAGTGCGGCGGCTCCCTCCTCGAACGAGGCGAACCGCCAGCCCTCGTACACCCGTACCTGCGGCACCGGGCGGATCCGTACGGTCACGGAGGTGATGACGCCGAAGGCGCCCTCCGAGCCGAGGATCAGCTGGCGCAGGTCGGGTCCGGCGGCCGAGCGGGGGGCGCGGCCGGTCTCGAGGGTGCCCTCGGGGGTGGCGAGGGTCAGGCCGAGCACCATCTCGTCGAAGCGGCCGTATCCGGCGGAGGCCTGACCGCTGGAGCGGGCGGCGGCGAAGCCTCCGATGGTCGCCCACTCGAAGGACTGCGGGAAGTGGCCGAGGGTGAAGCCGTGTTCGGCGAGCAGGGCCTCGGCCTCCGGGGCCCGCAGGCCGGGCTGGAGGACGGCGGTGCGCGAGACGGGGTCCAGGTCGAGCAGGCCGTTCATGCGGCGCAGGTCCAGGGCGACGAACGCGCTGCGCTGGGGTGCGAGTCCGCCCACGACCGACGTGCCGCCGCCGAAGGGCACGACGGCCAGGCCGTGTGCGGCGCAGGCGCGCAGCACGGCGAGGACGGCGTCGTGCGAGGCGGGCAGGACCACGGCCTGGGGGACGTCCGAGAAATCGCCGGCACGGATGCGCAGCAGGTCGGGGGTGGACTTGCCGCGGGTGTGCCGGATGCGGCTCTCCGCGTCCGTGCGGACGTGCTCCTCGCCGCCGACGGCCTCGGCGAGTGCCTCGAGCGCGGCGGGGTCGGCCGTGGGCGCGGGCGGGCGGAGGTCTTCGAGGGCGAGTGCGGGTGTGCTGCGCGGCTTGACGCCGAGCAGGTCGCGCAGCAGTGCCGTCACCGTGTCGGGCAGCGGTGCCGCCTTGGCCGGGTCGCCCCAGCCGTTCCACAGCATGTCCATTGAACGGTCGTCCTCACAGGTCGGTGTGCTCGGTTCGCGCGGCGGCTCCGCGGCCGTACCCCGGGCTGCGGAGGGCGGTCCGCGGCTTCCGCCCGACGGCCGGGGCGTTACACTGTGACACATGACGCCTATTCGTCACAACGGTTCGGACAGCGATCATGTGCTCGACGCGGTGCGCGACTGCGTGCTGGCCGTCGGGGTGCGCCGCACCACGCTCGCCGACGTGGCCCGCCGCGCCGGCGTCTCCCGGATGACGCTGTACCGGCGCTGGCCCGATCTGCGGGCCCTGGTGGGCGATCTGATGACCCGCGAGTGGATCGGCGTGGCCACCCGGGCGATCCCCGAGCCCGCCCCCGGCACCCGTACACGCGCCCGGATCGTGGACGGACTGGTGGCCGGGGTCGAGGCGTTCCGGGCGCACCCGCTCTTCCGCAAGATCGTCGACGTCGATCCGGAACTGCTGCTCCCCTACGTCCTCGACCGGCGGGGTACGAGCCAGGAGGCGCTGCTGGCGCTGCTGGCCGATGCCCTGCGCGAGGGCCACGCCGACGGCTCCGTACGCCCCGGCCACGTCGAACGGCAGGCCCGGGCCCTGCTGCTGACCGTGCAGTCCTTCACCCTGTCCCTGCGCACGATGACCGACGAGGACGACCCGGAGCTGGACTCGGCCGCCTTCCTCGGCGAACTGCGCACCCTTCTGGAGAGGACCCTGACGCCATGAGCCACACCGAGGCCGCACCCGGCTCGTCCCTGAGCGCACCCCGGCGGACCCGGGAACTGGCCGAGGCCGCGGACGGCAGGGTCGCCGACGTCCTGGTCGTCGGGCTCGGTGCCACGGGGGCCGGGGCCGCCCTGGACGCGGCCGCCCGCGGACTGGACGTCGTCGCGGTGGACGCCCACGACCTGGCGTTCGGCACCTCCCGGTGGAGTTCGAAGCTCATCCACGGAGGGCTGCGGTATCTGGCCTCCGCGCAGTTCGACGTGGCGCACGAGAGTGCGGTCGAGCGCGGGGTGCTGATGACCCGTACGGCCCCGCATCTCGTGGCCGCGCAGCCGTTCGTGCTGCCGCTGACCCCGCTGGTGTCGAGGGCGCAGGCGTCGCTGGCGTGGGCCGGGTTCCGGGCCGGGGACGTGCTGCGGCTGGCCGCCCGGACGCCGCGGCAGGTGCTGCCCGCCCCGCGCCGGCTCTCGGGGACGGAGGCGCGGCACCTGGCGCCCGCGGTGCGCGCGGCCGGGCTGCGCGGCGGACTGCTGTCCTGGGACGGCAAGGTGACCGACGACGCGCGTCTGGTGACCGCCCTGGCCCGGACGGCCGCCGCGCACGGCGCCCGCGTGCTGACCCGGGTCCGGGTGCTGGAGCTGACCGGGAGCGGCGCCCGGATCCGCGACGAAGTCACCGGCGAGGAGGGCGAGATCAGGGCCCGCGCCGTGATCAACGCCACTGGTGTGTGGGCGGGCGCCCTCGTCGACGGCATCCGGATCCGGCCCTCCCGCGGCACGCACCTGGTCCTGCGCTCGGAACGGCTCGGCGCCCTGCCCGCCGGTCTGCACATCCCCATCCCCGGCGAGACCAACCGTTTCGTGCTGGTCCTGCCGCAGGGTGACGGTCGGGTCTACGTCGGCCTCACCGACGAGCCGGTCGAGGGCGGGATACCCGACGTGCCGGAGGTCCCGGAGACCGACATCGGCTTCCTGCTGGACGTGCTCGGCTCGGTCCTGGACGTGCCGGTGGCCCGGGACGAGGTCGTCGGCGCCTTCGCCGGGCTGCGCCCGCTGCTGGACATGTCCGGGCACGAGGACACCGAGGGGACACCGGCGCGTACCTCCGACGTCTCCCGCCGGCACGCGGTGCTGACCTCGTCCGACGGTGTCACCACGGTGGTCGGCGGCAAGCTCACGACCTACCGGCGCATGGCGCAGGACGCCGTGGACGCCGCGGCCGGGGCCCGGGGCCTGCACGCCGCCCCCTCCCCCACCGCCACGCTGCCGCTGGTCGGCGCCGCCGCACCCGAGCGGCTGCGCGCCCTGCCCGCACCGCACCGCCTGCTCCGCCGCTACGGCACCGAGGCCATGGCGGTCCACGCCCTCGCGGCACAGGACCCCGCCCTCGCGGAGCCGGTGCTCCCGGGCCAGCCGGTCACCCGGGCCGAACTCCTGTGGGCGGTACTGCACGAGGGCGCCCTGGACGAATCGGACCTCCTGGACCGACGCACCCGCATCGGCCTGATCCCCCAGGACCGCACCGCCGCCCTCGCGACCACCCGGGAGGTGATGAAGCGGGCGACGGCCTCCCACCCCTGACCTGCCGTCGGGACAGCCGCCGGACGACTATTCGGTTGCGGCCGGACCTTCGCCGCAGCAGGGTCCGGGGTACCGTCGGCTCCCTGCCGCCCGTCCCCCGAGGAGGCCGTCCGTGGCGATCGCTCCGGCTCGTCGTGTGGTGCTGCTCGGGGGGGGCTTCTCCACGGACGCGGACGACCTGCTGGACGACTGGCTGCTCACCCACACCCGGCGGCCCCGCCCGAAGGTCTGCTTCGTCCCCACGGCCAGCGGGGACGGCAACGGAACACTGCTGTGCGGGATCAGCGCCGGTGCCGACTGCTGGGCCGAGTCCTCCCCTACCGACTCCTTCGGTCCCCTGACGTACTTGCGGGAGGGCTCGGGCTCCTGGCGGGATCCGTGTGCCCGCACTACGACGGCGGGCCGTGGCCGACGGTGAGCTGCCCGCCGGCTGGGCCGTGGAGGACGGTGTGGGTGTCCTCTTCGTGGACGGCCGTCTGGAGGAGGCGGTGACCAGGAGGGCGGGGTCACGTCTGTACCGGGTGGAGCCGACCGGAGGAGGCGGCGCCGCTGAGCGGGCGGTGGCCTGCCGGTCGTTGGGGACTGTGGGGTGATGTGCCGTCACAGCAGGCGGCGGATGTCGCCGCGGACGCGGTAGAAGCCGCCTGCTGCCGGGTGCAGGGCGTCCACGACGTAGCGTGCGCCGGGCTCGCGTATCGCGCGCGGGAACTGGACGTTCCAGGAGGACTCGTAGCCCGCGGACACCACGTGCACCCGCAGCCGGCCGGCCTCCTGGACGCATTCGACCACGACCGCTCCGGCCGGAGCCGTGGCCACGGTGGTGACCGCGGCCACGGCCGTGGCGGGCGCGTAGGTCGGCAGGGCGGCGGCGAGCTTGACGTCCCGCACGACCGGCACCGAGCCCTGCTGGGCCGCCGAGATGGCCGCCTCGCTCGCGTCCACGCACACCAGCGAGCCGTCCGTGGTCACCAGGTACAGGCGCTCGTCGCGGTACTGCATCGACAGTGCCGAGCCACCGCCCGTCCCGAGCTTCCACAGCCGCGTACCGTCCCGGTCGAAGCAGTACACGGACGAGGCCGCGTCCCCGGCGAAGACGAACCGCCCGCCGGGCGAGGTGGCGCACGAGTACACGGCGCTGTCGCAGGAGTACGTCGCCTCGATCGCACCGCTCCTCTTCGACAGCCGCTGGACCACGCGGTGCGCGGTGCCCGCGTACACGGCGTCGTCCTCCTGCCAGCCGAAGAGGACACCGCCCCGGGTGGGCGTGTGCCACAACTCGCCGCTGCCGTCCGGGGCGTAGGCGGTGACGCCCGAGTGGTGACCGTGGTAGACCGCCCGGTCGTCGGCACGGACCATCCAGGCGTGCTCGCCCTGGCTGCGGCGGGCCCACTGGTGTTCGTCCTCGTGGTCGATGACGGTGAGCCGGCCGTCGCGGTCCGAGACGTTCAGGATGCCCTCGTGGATGTCCAGCCAGAAGATGTCGACGTCGGCGGCGATGTCGTACGCGGCGTACGGCAGCTTGGAGGAGAGGTCGTAGACCTTGCCGTCGTCGCAGCCCGCGTAGATCCAGAAGTCGTCGGCGACCAGGCACTTCACGCCGTCCGGCAGGCTGAACCGGGCCAGGACGCCGCCCTCGTGGTCCAGGGTGTAGACGTCACCGGCCTGGTTGCCCACCCAGCAGCGCTCGTCGTCCACATGGATGCCGAACGCCGCGGAGCCGGTGCGGAACCGCCACAGCACGGGTGCCACGGCCCGCGCGGTGGACGGGGCGGAACTGACCTGACGCCGGGTCACCGCGCGCGGGGCACGCTGCCCCTGGACGGCCGGGGCGTATCCCTTGCGGACCTTCTCCCCCACCTTCTTCGCCGCGGCGGCCTGCGCCTTCTCCACGGTGGGGAACGTCGTCGTCTGGGTCTGCCCGGCGGCACCGATCCGTCCGTACCGCACCGTCACCACCGGCCCGGCGACGGTGACTTCGTAGAACTTGTGGGCGCCACCGCCTTCCTGCGACAGCTCCAGATACGTCGTCGACACCGTGGACGCCGTGGACATGACAGACCCCTCCCCAGGACGGACCCGCCACCGTTCCGGCAGGCCCCGACTGCTTCGAACCGTAAGGGGAGCCACTGACAACGGGCCGCCACGCAGCGGCTTCCACCGGCTCCCAGGCGGACCGCCCGGCGCTGGCCCGTTCGGGTGAGGCGGGATCGATTCGGCGGCCGGCGGACCCCAGGGACGGCCCGGACCTGGGAAGGGTGACTTCCGCACGCTGTCACTCCTTGTGAAGGGACACCTTTCCCATGCGTCTTCGTCATGCCGCGGCCGCCGCCCTCGGCGCCCTCGCCCTGGTGCTCACCGTCCCCGCCTCCGCCTCCGCCGCGGACGGACAGTTCCAGTACACCTACACCGGTCTGGACGGCACGCCCCGGATCGGGGTGCTGGAGGACCCGGACAGCGGGGAGTGCCTCACCCTCCCCGAGGTCGCGGATCCCGGGGCCAGTTCCCCGGCCCACTCGCCACGCAACCGGACCGACGCCTTCGCGACGGTCTACACCGGGCCTGACTGCACGGGCGACTCGTTCACGCTGCGCCCGTACACCGGGTACGGCAGCGAGCGCCTGAAGCTCCGGTCGGTCGTCTTCAGCTGACCGGGCCGGTGGACCGGTGCAGGACGGCCCGGGGTGCCGCCGAGCCTCCTGCAGCGGCGCCGCCGATGACGGCGGAGACTCCCACACCCCGGCCATGAGCTGCTGACACCCTCAACTGCGCGGTGCCGTAGATCTCTTGCAAGCAAGGGCGCAACCCTTTGGATGCCTCGCGGGTCACACAAGACAGGAGTAAGCACCTCCAAGAGACACAAGGGGGAAATATGAGATTTGCTCGTTCCGCCCTGGCCGCCACCGCGGTGGCGGCCCTGTCGGTGGGGACCGCGACCGCCCTGGCGGCACCCGCCTCCGCCGCGGCCAACACCACACCGCAGAAGGTCTGCGGCAGCGCCTACAAGACCGTGAACTCGGCGCCCGTCGGCTCGCTGGGCACCGTGTACCTGACGTACAACGCGACGAACGGCAAGAACTGCGTCGCGACCATCCGCAGCACCCCGGGCACCGTCCTGGAGATGTCCGCATGGGTCTACGTCCCCGACACCGAGCAGGGTGACGAGGACTACGGGCAGTACACCTCGTACGCCGGGCCGACCTACGTCTACGGCAAGGCCCACTGCGTCGACTGGGGCGGCCACATCAAGAACGTGTACGTGCAGGTGTCCGGCTCCAACTGCGGTTCCCTGAAGGAGAGCCGGGTCACCTTCACCCGCTGACCCGTCCTTCCTGTGCGGCCGCCCCCTTCACGTGGACGGCGGCCGACCCGCCCTGGCGGAACCCGCTCGGTTCCGCCAGGGCGAACACGTTCTGCGGCCGGTACGGTTCACGGCCCGGCGAGTCGCTCGCCGCCGAGGAGTTGCCGCAGGCAGCGGATCGCGAGCGTGGCCGGGGACCCCTCGCCCGCGACACCGGCGTCCGTAGCGGCCCAGGTCTCGAGCGCGATCCGGATCGCGTCCGTGGCCGCCGCCGCCACCAGGCGCACCTGGATCGCCTCGAGGCGCGGGCCCGCGAGCCGTGCGACGACGGGGACGAGCCGCTCCTCGGACTCCTGGTTCACGCGGTACCACACCGCGCGCAGTGCCGGATCGCCGGCCGCCGCCCGCAGCAGCCCCTTGGTCCGCAGCAGGGCCTGGGCCGCCTCCTCGTCCGGCGCCGCGAGTGACCGCTCGATCGCCGTCTGGAGCGTCCGGGAAAGCTCGGCTCCCGGCTCGGCCGCCTCCAGCAGGGCCCGCCACCGGTCGGCTCCGTCCGCGAGCAAGGGGCTCACCGCGTCCTGCTTCGAGCGGAAGTAGCGGTAGAAGGTCCGCAGCCCGACCCCGGCATGCCGGGCGATGTCCTCGGCGGTCGTCGCGTGCGGGCCCTGCGCGGCGAAGAGTTCGGCCGCCGCGTGCGCGATCTCGAGCTGGGTGGCGGCCTTGCGGCGCTCGGTCAGAGAGGAGGGCGGCTTGGTGCTCACCCCAGAAGGGTACGGCCCGACCACGACCGTAGGACATCGCCGACGAGACCTCCGTACGTGCGGGGGTGGCCGCGGCGATCGCCTCGCTCGGCGGTCTGGACGTGCTGGTCAACGCGGCCGGGATCCTGCGTTCCTCGTCAGCCCGCGCGACGTCTGCCCGGACACCGGACTCGCGCGGCTGTCGTGCGGGCAGGCTCGCGCCATGCTCGACGCTCATACGGCACTGGCCGGCGTGCAGGGCGCGGGCTGGGACCTGCACGAATGGCGCCACTCCGGGCTCGCTCATCTCGGCGAGGCCGGAGCCAGCCTGCCGATGCTTATGGCCAAGTCACGGCACAAGAAGCCGGAGAACGTACGACGCTGTTTCCACCCCTCGGCGGAGGCAATCGCCGAGGTCGCCAGCTTGCTTGCCCCTGGAGACAGTCGGCGCTGACCTCGTCAGCGGCAGTCAAGTCGAGTCTTCAGTGAAGATCCGACTGGACCTCGGTCAGTCGATGCCTTCGACGATGCGGAAGTCGCGCTCGACGCCGTCGGAGAGGGCGACCAGCGCCTCCTGGTAGGCCGCACTCTCGTGCGCCGCGACGGCCTGCTCGAAGCTGTCGAACTCGATCAGGACGGTGCGCTCGGCGATTCCGGCGTCATGCGCCACGACCCGACTGGCACGGGCGAGGATCCGACCGCCCCCGGCCGCGACGGCCGGACCGGCCAGCTTGTTGTAAGCAGCCAGCTTCTCAGGGTCTGAAATGGTGCGGTAGGCGCTGACCCAGTAGCCCTTGGGCATGGAACCTCCAGTGTTGGGATGAGTGCATCCGACTTACGGGTTGGTCTCGGACGAGCGTCGGCGGGCGAGAGCGAGGCTTGTCAGCGTCGTGATCGCCATGGCGCCGATGCCGACCAGCGCCGCGGTGGTGTAGGCGCTGTCGTCGGGGAAGAGGTGGCCGGGGCCGGTGCCCGCGGCGAGGATCAGGCCGCCGATGGCGCTGCCCAGGCAGTACCCGACGCTGCGGACGACGTAGTTGAAGCTCATGGCGCTCGACGTCTCACTCTTGGGGGTGACGGCCAGGATGACGCCCGGCATCGCGGCCGAGAAGCCGCCGACGCCGAAGCCGAGCACGCCCATCGCCGCGAACAGTTCGGCCAGGTCCGACCGGGCCGCCGCGAACAGGGCGAACCCGCCGCCGACCACGACGGCGCTGCCGGCCAGGAGCAGGGGGTCGGCGATCCGCGTCCGGACCCGCGGCGTGAGCTTGCCGGCGACGAACCCCAGCACCGAGAACGGGATGAGGACCAGCCCGGCGACGAAGGTCGTCAGCCCGAAGCCGTAGCCGGCGCCGTGCGGCGTCTGTGCGTACCGGGTGATGAGCGTGAGCAGGAGGTACATGCCGATCCCGCCGACGAACATGGCGAGGTTCGCCCCGGCGACCGCAGGGTGCCGCACCGCCCGCACATCGACCAGGGGCGTCGTGCTGCGCAGCTCGATGACGGCCCAGACGCAGAACAGCACCACCGCGACGACGGCGAGGCCCGCCGCCACGGCGAGGTGCCGGCTCCACAGATTCCGTTCGCCGGCGAGGAACAGCACCAGGAGCAGCGCAGCGGCCAGGACGACCGCGCCTGCCACGTCCACGTGGGCGGAGCGGCCTTCGGGGGCTTCGGGCATGGAACGCCACGCGGTCAGGAGGGCGGCGGCGGTGACGACCAGGCCGAGGCCGTAGGCGGCCCGTACCCCGCCGAGCTCGGCGAGCAGTGCGGCCAGCGGGTAGCCGACGCCGGCCCCGATGATCGAGACCACCGAGATCAGGGCGATCACGGCCGCGCTGCGCTCCTCGGGGAGGTGGTCCCGGGCCACGCCCATCATCAGCGCCGTCAGCCCGAGCCCGACGCCCTGGGCCGCCCTGCCGGCCAGCAGCCACGCGAACGGCAGCGGGAGCACGGTGAGCGCGCTGCCGGCGACGACGACCGCCAGCGTGGCGAGGATCGTGGCCCGCCGGTGCGGGCCGGCTCCGAGCCGGCCCAGGACCGGCGTGGCGACGGCGCCGCTGAGCAGCGCGACGGTCAGCGTCCACTGCGCGCTGCCGAGCGAGACGTGGAACGAGGTCGCCACGCTGGTGATGAGCGGCGTCCCGAGGCTGGCGACCGCCGCCACGACCAGAGCGATGAACATCAGGGCGGGGACCAGCAGCCGCGCCTCGGAACGCGCCACCGGGAACGCCTTCACCGCGACCCCGTCGACCGGCTGCCCGGTCACTGCTTCGGCCCTTCGCGGTCCTGGCTTTCGAGCTCTGCCAGATGCTTCAGCGCCGGAAGGGCCGCCACCAGCGCCTCGACCTCGTCGCCGGTGAGCTCGCCGATCAACCGCTCGAACGCGTGGACGCCCGCCTGGCGCCGCGTCCGGACATAGGAGGCGCCGGCCTCGGTCAGGCACACCAGCGTGACCCGCTTGTCGGACGCGTCGCCCCGCCGCTCGACCAGGCCGGACTCCTCCATCACCCGGACCAGGGCGGTCATCGCGGGCTGGGTGACGCCCTCGACCGCGGCCAGATCGGTGATGCGCCGCGGGCCGGTCCGGTCCAGGGTGGCCAGGGTGGCGGCGGACGTCAGGCTCATGTCCCGGGGCAGGCGTCTCGCGGCCCTGGTGGCCAGGCCGTAGAGGGCTGCCCCGATGGCGGCGGACGCGCCAGGAGCGGTGTCTTGACGACTCATGCTCGAAGCATAACATTTTTATATTCATGATTTATGGAAATGGTCGACCGGCGCGGGCGGCCTCGATCCGCACCCGCGACGGCGGCCGGCCATCGCGCTCGGCGCGCGGCCGGAACCTGCCGCGCCCGTCGACCAGGAAGTGCTCGTCCAGCACCTCCGGCGCGTGGTGGGCCATGACCGTCTCAGTGCCCGGCGACAGAATGGCGGCCCGCGCGCCCGCCCACGGCGTTCCAGCAGTACCTCGACACACGAGGACTGTCCCGGCCCCTGTGGTGGAGGCAGGGTAAATGGCCTCGAACGTCAAGATTCCCGGCAGAGTCGCGGGGGCCGCCCCGGTGTTCGTCGGCTGCGGCATCTTCGCCAGCCCGGGCGTGGGCATCGCCCTGGCCTCCGAGGCGGTGCGGCACGCCGAACTGCCCCGGCGCCGGCCAGGCGTGACCATCTGAGCAACCCCGACCGCAGCCCCGCCGGCCAGCCCGCAGCAGGGGCTGGTCGGCGTCTCCCGATGAGCGGCGGTCACTCGCCGTCTACGGCATCCGGATCACGCAGTGGTCGCAGAAAAGCGAAAGGACACACTTCTGGCGTGGAAGCGGGTCCTCAGCTAGGAAATTCGGGGCGTCGACATGCCCTCACCGTGACGCACACGATCCGAGCGGCGCATGCGGTCAAGCGGGGGTGGTCGCACCGCCCGGCGCCACGGGCGGTCAGCCGCCGACGAGTTGGGTGAACCTCTGGGTGTCGATGTTGCCGCCGGAGGCGATGATGCCGATGCGGGGCGGAAGGTCGAGACGGCCCGCCAGGAGCGCGGCGAGGCTGGTGGCGCCGCTCGGTTCGAGGACGATCTTCAGTCGTTCGAAGGCGAAGCGCATGGCGCTGACGATCTCCGCGTCGCTGACGAGGGTGACGGCGTCCACGAGTTGCTGGTTGATGGCGAAGGTGATCTCGCCGGGGGTGGGCAGGGCCTGCCCGTCGGCGATGGTGCGCGGAACCGGCACGGTGACCCGCGCACCGCCTTCCAGGGAGCGCTTGGTGTCGTCGCCCGCTTCGGGTTCCACGCCGATGACCCGCGTGCCGGGCCGCAACGCCTTGGCCGTGACGGCGCTGCCCGCGATGAGCCCGCCGCCGCCCACGGGGACGACGAGAGCGTCGAGCGGACCGGTCTCCTCGAGGAGTTCGAGGGCGGCGGTGCCCTGGCCGGCGATGACGTGGGGGTGGTCGTAGGGCGGGATGAGGGCCAGTCCACGGTCGGCGGCCAGCGCCTCGCCGAGCGCGGTGCGGTCCTGGGTGTAGCGGTCGTAGGTGACGATCTCCGCGCCGTACCCGGCCGTGGCCTCCCGCTTGGACCGGGGGGCGTCCTCGGGCATCAGGATGACGGCGCTGGTGCCCAGTTCCCGGGCGGCCAGGGCGGTGGCCTGGGCGTGGTTGCCGGAGGAGTAGGCGGCGATGCCCTTGGCCAGTTGCTCCGGGGAGAGCTGGGCGGCGGCGTTGTAGGCGCCGCGGATCTTGAAGGCGCCGACCCGCTGGAAGTTCTCGCACTTGATGAACACCTCGGCGCCGACACGGGCGTTCAGGGTGCGGGAGGTGAGGACGGGGGTGCGGTGGGCGACGCCTTCGAGGCGTGCGGCGGCCGCACGGACGTCGTCGAACGTTACGGGCAGGGCGGCGGCCATGGCGGTGTCCTCTTTCGGCGTGTCGAGCGCTTCACTTCGCGTAGTTGTAGACCGTCGCCCGGGAGACGCCGAGCAGGTCCGCGATGGTCTGTGCCGCGTCCCGCGAGTCGAAGAAGCCGTCGCGGTGGAGCTGCCGTACGAGCGCCCTCTTGTCCTCGCGGCTCAGCGAACGGGGGGTGGCGGCGCGCCGGGCGGACAGTTCCTGCACGGCCTGACGCAGCTCGCGGGCGCTGCGGTCCCGCAGCGTCTCGAGGGGCTGGTCGCGGTGCTCGGCCCCGGTGGCCACGAGGTTCGACAGCGTGAGTGTCACGGCGGACAGCACGGAGACGTCGAGGTTCAGGCAGAGCGCCGCGACGTACTCCCCGGCGGCGTTCTTGAGGCCGATGGACGTGCTCTTCGCCGGGCGGCCGTCGGGGAACCGGTTGGGGTAGTTCTGGATGACGCCGGGGTACTCGGGGTCGGCGATCCGGGCGAGTCCCAACTCGGTGGCGGGGTCGCCGACCTGACGAGCCGACAGGTTGTTCTCGATCGCCCGGATCGCGTGCTCCGGGTGCCGCAGGTCGTGCAGCACGACCTCGCACAGGCCCGGGAACATGCGGCCCAGTGCGACAGCGATCTTCTCGGCTTCCCGGACGAGGTGCTCGTCCGCGTCCGCGGGAGCGGCGTCATCTCGCCGGCCTTGCCGTGTGTCGGCCATCGCACGCCACCCTTGGACTGAATTTCTATTTCTGGACCAACAGGCTAAACAGTCTGCCGGACCCTGTCCAGAGCGAGGCCGGAGCCTCAGCCGCCGGCCCGCTCCGCCGCGCTGCGCTCGACACACAACTCGTTGCCCTCGGGGTCGTGGAGCGTCACCCAGCCCGTTCCGTCCGGACGGCGGTGGTCACCCTGGAGCGTGGCGCCGAGGGCCAGCAGGCGCTCCACCTCCTCGTCCCGGGTGCGGTCCTGGGGCTGGAGGTCCAGGTGGACCCGGTTCTTCGTCGTCTTGGGGTCCTCGACCCGGATGAAGAGCACGGCGGCGGTCGCGGTCGTGACCAGGGCCGCGGGGTCGCCGGGAAAGTCGTCGTCGGCGAGCGAGCCGTCCAGGACCTGGGCCCAGAAGGTCGCCAGGGCGTAGGGGTCGGCTGCGTCGACGGTGATGTGACGGATCAGAGATGTCATGTTCGCCACTTGATCACAGGCGCTTCTCCAGCGTCCAGAGACGGCCGGGCCCCGCACCCGGCCGCCTGCGGTCCGCCCGGGCGCAACCGGGAAGCCGGGCCCTAGTTCGCGTCCGTCAGCTGCGGGTACAGCGCCGCCAGGTCTCCCGAGAGCCCCGCCTTGACGCGTCGGGAGAGGTCGTCCGCCAGCACCTCGAACGCATCGGTCTCGATGCCGTCGAGCGCCAGGGCGGCCACATCCCGGGGCGAGGACTTGGGGGCGTCGACACGCGAGGCCATGTCGGTGTCGATGTAGCCGACGTGCAGTCCGGTGACCCCGATCCCACGCGGCCGCAGCTCCAGGCGCAGGGAGTTGGTCTGCGACCACAGAGCCGCCTTGGTGGCGCTGTAGGAGCCGGCGAGGCCGATCCAGGAGAGGACGGAGTGGACGTTGAGCAGGTGTCCGCCGCCGTTGCGTTCGATGACCGGCACGAAAGCGCGGGTGGCCAGCAGCGGCCCGAAGAAGTTGGTCTCGAACTCCCGGCGGACGTCGTCGACGGCAGAGTCGAGGAAGGAGGCCGCACCGAGCGAGATGCCGGCGTTGTTGATCAGCACGGTGACGTCCTGCGCCCGCGCCGCCGCGGCCTCCACGGAGCCGGGGTCGGTGACCTCCAGGGCGAGGGGCACGGCGTCGGGATGCGTCACGGTGCGCGGGTCGCGGGCCGTGGCGTACACCTTGGCGGCGCCGCGCGCGTACAGCTCCTCCACCAGCGCCTTGCCCAGGCCACGGCTGCCGCCGGTGACCAGAACGACAGAGCCCTTGATCGCGGTCATGTTCTTCTCCAGACAGTAAACCGATCGGTTTCCAAACACGGTAAACCGATCGGTTTCCAACGGCAAGGGCATGAGCGGCGGGCAGCGGTGCGAGGGGGGCGCCCGGCCGGCTCCGGGGCATGAACGGCGGCGGTGAGCGTCCGGGGCGGCGTCTGGGGCGGGGCGGGGAACGACCCGAGCGCATGGATTGGCGTTCCCCGCCCCTGCGGGCCGGTCCGCCGCCGGGTCGTCGGTGACCGGACGGCGGGCCGGGCTGGATGTGCGGCTGGTCCGGGCCGTCGAAACCGGCGGGCGCACACACCGACCTCGTTCCGACCCTCCGCCGCCGACCGGCCGAGGGCCAATGGGAGCGGGCCGACCGGGTGAGAGGAGAGGGGGTCCGGTAACGGCGAAGGGTCCGGGTAGCAGTGGAGGGTCCGGTAACAGCGGAGGGTCCGGTAATGGCGAGCGGGTCGGTAGCGGCCGAACGGGTCCGGCGTCGGCGAGCGGGTCCGGTGTCGGCGCACGGAGTCCGGTACCAGCGGCCTCGGCCGGCCGTCCACGGAGGCGATCTCGCCATGGACGCCGTGGACGGCGTGGACGCCGTGGACGGCGTGGACGGCGTGGACGGCGTGGACCCGAGGACGCAGATCCGGGGTCACCTTCCGTGCCGCCCCGCAGCGGCGCCGACCCACGCCCCTGAGCCCCGGCGCGGCGTCCCCCGGCGCCGACCGCGGGCCGGGGAACTACCGGCGCGGGAGCAGTAGTTGATGTGGGAAGCTTTGGCCAGCCGTTCACGGGAGGCCGTGACGGTCGCCGAGAGGAGCGCAGCGTGACACAGGACGGCGTCCAGGCCGTGAGCATCGACACCAGCAAGCCGCACCCCGCGCGGATCTACGACTACCTCCTGGGCGGCAAGGACAACTACGAGGTGGACCAGCAGGCGGGCGACGAGCTGGCCGCCGCGGCACCCGAGGTGCGCATCGGCGTGCGGGCGAACCGCGCTTTCCTGCACCGCGCCGTCCGCTACGTCGTCGGCCACGGAATCCGCCAGATCCTGGACATCGGCACCGGGCTGCCCACCTCGCCGAACGTGCACGAGGTCGCCCAGGAGGCGGCGCCGGACGTACGCGTCGCCTACATCGACAACGATCCGATCGTCGCCGCGCACGGCAACGCGCTGCTCAGCCGCTCCCATACGACCAGCATCGTCCTCGGCGACCTGCGTGACCCGCGATCCGTCCTGGAGCATCCCGAGGTCCGCAAGGTCATCGACTTCGACCAGCCGGTCGCCCTGCTCCTCGTGGCCGTCCTCCACTTCCTGACGGACGCGGAGCAGCCCGCCGAGGTCGTCGCCACCCTGCGCGACGCGCTGCCGGACGGCAGCTTCCTGGTGCTCTCGCACGCCACCGGCGACTTCGCCGACCGCAGCGCCGCGCAGGCCGTCTACAACAAGGCCACCGCCTCCCTCAATCTCCGCCCCCGCGCCGAGGTCGAGCGGTTCTTCGACGGCTTCGAGCTGGTCGAGCCGGGCCTGGCCCAGGTTCCGTTCTGGCGCCCGGACACCACACCGCCGCCCCGGTCCGCCGAGATCGGCTTCTACGGAGGCGTGGCCCGCAAGCTCGCCTGACCGCACCAGCCTCCTCGTCGCGGTCGGGCGTTCCCTCGTCCGGCACGGGCTGCGACCCCTGGAGCATCTGCACCAAGGCGACGCGCTGGACCCGCAGTTGCCGGCGGCGAACGCGACGCTGTTCACGCCGGCCGAGGGCACCCTGCTCGCCGACAGCGGAGCGGCGGTGAGCTACGACCCGGTCGCCGGCGCGTGGAAGGGCAACGCGGTCGCTCCGGCGACCACCTTCGCCGAGCGCGGCATCCGGTTCGGGCCGGGTACGGACGGGGCGCGCGGGGACGGCCTCCGGCTCGCGGACGCGGCGGAGTTCGCGCAGCGGCTCACCTATGGTCCGGCCAGCGGCGACTCGTCCTGCGGGGCCGGCTGGAGCGGGCCGCCGCGGGTGGTGCGGACACGGCCGGTCTCGGCCGGCTCACGGGACACGTGGCGGCGGGCGCCGCCGCGGACTTCCTCCTCGTCGACATCACCGGGCCGGAGATGCGGCCGTCCTGGGCCCTGCCCCGGGAGCTGGTCCGGCGCGGCCACCGGGACCAGCTCACCGCCGTGTTCGTCGCCGGGCGGCTGCGCCTGTGGCGTGGCCGGCCGCCGGACCGGACGGCCCGGCCCTCGTGCGCCGCCACGAGCACCTCGACCCGGACCGCGGGCGGTCCGCGTCCTGCCCGGGACCGGCTGCGCCGGGACGGGCCGCCGCGTCACCGGCCGGTCACGCCTTGAGCCGGAAGAACGGCCGTGGCGGGCGGGATCCGCTTGGTGCGGGTCGCGCGATGGTGCGACGCTGGGTGGAGAGGTGTCCGACGAGGGGAACCCTGGAGGGCCGATGGGACGGGACGTCCCGGCGCTCGTCTTCACCCGCGAGGACCGCCGCCGGTACCGGGTGAAGATGCAGGAGTGCCTCGACGCGCTGGCGCAGATGCTGCGCGAGGCACGGTTCGAGTCCGAGCGGCCGCAGGTCGGCCTGGAGATCGAACTGAATCTGGTCGACGACGCGGCCGAGCCGGCGATGCGCAACAGCGATGTGCTGGAGGCGATCTCCGACCCCGCCTGGTCCACCGAGCTGGGCCGGTTCAACCTGGAGATCAACGTCCCGCCCCGACGGCTGACGGCGGGCGGCCCCGACGCGTGGGAGTCGGAGATCCGGGCCGCGCTCAATCACGCCGACGAGCGGGCCCGGTCGGTCGGCACCCGGCTGATCATGATCGGGATCCTGCCCACGCTGCGGCAGGAGGAGATCGGCGAGGGGACGCTGTCGGAGAACCCCCGTTACCGGCTGCTCAACGACCAGGTCTTCGCGGCCCGGGGCGAGGACCTGCGCATCGAGGTGGACGGCGTAGACCGGCTGCGGACCTACGCGGACACCATCACCCCGGAGGCCGCCTGCACCAGCACCCAGTTCCATCTGCAGGTGTCGCCGGAGGAGTTCGCCCCGTACTGGAACGCGGCACAGGCGATCGCCGGGGTGCAGGTGGCGCTGGCGGCGAACGCGCCCTTCCTGTTCGGCAAGGAGCTGTGGCACGAGACCCGTGTTCCGCTGTTCGAGCAGGCCACCGACACGCGCCCGGAGGAGATCAAGGTGCAGGGGGTGCGGCCCCGGGTGTGGTTCGGGGAGCGGTGGATCAACAGTGTCTTCGACCTGTTCGAGGAGAACCTGCGCTACTTCCCGGCCCTCCTCCCCCTGTGCGACGAGCAGGACCCGGCGGAGACGCTGGACCGCGGTGACGTCCCGGAGTTGGGCGAACTCACCCTGCACAACGGCACCATCTACCGCTGGAACCGCCCGGTCTACGCCGTCGCCCACGACGTACCGCACATCCGGGTGGAGAACCGGGTGCTGCCCGCCGGGCCGACCGTCGCCGACACCCTCGCCAACGGCGCCTTCTACTACGGGCTCACCCGGGCGCTGGTGGAGGAGGACCGGCCGGTGTGGTCGCGGATGTCCTTCGCGGCCGCCGAGGACAATCTGCACACCGCCGCCCGGCACGGCATCGACGCGCTGCTGTACTGGCCCGGGATGGGCGAGGTACCGGTGCCGGAGCTGGTCCTGCGGCGGTTGCTGCCGCTCGCGCACCGCGGTCTGGAGCATTCGGGCATGGACGAGGCATGGCGGGAGCCACTGCTCGGGATCATCGAGCAGCGGTGCGTGACGGCACGCAACGGCGCGGTGTGGCAGAAGGAGATGTTCCACCATCTCGACGCCTTCACGCAGGTCGGCCGTCATGAGGCGCTGCGGCGGATGACGCAGTTGTACATCGACTACATGCACCTCAACGCGCCGGTGCACACCTGGCCGGTCGACTGAGCCGTCTCGGGCGCTCGGTGCCGGGGGGTCACCGCCCGGCTGCCAGGAGGTGCACCGCCCGGTCGAAGGCCGAGTCGCGGTTCTTCGAGAACTCCTCCTCGGTGAAGACCGGTTCGGTCAGCTGCGGCGGGACGCCGGTGCCGTCGTAGGTGCGGCCGGTGCGGGTCAGGTACTCCTCGTTGGGCAGGGCGAGGAGCATGCCGCCGGGGAGGTCGCGTACCAGCACGTCCGAGAAGACGCCCTGGGTGGGCTGCCCGACGCGCACGGTGCGGCCGGGCCGGTCCAGGAGCGCCTGGGTGAAGGTCTCGCCCGCGCTGACCGTCGATCCGCCGGTGAGTACGGCGACCGGGCCGGTGTAGCGGGGGGCGTGGGCGGGGGTCACGCGCACGGGTTCGGGGCGGGTGTGCCGGGCGGGGTCGGCCGGGTCGTTCCGGGCTCGTTTCGCGTACGCCGTGTAGGGGGTGCCGGTCAGTCGCCGGGCGATGCGGATGCCGAGGGCGTCGGAGCCGCCGCCGTTGACGCGCAGGTCGATGATCAGGCCTTTGAGGCGCTGCGTTCGGCCACGGGTGAGGACCGTGTTCAGGGCACGGTCCAGTTCCGCCTGTTCGGCCGTGTACGGCGCGTCCTCGCCGGCGTACCCGCCGAACCCGGAGATCCGCAGATAGCCGAGGCCGCTTCGCAGGTCGGCGTAGGTGATGCGGCCCGCGCCGAAGTCCTGTCGGTGGGGGGCGTCCTCGAGATCACGGGCGACGACGAACTCCTTGACCCTGGCGTCCAGTTCCTCGCTCGGCATCTCGGTGCCCGGGCGCACCTCGTGGAAGACGCGGTCGCCGTCCTTCACCGCGACATGGGCGTCGTGCAGGGGCCGCAGCATCCGGCTGAAGATCTCGAACAGCTGGTCCCCGGTGGTGTCCCGGTGCACCTGCGGCCGGTACCGGTCCCTCGCCGCATGCCAGTCGACGCCCTTCTGGGCGAAGAACGGGTAGTTCTCCTCGAAGGTCTGCCAGAGGGTGTCGAAGGCGGTACGCGGATCGGTGGCCGGGGGACGGGTGCAGGCGGCGGGCAGGGCGCGGAGCCGGCGCAGCTGCCGGTGCCCCACCGAGCTGTCCGCGGCGAGCCGTGCCTGATCGCGGCCGTGCGCCGTCCGTACGGTGAGGACGGTGCCGTCCGCTGTGGTGTAGGTGCCGGGTCCGGTCTGCCGTGCGGTGTCGCCCTCGAGGCAGCCCGCGGAGGTCGTCTGGTACTCCTGCAGCACTCCCCCACCGAGGACGAGGACGGTGCCGTAGCCGTCCATGCGCCACACTCCGTCGGTACCGGGAGCGGCGGGTCGCGCGGCGGCCGCATCCGGTACGGCTGCGGCGGCGAGGGCGAGGGCGGCGACGGTGGCCGTGACGATGCGCACGATTCAGTCCTTCCGGTGCGGGACCGCGGACCACCAGCGTGACCCTCGCGTGCGCTCCTCGGCGATCCGGCGAACCGGTGTGTCAGGACGGGGGACAGCCCCCGTGTCCCGTCACCCTGCCCCGGGGCACGGCTCGGCCTCGGGCAGGTGGGTCTTCGCCCACTCCGCCAGTTCCTGGAGCGCGGGTTCGAGCGCGGCACCGGACTCGGTGAGCCGGTACGAGACGCGCAGCGGCGGGCCTTCGTCGACCTCGCGCAGGACGAGGCCCGCGGCGCCGAGTTCCGCGAGCCGGTCGGACAGCATGCGTTCGCTGATGCCGGGAACTGCCCGGCGCAGGTCGGCGAAGTGCGCGGGCTGCGCCACCAGGACGGCCACGATCGGGCCGCTCCAGCGCTTTCCGAGCAACTGGAAGACGCGGGTGATGCCATCGTCCACCCGCTTGCACGCCGCGCTGTCGTGGTTCTGCTCCACCGCCATGTGATCAGGGTACTACCCCGAGGTAGGGGGATGAAAAAAAGTAAGTCCCTGTGTTAGAGATAGTCCAGTACGAAAAATCAGCCCGCTTGCTCCGGCGTCGGGCTGCCCCTTCCGCTTTCTGGAGAAACCCATGGCCACCCTCCTGCACATCGACTCCTCCGTGTTCCCGGCCGAGGCGTCGGCCTCGCGCGCCGTGACGGCGGCCTTCCGCTCGCACTGGCAGGAGCAGCACCCCGACGGCACGGTCGTCCACCGCGACCTGGCGGCCCGGCCCGTCCCGCACATCACCGCCGACGCGCACACCGCCGGTTTCGGCGACCCGGCCACGCACACGCCCGGACAGGCCGCCGCCTTCGCCGAGCGGGTACGGCTGATCGAGGAGCTGGAGCAGGCCGACGCGGTGCTGATCGGGGCCCCGATGTACAACTACACGATCCCCTCGACGCTCAAGGCGTGGCTGGACAACGTGATCCTCTTCGGCCGCACCGCGGGCCCCGCGCAGTCCGCCAAGGGCACCCCGGTGACCGTCGTCGCCAGCCGCGGCGGCTCCTACGCGCCGGGCACCCCGCGCGAGTCGTACGAGTACGTGCAGAACTACCTCACGGCCGTCCTCGCCGACGCCCTCGGCCTGGACGTCGACTTCATCGTCCCGGAGCTGACCATGGCCCCGCACAACCCGGAGATGACCGACCTGGTCCCGCTGTTCGAGGCCTCCCGGGACCGCGCCCTCCAGGAGGCGGCCGTGAAGGCGAAGCGGCTCGCGGCCTGAGGCGGCTGCCGGCCCGGGCCCCGCGACGGCGGCGGGGCCCGGGCCGCGGCGTCCTCAGTGCGCGAAGACCGTACTGGCCAGCGTGACGTGGACGGCGGTGCCGGCGAGGATGCTCAGCGGGGCGTTGCGGCGCCACAGATGCACCGCGACGGTGACGCTCAGGGCCGCCGCCGGGGCCGCCACGGCCGGGTGGGCGAGCGGCAGGTCGCGCAGGCAGTACACGACCAGGATCACCATGATCCCGGCGGGCATCCGGGTACTGAGGTACCGCACCGTGCGGCTCGCGCGCAGCGGGCCGAGCACGGCGAAGGGAAGGGCGCGCAGGGCCCAGGTGACGGCGGCGGAGACGAGCACCGCCACGACGAGGTACGGCGCATCAGGCATGGCCGAGCCTCCCCCGGGTCGTCAGGCGGTGGGCCAGCAGCCCGGCCGTGAACAGGGCGAAGGCGGCGAGGAGCAGGCTGCCCGGGAACAGCAGCCGGGCGGCGAGCGCGCTCAGCAGGGCGAGCACGGGAGTGGGGAGGTCGCCCCGCCGGTCGCGTACCGCGTCGAGTGCCAGCACGGTGAACAGGGCGGTCAGCGCGAAGTCCAGGCCCCTGACGCCGTCGGGGACGAGCGAGCCGAGCAGCGCTCCTGCGGTCGCGCCGCCGGCCCAGTACAGGTGCATGTAGAGCTGGAGCCAGAGGATGCGACGCCCGGACCAGGTGCGGGCCTGCCCGCCGGCGGTCAGGGCATAGGCCTCGTCGCACAGCGCGAACGTGCCGTACGCCTTGCCGAGCGGCCCCTGGATCCGGTGCAGCGGGAAGGACAGCGCGTAGAAGACGTGCCGGACGTTGACCAGGAACGCCGAGACGGCGATCGAGGCCGGCGGCACGGCGGCGGTGACCAGGCCGATCAGCAGGAACTCGAACGACCCGCCGTAGACCAGCGCGCTGGACAGGCTCGCCCACCACCAGCCGACTCCCGCGTGGGTGACGAGCACGCCGAAGGCGATCCCGAGCGGGACGAAGCCCAGCCCCACGGACGCGGAGTCACCGAAGGCGGCCCGCGCGGCGGACGGCGTCCGCGGCCCGGGCCGGGGCGGGCTGTCGGCGACGGCAGAGGGTATGTGCATAGCGACATTTTAGAAAGAATCGCCTGGTATATGGTTTCGGATTATGTCCGTAGAGTGACGCCATGAGCAATGAACTGACACTCGATGCCATTGATCGGGACATTCTGTTTCACCTACGCCATGACGGACGGCTGACCAACGTCGAACTGGCCCAGCGGGTGGGCCTGACCCCGCCGCCGTGTCTGCGCCGGGTCAAACGGCTGGAGGAGGCCGGCGTCATCACCGGCTACCGGGCCGTCGTGGACCCCGCGGCCGTCGGCCGCGGGCTGGAGGTCCTCATCGACGTCGAGGTCAGCGCCAACGACCGCACGACCTTCCTGGAGTTCGAGGAGACCGTGGCCGGCTACGACGAGGTCGTCGAGTTCCGGCGCATGTACGGCCGCCCCGACTACTTCGTCCGCGTGGCCGTCGCCGACCACGCGGCGTACGAGGCCTTCCTGGTGGAGAAGCTCAGCGGCCTGCGCTGCGTCCTGCGCATCGACTCGCATCTGACGATGAAGACCATCAAGGCCGGCCCCTGAGCAGGCGGCACGTGCGTCAAGCCTGCACGAGCACCAGCGGAACCCCCCGGCACGGCACGAGCCGCATGCCGTCGTGGGTGGCGGGCCGGCCCTCGGCGAGGAGTTCTCCGAAGTCCGGGCCCTTGGTGAGGGAGCCGGCCAGGTGGGCGGGGTCGGCGGAGGCGGCGACCCGGCCGCGGGCGTTCACCAGCCGGGCGGGGCGGGTCAGGCGCCGCAGCAGCGGCAGCACGGCCGCTTCGAAGTGCCGCAGATACACGTCGGCGGCGGTCACTCCGGCGAACCGCCCCTGGATGAGCACCGGTTCGGACAGGGTGAGGCTGTACTCGTCGGAGCAGAGGTAGTCGACGTACGGTCCGGCCACGGCCCGGCGCCCGGTGTCGCGGGGCAGCGTGAACCAGTCCCAGTGGGTGTAGTCGGAGTACGCCGACCGGCCGGGATCGAGGTCGAGGAGGAGGGGGCGTACGTCGCCCCCGGCGCCCGACTGCCACCACTCGAGCCAGGCGGGTACGTCGGCCAGCAGGCCGGGAGCGGCGACGAAGCCGACCCCGGAGACGAGTGCCTCGTGGTTCAGGCGCAGGTGCAGTCCGGGGCGCAGGGCCGCGAGGTCGGCGCTGACGGGCCGCCGGTCCTGCGCGGCCACCCGGTCGAGCAGAGCGGTCGTGTCCGCGCGGGTGGCGGCGACCGTCTCGAAGACGGCCTCCAGCGCGCCGCCCACCTGTCCGGCCACCCACGTCTCCGTCTCCGTGTCGAGGGTGGCGAGCCCGGGGCTCCAGCCCATGGTGTCCTCCAGCGCACGGGAACCGGACGCGGCGCGGTCAGAGGGTGAGGCGTACGGCGACGAGCCGCGCCGTCGACTCCCTGACGCACCGCTCGGCCAGCGTGCCGGCCGTTTCGTGGGCCCCATCCTGCACGGCGGAGATGACCAAGCGGTGACGCTCCGCAACTTCTTCACGATATGCGTCGTCGGCCAGGACCAGGCACAGCAGGGCGCCGACCTCGCTCTGCAGCGCGACCTGTTCGCGGGTGAGCCGGGCGGACTGGGCGGCGGCGGCGAGTTCCACATGGAAGCGGCCGTACAGGCGGGCGCGCGCTGCCGCGTCGCCGGCGTCGGTCAGCTCGTCGGCGGTTCGGCGCAGCGGGTGGAGGTCGTCGGGTCCGGTGCGCTGGGCGGCGAGGCGGGCGGCGGCCCCGGACAGGGCGGCCCAGTGGTCACCCAGGTCGCGCAGCTCCTCGGTGCTCCAGCCGCGCAGCCGTGTCTTGAGGCGGTCGTCGGCGGGGACCTCGGGCAGGGAGACGAAGCTGCCGCCGCCGCGGCCTCGCCGGGTGGTGAGCAGGCCCTGCTGCCGCAGGGCCATGAGCGCCTCGCGAAGGGTGACGGTGGAGACGCCGAGCCGGCCGGCCAGCTCGGTCTCGCCGGGGAGTTGCTCGCCGTCGGCGAGGAGGCCGAGTTCGATGGCGTCGCCGATGCGACGGACGACCGCGTCCACGCGGGCCCGGTTGTCCACCGGGCTGAAGACGGCCTTGCGGGTGCCACCGTCGATCTCGTGCTGCCTCACGGCCACCACCTCGTGCGTTGACTCAAGCTTTACCCTAAGGGCCCCTTGAGCTTTGAACTATGACTTCATATGTTTACGGGAACGTACAGCGCGCCAGAAAGGTTCCCGTATGGAGGGAATTGCGATCCGGCTGCAGGACCTGCGGAAGTCGTTCGGGGAGACGGCCGCCGTGGCCGGGGTCGACCTGGAGATCCGGGACGGGGAGTTCTTCTCGATGCTCGGCCCGTCCGGGTCCGGGAAGACGACGGTCCTGCGGCTCGTCGCCGGGTTCGAGACACCCGACCAGGGCCGGATCGAACTCGCCGGACAGGAGGTCACCGGCCTCGCCCCGTTCGAGCGGGACGTGCACACCGTCTTCCAGGACTACGCCCTGTTCCCGCACATGACGGTCGAGCAGAACGTCGCGTACGGACTGCGGATCCGCAAGGTGCCGAAGGCCGAACGCCTCGTCCGAGCCCGCAAGGCACTCACCGAGGTACGCCTCGAAGGCTACGGCCAGCGGCGCCCGGCCCAGCTCTCCGGCGGACAGCGCCAGCGCGTCGCACTCGCCCGCGCACTGGTCGGCCGGCCCCGGGTGCTGCTGCTGGACGAGCCGCTCGGCGCCCTCGACCTGAAACTGCGCGAGCAGATGCAGGTCGAACTCAAGGCGCTCCAGCGGGAGGTGGGCATCACCTTCGTCTTCGTCACCCACGACCAGGAGGAGGCCCTGACGATGAGCGACCGCATCGCCGTCTTCGACCAGGGCCGCATCGCCCAGGTCGGCACGCCCGCGGAGATCTACGAACGCCCGGCGACCCCCTTCGTCGCCTCGTTCGTCGGCACCTCGAACCTGCTCGACGGAGAGGCGGCCCACCGGATCGTCGGCACCCCGGGCACGTACAACATCCGGCCGGAGAAGATCCGCGTCCTGAAGGAGTCCGCCGAGCCGGACGAACCGGAGCACGCGACCGCCACCGGCACCGTCGCCGAGGTCGTCTACTTCGGCGACGCCACCCGCTTCCTGGTCGACCTCGACGGCGGCGGCCGGCTCACCGCACTGCAGCAGAACCTGGAGACCTCCTCCGAGGACGTGGCCGCCTACCGCGGCACCCGGGTGCGCCTGCGGTGGCACCGCCGGCACGCCGTACGGCTGCCCTCCTGACCGCCCTCCTCCCGCCCTGGTCGCCCCCGTCCCGCGTCCCGCTCCTCACGTCCCCCAGGGAGAACGCCGTGCGTCTCAACCGAATCCCCCGGGCCGCCGCCGCGGCCGCCGCACTGCTGCTCGCCGCCGCCTGTGGTTCCTCCGGCGACTCCGGCGGTTCCTCCGCCACCGGGCTCAACCCGCCCGACCTCAAGGCCCCGGCCAAGCTCGGCACGACGGAAGGCCAGGTCAACCTGATCGCCTGGGCCGGCTATGTCGAGGACGGCTCCGACGACCCCGAGGTGGACTGGGTCAGCGCCTTCGAGAAGCAGACAGGGTGTCAGGTCCACTCCAAGGTCGCCGCCAGCTCGGACGAGATGGTCAAGCTGATGAAGACCGGCGAGTACGACGCCGTCTCCGCCTCCGGGGACGCCTCCCTGCGCCTGATCGCCTCCGGTGACGCCGCCCCCGTCAACACCGACCTGATCCCCAACTACAAGGACGTCTTCAGCGGTTTGAAGAACGGCGCCTGGAACTCGGTGAAGGGCAGGATGTACGGCATCCCGCACGGCCGGGGCGCCAACCTGCTGATGTACGACACCGAGAAGGTCAGGCCCGCGCCCACCTCCTGGTCCGCCGTGTTCGACGACGCCGCACGGCACAGGGGGCACGTCACCGCCTACGACTCGCCGATCTACATCGCCGACGCGGCCCTGTATCTCAAGTCCACCAGGCCGGAGTTGAAGATCAAGGACCCGTACGCCCTGGACCAGAAGCAGTTCGACGCGGCCGTGGCGCTGCTGAAGCGGCAGAACGCGAACGTCGGCGAGTACTGGAGCGACTACCTGAAGGAGGTCTCCGCCTTCAAGAGCGGCGACTCGGTGGTCGGCACGACCTGGCAGGTGATCGCCAACCTCGCCTCCTCCGAAGGCGCGAAGGTCAAGGCGCTGGTCCCGAAGGAGGGTTCGACCGGCTGGTCGGACACCTGGATGGTCTCCGCCAGGGCCAAGCACCCCGACTGCGCCTACAAGTGGCTGGACTGGATCGTCTCCCCCAAGGTCAACGCCCAGGTGGCCGAGTACTTCGGCGAGGCCCCGGCCAACTCCAAGGCGTGCGCCGAGACCAGCGACAAGAACTTCTGCACGGTCTACCACGCGGCCGACGAGAGCTACTGGAAGAAGATCGCCTTCTGGAACACGCCCATCGAGCAGTGCCTCGACGGCCGCAAGGACGTCACGTGCGTGCCCTACGCCAAGTGGGTGCAGGCCTGGACCGAGATCAAGGGCTGAGCCGTGACGACCGACGTGACCGCCGCCGGCCGGGGTTCCGTCCGGCGGCTCGCCGGAACGCTGCACCGCAGGCCCCGGCTGCGGCTGGCCCTCCTGCTCACCGCCCCCCTGCTGTGGCTGGCCGTCCTCTATCTCGGCTCGCTGGCGGTCCTGTTCGTCTCCGCGTTCTGGACGACCGACTCCTTCACCTCACAGGTGGTGAAGGTCTGGTCGACGGACAACTTCCACGAGCTGTTCACCACCCCGGTCTTCCGGCAGGTGGTCCTGCGCAGCGTCGGCGTGGCGTTCGCCGTGACCGCGCTGTGCGCACTGATCGCCTTCCCCGTCGCCTTCTACACCGCGCGCGTGGCCAGGCCGAGCCGGCGTCCCCTGCTCGTCGTGGCGATCCTCACCCCCCTGTGGGCGAGTTACCTGGTCAAGGTGTACGCCTGGCGGCTCATCCTCTCCCAGGGCGGGCTCGCCGACTGGATGCTCGCGCCGTTCGGGCTGAGCGGTCCCGGCTTCGGCCTGCCGGCCACGGTCCTCACCCTGACCTACCTCTGGCTGCCGTACATGATCCTGCCGATCCATACGGCCCTGGAACAGCTCCCGGCCGATCTGCTCGACGCGTCGGCCGACCTCGGGGCGCGGGCGGGGCGGACCTTCCGCTCGGTCGTGCTGCCGATGGTGCTGCCGTCGGTGGCCGCCGGTTCGGTGTTCACCTTCTCCCTCAGCCTCGGCGACTACATCACCGTGCAGATCGTCGGCGGCAAGACGCAGCTGATCGGCAACCTCGTGTACTCCCACATCGAGCTGAACCTGCCCATGGCCGCCGCGCTGGGCACGGTGCCCGTGGTCGTGATCGTCCTGTACCTGCTGGCGATCCGCCGCACGGGCGCCCTGAACAGCCTGTAGCCCGCCCGCCCCGGTTCGCCCCGCACGCCTGGAGAAGAAGGGCCTCATGCATCTCAGCCGCACCGCGCACATCGCCCTGCGCATCGGCGCCGGGCTCGGATTCGCGGTGATCTACGTCCCGCTCCTGCTCGTCCTCGTCAACTCCCTCAACCCCGACCGCAGCGCGAGCTGGCCGCCGCCGGGGCTCACCCTGCGCTGGTGGTCGGCGGCCGCGCACAATTCCGGTGCCCGCGAGGCGCTGTGGGTCTCGGTGAAGGCGGGGCTCGGCGCCACCGCGATCGCGCTGGTCCTCGGTACCCTGATCGCCTTCGCCGTGGCCCGCCACCGCTTCTTCGGCCGCGACACCGTCTCCTTCGTCGTCGTCCTGCCCATCGCTCTCCCGGGCATCGTCACGGGCATCGCCCTCAACTCGGCCTTCAGCACGGTCCTGGAGCCGCTCGGCGTGGGTCTCGGACTGTTCACGGTGATCGGCGGCCACGCCACCTTCTGCATCGTGGTGGTGTTCAACAACGTGGTGGCACGGCTTCGGCGTACGGCTGGCTCGTACGAGGAGGCGGCCATGGACCTCGGGGCGACCACGTTCCGCGCGTTCGCCGACGTCACCTTCCCCTTGGTCCGCTCCGCACTGCTGGCCGGCGGCCTGCTCGCCTTCGCCCTGTCCTTCGACGAGATCGTGGTCACGACGTTCACCGCGGGGCCAGGCGTCGAGACCCTGCCCGTCTGGATCTTCGGCAACATGACCCGCCCGCAGCAGGCGCCGGTGGTGAACGTCGTCGCCGCCGTCCTCGTCCTGCTGTCGGTCGTCCCGATCTACGTCGCCCAGCGCCTGTCCGCGGACACGGCTACATCGAGCCGGGTGTGAGGAACCACTGCTGCGTACCATGCGTGAGGCCGTGGCCGACGACACGCCATGGGGCAAAGAGGGAGAGGCATGACGACAGGTGACGCCACGAGTCCGGCGGACACGCTGCGCGCGGCCTACGCGGCCGCCTCGGCCGTCGTCGCGGACCTGGGCGACGAGGAATCGTGGCTGCCGACCGGCTGCACGGGCTGGGCGGTCCGCGACCTCGTCTTCCACTGTCTGCAGGACGCCCAGCGCGCGCTGGTGGCCCTGCACACGCCGTCGGACGAGCCCGTCGACCGGGACGCGGTGACGTACTGGCGGGACTGGCGGCCGGGCACCGCGGGGGCGGCGAACGGCCGGCGCTGGGTGCGGGTGAACGCGAGCATGTTCCTGGACTTCCGTCAGTTGCGGGAGCTGTACCTGGAGACGCTCGCGGCGGCCGTGCACGCCGCGCAGGTGGCCGATCCCGCCCGGAACGTGGCCACCCAGGGGCACGTGCTGACCGCCGGCGACCTGATCACGACCCTCGCCGTGGAGGCGACCGTCCACCATCTCGACCTGACCGTCCGGCTCCCGCTCGCCCCGGAACCCTCCCCCGCGGGCCTGGCCGCGGTGCGGGCCACGCTGGACGGTCTGCTCGGCCGGGCCGCCCTGCCGGACCTGAGCGACGCGCACTACGCGCGCGTGGGCACCGGGCGGACCGCGCTCACCGACGTCCAACGCGCTGCCCTGGGCACGGCGGCGGACCGGTTCCCGCTGTTCGGCTGAGGTTCCTCCGGCGCCCCGGCCGCACACCCGACACGGGGACACGGGCGGGCGACACCTGCGCGGTGCGGGCATGCCGGTCGGGTTGGTGGAAACCTGCGCCCCATGAACAACCCTCCCAGCGTCAACAGTTACGTCGACCGGGTCACCGCCGGCCCCGGCGGGGCCATGACCGACGAGGTCGGCGTCATCACCGGCGATCTCACCGTCGCGACCATCCTCCTGTCCGACGGCCACAGGGTGCGCGTCGCCATCCAGCATTCCGGCGGCGACACCTGGTACACCCTCGCCGGCAGCCCCGCCCCGGTGCCGGCCGGCCGGCTCGCGGCCTACCACCGCGACCTGTTGGGCCGCATCCGCCGGGGTGGCGGAACACGCGCCACCTGAGCCGGGACCGGCGCTGCTGCCGCTCCGTCGGGTTCGGCTGCGTGAGACGGCCGTCGCGGGTAACCCGCGATGTCATGAACGCGTTGAGGAAGCGGCCGCAGCAGCCGCCGCACAGGCAGCCGGGGAAACAGCCGACGCGTCCGGCGGGGAACCCGCCGTCCGCGGCCACCACCACCGCAGCGGGGAGGTAGGCGTGCTCTTCCTGGTCGTCGCCCTGCTCCTGCTGGGCATCGTCGTCGGAGCGGCCGCCTATCTCCCCTGGCCCCTCACCCTGGTGCTCGGCGCGCTCATCGCCGTCTGGCTCGTCGTCTTCGCGGGACGCGAGCGGCGGCGCCGTGACCGGACGAGGAGGGCCTGACGATGCGGCTGACCGCTCCGCCCTCGAGCCGGACGGGCCGGCAGGACACCGAAGGCATGGCCGTGGCCTCCTTCGTCCTCGGACTCGTCGGGCTGCTCGTTCTCAACGTCGTGCTCGGCCCCATCGCCATCGTGCTGGCCGTCATCGCCCTTCGCCGGGACACCCCACGCCGGTTCCGCGCGCTCCTCGGACTGGGGCTCGGCGTCGCGGACCTGGTCGTGCTCGCCGTCCTGGCGTCCGCGCACGGAACGGCGTCCTGGTCCGTGTGGGGCGGCTGAGCACACCGGCAGAGGGGCCGCCGGGTTTCGGCGCCCGCGTCCGGGGGAGTCGGTGCGCGTGATCTCGTACGGACCTCGGCGGGGCTCGGACGGCCGCCACGGGCTGTGGTTCCCGTCCGTCGAGGTGATCCGCCCGGTGCTGCCGGCCGCCCGCGGGGCGGGGTGGCCGTACCCCGCCGGACGCCTGGAGCCGGCGCGGCGCGCGGGCCCGGTTGCCCCCACCGGTGCCCGGCGGGGCGGCGGGCCCCTCCCTCACCTGCCCGTCCGTCCGGGCGAGCCGATCCGGCCCACCCGCGTGGACGTGCGGCCGACCGTGCGCCGGCGTTCATCCGCCCGCGCCCCGGACGGATGAACGCGTCCGCGCCGGGCCCCGCGCGCGCCGCTCGGGCGACCCCGTCCGCGGCGGGCCCGGCCCGAGCCGCCCGGGTGCGCTTCGACGGCTGGATCGCCGGGATCGGAACGGCGTCCGGCACCCGCGTGGTGCTCGGCCACTGGCCCCGCTCGCCCTTCGGCCCGTTCAGCGACGTGATGCTCGAGCGGGAGGACGGCCACCGCCTGCTGCTGGCCCCGACCCGGCGCACGGCGGACTTCATCGCCGGCACCTACATCTTCGACGAGGTGCGGGTCGTACCGGTACGGGTCCGCGTCGCCGGAGACCACTGGACGGTCACCGCCGGCTCGCTGCTCGACCTGCGCCTCACCGTCGGCCGCCGGAGTCCGCCGGGCTTCCTGCTGCGGGCCGTCCCCGGCGCGCTGGCCGCCCGGACCGGCTGGACGGCGCTGACCGACCCGCCCGCCCGCCTGCTGCTCGGCACGCGGACCCGCGGGAGCGCCGGTGGCGGCCGGCGCGAGTGGTACGGCGCCCGCGACCTGCACCGGATCACCGCGGCCAGCGCCGTCCACGCGGGGCGGGACCTCGGCTCCCTCGCCCCGGTCGAGCCCGCCGTGCGGTTCGGTTTCGGCTCGACGCCCCGCACACCCTGCCTGGTACGCGTCACGACGACGGTGAGCGAGCCGCGCCCGGCCGAACGCCGTCGACGTCCCTGCAGCCGACCAGGCAAGCCACGAAGGAGGCCCGTCATGAACGGCCCGACGCGGTCCGGTACGCCCGGGCCCGAGTCCACCGGCGGCACCGACATGAAGCTGCTGGGCATCTATCTCAACGACCACCTCGCCGGCGCCACCGCGGGCACCCAGCGGGCCGGCCACCTGGCACGCGCCACCCGCGGTTCCGCGCTCGGCCGTGCCCTGGACCCCGTCGCCGTGGAGATCGACGAGGACCGGGCGGCGCTCCTGGACATCATGCGGGACCTGGACGTCCCCGTGCGCCACTACAAGGTCTGGGCGGCGTGGGCCGCCGAGAAGGCGGCGCGGCTCAAGGGCAACGGCCGCCTGGTGCGGCGCTCTCCGCTCAGCACCGTGCTGGAACTGGAGGCGCTGCGGCTGGGGGTGGAGGGCAAGGCGGCCGGATGGACCACCCTGCGCCTGCTCACCTCGACCGACGAACGCCTGGATGCCGACCTGCTCGACACGCTCCTCGACAGGGCCCGGCGCCAGCAGGACACGGTGGAGGAGTGGCGCGTACACGAGGCCGACCAGGCCCTGCACGCGGCGGGCCGGGACGCCGCGTGACCGGATGGACGACGAGGCCGGCAGGGTCCTGGGCCGCGCCCCAGGACACCGGGATCGCGGCGACGGCCGTCGCCGCGGCATGACGACGCGTCTCCGGGAGGCCGAGGCAGGCGTCACCGCGGATCTGATACCACGTCAACACCGGGTGGGCTACAGCCCGTCGACTTCTCCATGAACGCGCAGAAGGCGGATCCGGGCCTCGGTCGAGCCCGGCGGCGGTTCGGCCACGGCCATCGTGCGGACGTCGGTGACCTCGGGCAGCGCCGGGACCGTCGACCTGACGGTGGGCGGCGCACCGAGCGGCGTCATGGCCACGCTCAGCCCGCCTCGGTCACCGCGTGCGGCACCGCCACGCTGACGGCCAGGGCCTGCGCCTCGAACGACCTGAGCGTCCCCCGACCCGCCCCGCCGGCCGGCCGGTCCCACCCGGGGTTCACCTGGTGGGACCGGCCGCGCTGATGAGGCCCAGCGTGGACTCGGGGTCGTACTCCACCGCCACATCGCCCAGGGCGACGATCCCGACCACACGCCCGTCCTCGACGACCGGCAGCCGGCGCAGCGCCTTGCCCCGCATCAGCTGCACGGCACGGTCCACGTCGTCGTCCGGTGCCACGGTGACCAGCTCATTGCTGCACGCCTCGGCCACCGTCCGCCCGGTGACGTCCCCGCCGTCGGCCAGGATCCGCACGGTCAGGTCCCGGTCGGTGACCAGTCCGCGCAGCCGGTCGCCGGAGCAGACCAGGACCGCGCCGATGTTCTCGTCGCGCATGCGGGCGGCGACCTCGCAGACCGGGGTCTGCGGCGCCACCGCGACCGGATTGCACGTCATGATCTCGCGGACCGCCTGAGCCATCCACTCCTCCAAGTCCCTCACCCGCCCGGCCTTGTCGGGCAGGTACCCCGGATTCGCCCGTACCGCTCGTCCGGACCGACCGCTTCCGGCACCTGGTACCGGCCGCCGGGCCGGGCACGGCGCCGCCGCCTTTCGTAGGCTGAAGAGGCCCGGCCTCCTCCGGGAGGGCTGCCCGCAGGCGGGAGACGGTCGTGATCGAACTGGCCGCGGCGTTCGCCGTCGCGGGAGCGGCGAGCAACGCCGTGGGCACCGCGTTCCAGCGCAAGGCGGCCTCGGCCAGCAGCCGCGGCGGGATCCGGCTGCTCGCGGAGCTGGTGCGCCGGCCCTTCTGGATGATCGGCATGGCCGGCGTGATCTGCGCCGCGTTGTTCCAGAGTCTGGCCCTGGTCAACGGCCCGCTCGCGCTGGTCCAGCCGCTGTTCATCCTGGAGCTGCCGTTCGCGCTGCTCGTCGCCGCCCCGCTGATGCACCGGCGGCTGCCCCCTTCGGGCTGGTGGGGTGTCGGCGGCTGTGTGGCGGGCCTCGCCGTGCTGCTCGTCGCGGCCGCCCCGCACGGCGCGACCGCTCAAGCGCCCCTCAGCCGGTGGATCCCGGCCCTGTGCCTGTGTGTCGGTGTGATGGCCGCGGCCGTTCTCCTGGCCGGCCGGGGACACCCGCCGGCCCGGCGCGCCGCGTTCCTGGCCGCGGCCTCCGCGACGGGCAACGCGCTGACCGCCGCCCTTCTGAAGTCGGCCAGCAGCACGTTCGCCGACCACGGCTTCACGGCGTTCCTGCGGTCCTGGCAGACGTACGGTTTCGCGCTGGCCGGCGTCGCCTCCGTGCTCCTGCTGGAGAACGCGCTGCAGGCCGGTCCCCTGGCCGCGGCGCAGCCCGCGCTGACCATCGGCGACGCGGTGGTGAGCCTGACCCTCGGTGTCACCCTCTTCGACGAGCGGATCCGCACCGGGTGGCGGCTCGTGCCGGAGGCCTGCGGCGCCCTGCTGATCGTCGTCGGCGTGCTGGTCCTCAGCCGGGCCGTCCAGCGCATCATCGCGCTGCCGGCGCCGGCCGAGGAGCAGCGCCAGGCGACGTGAGGCCCGCTCAGGGGGCGGCGACGAGCGGCGGCTCTCCCCGGTCGGAGCCTGTGGCCAACGGCCCGCGGGGGTCTTCCGAGGCGCCGCCGTCAGCTCGGCCGCCTCAGCCGTACGTCCTCCACGCCCAGCAGACCGAGGAGCGGGACCTTGCCGATCCTCTGAGCGGGGTCGACCACGAGCCCGGCACGGCGGATCAGGTCCAGCAGCAGTTCGGCGAGCGGCATGACCATGTGCCTGCCCCAGCAGCGCTCCGAGGTGTGCCCGAAGGGCAGGTAGCCGGGGGCGGTGTCGGGGTCGAGGGTGTCCCAGCGTTCCGGACGGAAGGCGTCCGGGTCCTCCCACAGGGCCGGATCGCGGTGGGAGAGCAGGGGCAGCAGCAGGACGTCGTCGCGCTCGCCGATCCGGTCGTCGACGGCGGGGTATTCGGGCGAGGCGTTGCGCAGGATGTTCCAGGAGGGCGGGAGCAGACGCAGGGACTCGAGGATGATGTTCCGGTTGGGCGTGCCGTCGCCGAAGGGCGCACCGAGCCAGAGGGCGTTGGCCACGAGGGTGGAGACGGTGAAGCACACGGGGGCGGCCGCTCTGCGGTACATGCCCATCGCGTACCGGCGTTCCTGGTAGCCCTTCGCCTGCGCGGCCCGCCCCGCGAGGCCGGTGAGCCGGCCGCTCGGCCGGGGCCAGCCGGGCAGGGCGGCACCGATCGCGATCACCGACCAGGTGAGTTTGGGGGTGAGTTCGAGGTTGCGGCTCATCAGCATGCGCAGCCGGTAGGGGTCCTGGCCGAGGATGAGGTCGCGCAGGAAGAGGTGCCCGGTCAGCGGCCAGGGGCCGGTCAGATCCACCCCGTCGGGCAGGGGCCCGGCCAGCGCCTCGCGTACGTCGTCGCCGATGGTGCGGGTGATCGTGGAGGCCTCGCTGCGCGTGATGGAGCGCCCGTGCAGCGGCTTGAAGGTGGGGCGCTCGGTCTCCGTCGCCCGGCGCGCGGCCAGGATGCGGTCAGCGACCTCGTGTCCCGCGACGCCGACCGTGTCGGGTTCCAGCCGGAAGACGTCCCGGCCCAGGTGGTCGCCGATGAGCGCGGCGAGCCGCGGGGCGAACACGGTGGTGCGCTCGAGCGCTGCGGATGACGGCGGCATGGTTTCTCCGATGCGGGAGGGAACGGAGGCCTTCCGGTGCGGGCAAAGGCTCTACGGTGCGGGCGGGAAAGGGAGGCTTCCCGAGGTGCGAGGTGGAAGCGGAGACCCTCCGGTCCGGCGAAGGCGGCGTGACGCGGCGGACACCGCTGCCCGACCGGCCGTGGGGCGGACGCGGCCGGACAACGATGTCACCTCGACTGCACTGCGGTGGTGCGGGGTCAGTACCAGAGGTACCAGGCGTTCGCCTTGAGGCTCTTGGCGGCCGCGACCCGGTTGCGGATGGCGAAGAGAAGCTTCATCACTGCACCTCCTTTCCGGGGTGATCGACTGACACGCGTCGGCGCCGGAGCGGACCGGCGAAGATCACGTGCCGGTGACCCCGGGAAACTTCCCTACTCCGATCACCGGGTAATCACTACAGATCCCAAAATCCCTGCCAGGCGGTCGATTCAGGACTTTGTCCGATCATCGGCGATCCGCTTTGACTCGACGCCGAGGCGAGCCCCGGCCAACCCGCCGCCGGGGCTTCCCGCACTGCTGGAGGGCGGTACCGCGCGTCCGGATGCCGGACGACCCATGGGCGAGAGCGGACGCGCACCGGCCGTCCGTCCACCTCTCCACCGGCCGGAGATTGGCCGGATGCGCACGCAGCACGTCACCGTGCCTGGCGAGATGCCGCCGTTGACCTGGTTGGTCCCCCATGACAGGTTCGGACGACCCCGCCCGGCCGGACCGGGCGGACGAAGGGGAGGGAGAACGACCATGATGTCAGACGACAGAGCCACCGGACGCTTACGGCTGCGCGCAGCCGTCGCGGTGACGACAGCGGTGATGGCGGTGGCGGTCACGGCCGGACCGTGCGCCGCCGCGGTGGACGGCACCCGGCCCGGCACGGCGGCGGCCGTCGCGACCGGCACCCTGGCCGATCCGGCCCCCGAGGAGCAGGAGCACCTCCGGGAAGTGGCCGGCGCGATCTGGACACCGGAGCTGGCGGCCGGGTGGAACATGAACTCCGACGTGGCCGACGTCCTGTCGACCGCCACCGGGGAGATCCTCAAGTGCAGCGAGGCCTTCGCGCTCGTCCCCCGCCCGCCGGGTTTCGTCCCCGGGATCGGCTATCTGGTCAGCTACTGGAAGAACCTCCGGGACTATTTCCTCGTCGTGAAGGACAACCGCACCTACCGCGCCTGCGTGGTCACGGCGGCCGCCAACTACCGCTCACCGATCGAGATCGCCTCGATGGGCATCTGAGGCCCCTGGGCACGGCCTTTCCGCCGACGGACCGGTCCGATGCCCGCCCGGGCCGGTCCACCCCGGCTGCCGCCCCGGCCTGCCTCCCGTCCGCCCTGACGTCAGCCCCGGCCTTCGGCGATCCCGTCGATCCAGACCTCAAGCCGTGCGCCCTGGGCGGCCATCAGGTCCGGGTCCCGGAGCGTGTGGGTGAGGACCGACATGCCCTGGTAGGCCGCGACGAGTTCGACGGCGAGGGCGGCCGCGTCGGAGCGGCCGAGCTGGGCGAACTGGGACGCCACCCAGTCGAGCAGGACCCGCATGACCTTCGCGGAGGCCTGGCCCAGATCGTCGTCCCGCTTGTCGAGTTCGGTGGCGAGGGTGCCGAAGGGGCAGCCGAAGCGGGCAGCCGTCTCCCGCTGCTCGACCCAGCCGGCGACGAGCGCCTTCAGCCGGGCCGCCGGGTCCGGGAGCGTGTCCAACCGGGCGGTGAGCGCCCCGAGTCGGTCGCAGTGGGCGTCCACGGCGGCTTCGACCAGCTGGTCCTTGGCCTTGAAGTAGTAGTAGACGTTGCCGAGCGGAACGTCGGCCGCGCGGGCGATGTCGCCGAGGGTGGTCTTCTCCACGCCCTGCTCATGGAAGACCTGAACGGCCGCGTTCACCAGGCGTTCGCGCTTGCCGCCCCGCCCGGATCGGCCCGGCCGCGGCGCATCGGCCGTCGCGGCGGATTCTGAGTCAGTCACCTGACTGAGGATAGTCAACGGATGGACAACCGCACGCGGCGCACACTATCGTCTCGACTTAGTTAGTCAACTAACTCACTCGGGGAGGAACCTCATGATCGTTGTCACGGGCGCCACGGGGAACGTCGGGCGGACGCTGGTCGCCGAGCTGGTCACGGCGGGGGAGGCGGTGACCGCCGTCGCGCGGCGGATCGGGAACGAGGACGTTCCGCGGGGCGTGCGGGCCGTCGCCGCCGACCTCGGCCGGCCGGAGAGCCTCGCCCCCGCACTGGAAGGGGCCAAGGCCCTGTTCCTGCTCGTGGCGGGCGAGGACCCGGTCGGCGTTCTGCGGCAGGCCACCCGGGCCGGGGTCACGAAGGTGGTGCTGCTGTCCTCGCAGGGCGTGGGCACCCGACCGGAGACGTACACGCACGCCGCGGCCTTCGAGGCGGCCGTGGCCGGATCCGGGGCGGCCTTCACCGTCCTGCGCTCGGGCGGGATGGCGTCCAACGCGTTCGCCTGGGCGGAACCGGTGCGCCGTTCCCGCACCGCGGCCGCGCCCTTCGCCGACGTCGCCCTGCCGTTCGTCGATCCGGGCGACGTCGCCGCGGCCGCCGCAACCGTCCTGCGCGAGGACGGCCACGACGGTGCCACGTACACACTCACCGGTCCGGCGGGCACGACACCGCGCCAACGGGCCGCCGCCATAGCCGAGGCGCTCGGCGAACCGGTGACGTTCGTGGAGCAGAGCCGCGAGGAGGCCCGGGCGCAGATGATGCGGGTCATGCCCCCCGCGGTGGCCGAGGGCACGCTGGCCATTCTCGGCGAACCCACCGCCGAGGAGCGGGCGGTGGGCACGGACGTGGAGCGTCTGCTCGGCCGGCCCGCCACGCCGTTCGCCGCCTGGGCGGCGCGCAACATCGCGGCCTTCCGCTGAGCCCCGCGCCGCACATCCCTGCGCGCCGCCGCCCATCCCCGCCGCCCGGGTGATCTCCTCTCGGTCCCCGGCCCGCTTCCGGCAGTTCGCCGGCCGGCACGGCGCCCGGGGCCCGGGTCAGTCCGCGCGGCGGCGGGCGTACACCTCTATCTCGATCTTCATGCGGGGGTCGGCGAGGCCGCACTCGAGCATGGTGGCGGCCGGGCGGACCTCGCCGAAGCAGCGGCGCAGCACGGGCCAGCAGGGCTCGAAGTCGGCGCGGTCGGGCAGCAGGTAGCGCACCCGCACGACGTCCCCGAAGGTGCACTTCGCCTCGGTGAGCGCGGCCTCGATGTTGCGCAGGCACTGTTCGGCCTGTTCCACCACGTCGTCCGAGATCGTCATGGTGGTGTAGTCGAAACCGGTGGTCCCGGAGACGTGCACCCAGTCGCCGTCGACCACGGCACGGGCGTAACCGATCTGCTCCTCGAAGGTGGAGCCGCTGAGGATCGCGCGTCGTTCTGTCATGCGCGGAACGCTAGGTGGACCGCATCAGCCACGTCCACCACGGGAAAGGCCGCCGTCACTGCTCCGGGCGGACCGGATGCCTGCTCATGATCGAAACCCGGTTGAACGCGTTGATGGTGACGGCCACCCAGATCACCGCCGAGATCTGGTCGTCGGTGAGCACCTCGCGCGCGGCGGCGTAGGCGGTGTCCTGCGCGGCTCCGTCCGCGGCCGCGGTGGTCGCCTCGGCCAGCGCCAGTGCGGCCCGCTCGGCGGGCGTGAACAGGTCGGTGTCCCGCCAGGCGGCGAGCACGCCGAGGCGCTGGGGCGTCTCGCCCGCGCGCAGCGCGGCGCGGGTGTGCACGTGCAGACAGTAGGCGCAGCCGTTGATCTGCGACACGCGCAGGTCGACCAGTTCGATCAGAGCGCGGTCCAGGCCGGCCTCGGCGGCGACCGCCCGTACCGCCTCGGAGGTCTGCACCAGGGCGTGGTACGCCTTGGGGCTCTGCTTGTCGACGTAGATCCGCCGGGTGGCGCCGGCCGGGACGGTACTGGTCAACCTGGACTCCTCCGGGTGCCGCCGCCTGCTCCGCGCGAGTGGGTGCGGGGAGCCGGATTCGGGGCTATGATCGGGCACAGTTGTTGAAATTAAAACTATCATGGATGGGAGGTGGGCTCCGGTGAGCGACACCGAAGCGAGGCCCGCCGACATGCGGAGCGGCTCCCCCGCCGAGGGAAGCCTGCCGGACACGGCCGCGCGGGTCGAGATCCTCACGCCCCGCGACGTGCCGCTCGGCGGCCCCCGCGCGATGACGGTACGGCGCACGCTGCCCCAGCGGACCCGCTCCCTGATCGGCGCCTGGTGCTTCGCCGACCACTACGGTCCCGACGACGTCGCCCGCAGCGGCGGGATGGACGTCGCCCCGCACCCGCACACCGGGCTGCAGACGGTGAGTTGGCTGTTCAGCGGGGAGATCGAGCACCGGGACAGCCTGGGCAGCCACGCCCTCGTACGGCCCGGCGAGCTGAACCTGATGACCGGCGGCCACGGCATCGCCCACTCCGAGGTCTCCACCCCCCGCACCACCGTGCTGCACGGCGTCCAGCTCTGGGTCGCGCTCCCCGAGGAACACCGCCACACCGAGCGGGACTTCCAGCATCACGTCCCCGAGCCGGTGCGCCTCGACGGTGCCGTGCTGCGGGTCTTCCTGGGCACCCTCGCCGGGGCGGTCTCCCCCGTGCGGACCTTCACCCCGCTGCTCGGCGCCGAGATCGTCCTGGAGCCACGCGCCACGCTCGCCCTGACGGTGGATCCCGGCTTCGAGCACGGCGTCCTCGTCGACCAGGGTGACGTCCGTGTCTCCGGCACCCTGCTGCGGCCGGCCGAGCTGGGACATGTGCCCGACGGCGGTGACACCCTCACCCTCGTCAACGAGTCGGACGGCACCGCCCGCCTCGTCCTGCTCGGCGGGCCGCCCTTCGGCGAGGAGATCGTGATGTGGTGGAACTTCATCTGCCGTTCGCACGAAGAGGTCGTGCAGGCCCGCGAGGACTGGATGGCGGGGACCCGCTACGGCGAGGTGAAGGGCTACGACGGGGATCCGCTGCCCGCGCCGGAACTGCCGAACGCACCGCTGAAGCCGCGGGGAAGGGTGCGCTGAGCCGGGGACGGAGCAGGCCCTCGGGTGCTGCGGCGCACCCGTGACCGCTGGTCGTCCCCTGCTCCCCGCCGTCCGGCCGCCTGTGCCGCCTCAGGACCGCGCGGCCCCGTGGCACCCCCGCGGGCCCTCGTCAGGGGCCGCCCGCCGGGGCCCGGTGTCCTGCCCGGCGCGTTCAGTGACGGAGGATCAGCCGCACCGGATCTCCCCGGTGTTGAGGCGGTAGGTCACCCCGCCCCGGACCAGCGAGCCGCTCACGTGGATGCACTCCCCGGTCGCGTCGAACCAGGTGTAGAGCGGCCCGGCGTAGTAGTGGTAGTTGGCCGGGTGCTCCTGCGGCGGGTCGGCGGAGTAGTCGCCGCTCGCGTCGAAGAGGTACAGCGTGATGTTCGACGCCAGGCCGTCGTAGGGGCTGGACCAGAACTTCACGCAGTTGCGCTTGGTCGAGGCGTTCCAGTAGGTGCGCGCGTAGCCGCCCCCGTTGCGCCCCGAAGGGCTCTTGGCCCAGTACGTCTTGCCGTCCCAGCTGCCGCTGCACTCGACGGCCGCGGGGGCGGCGGCGGTCGGCCCCGCCGGTGCCGCCTGCGCGCTGGGTGCCGCGACCAGACCGAGCATCAGCGCCATGACGCCGAGGCCCAGCAGCCGTGTTCTCCGTAAACGCTTCATCCGCGACTCCTGTGGTGAGATGCCGTCAGCCCGGGCCGTACCCGGCATGCTCCGCTTCCCCCGGGAACGGCACCCGGCGTTTCACGAAATCTCCGCCGGATTCCGTCCGGGCGAAAAGAGTTGGCCGGGACGACGCCCGCGCTGATAGCTTGCGGGCGACCGTGACACCGTGCGAGGAGGTGAGACCCATGAACGCTGTATCCGTGTGGGTGCTCCCCCGCTGCTTCACGGTCGGGCGGTCGACATAGGTGTCGCCGGGAGCGCCTCGAGAACAAGGCACTCCCCGAGAGGCAACAACCTATGCATTCCTTGCATGTCACCGCGCAGGCATCGACGGACGGTGTCGTCGAACGCGACTTCACCGTGGGTGAGGTCCCCGGCGTCCTCTGGTCGCCCGTATCCGGCCCCGATCGCGCGCCTCTGGTGCTGATGGGCCACGGTGGCGGCACGCACAAGAAGGCACCGGCGATGGCGGGCCGTGCGCACCGTCTGGTGACCGCCTGCGGTTTCCACGTCGCCGTCATCGATGCGCCCGGTCACGGTGGCCGGCCGCGCACGGCGCACGACGAGCGGGAGATCGCCGTGATGCAGCGGGCGATGGCCGCGGGCGAGCCGGTCGGCCCGATCGTCGTCCGCTACAACGCCCACCTGGCGGAGCGGGCCGTGCCGGAGTGGCAGGCGACGCTGGACGCCCTCCAGGAGCTGCCGGAGATCGGTGCCGAGGGGCCGGTCGGCTACTTCGGCCTGAACATGGGCACCGCGATCGGGGTTCCGTTGACGGCGGTGGACCCCAGGATCACCGCCGCGGTCTTCGGCGTCTTCTGGCACGATTCCCTGGCCGAGACGGCGAAGCGGATCACCGTCCCGGTCGAGTTCGTGCTCCAGTGGGACGACGAGCACATCCCGCGCCGGTCCGGTCTCGCGTTGTTCGACGCCTTCGCCTCGACGGAGAAGACGTTGCACGCCAACGCGGGCAGGCACAAGGAGGTGCCCAGGTTCGAGGTCGACAGCGCGGTCCGGTTCTTCGCCCGGCACCTCGGCCGGGCCGTCACGCCGGCCTGACCTGACGGGCATCGGCGTCCGGCCACCGGCCGGACGCCGTTCCCGGTTCCGGCGCCCGGGTCCCGCAGGTCCGCCTCCGGGTCCCGGCCCCGGCGGAGTACCACCACCGGGTCGTCCTTCGGGCCCGAGCCGTAGTCCGGTATCGGTCGTGTACGGCACGGGGTACCCCGATCCGGGCCGGGGTGCGCGTCGGCGGGTGCGGCCCGCCGGCCGGCTGTCCGGCGGGCCGCGGCTCATCCCTGTCCGGCCGGGCTCCTCGTGGTGCCGGGTCCCGTCCGGCTCATCTTCGTCCCGTCAGGCACATGTGCCGCTGGGACGGGCGCGGGTCACCACGTCACTGATGCCGGTGGTCGCGTCGAGCCAGATGACCCGGGTGCCGTCGGCCGCGGCGGCGGACAGCTGCTCGCCTCGGTTGCAGGAGACCCGGCTCCGGCGCATGCCGTCGCCCTGGTGCTGCGGTGTGAACTGCCAGAGCTTGGACAGCGACGCGTTGCCGGTCTCGGCAGCGGGCGTGCGGGCGACCATGGTCACCGCTTCGGCGGAGGCCGTCACATCGGAGACGTTCAGTGCGTCGGGACCGCTCTCGGGGCTGAGGTCGGTGGCGGCGGAGCCGTCGAGGCCCGCGCGGCGCAGGGTGGTGGTGCCGTTCTGCGGGGTCCGGTCGAGCAGCCAGTAGACGTGGTCGCCGGTGACGGCCGTGGGGCCGAGGCCGGTCTGCGGGGCGGCCTGCTCGACCACCGTCTCCGCGCCGGTGGCCACATCGATCACCCGGGTGCTGGACTCGTACACCGCCTTCACCCGCTGCCGGTCCTGGTAGACGACCTTGCCGTCGCTCACCGACGGGAAGGTCGCCCGGTGGTAGGTGCCGCCGCCGATCGTCACCACGTTCGCCGGGTCCTTCAGGCTCAGGTACGCCACGCCCGCTCGGCCGCCGTGGTTGTTGTACGCGAAGGCCACGACATCGCCCTCGACGTCCAGCGCGGCGCCGACGCTGCGGCCGTGCCAGAGGGTGCGCACGGGTCCGCCGGCCAGGGGCCGCGCCAGGACGTCCACGCCGGAGGCGCCGTGCGCCTGCCACACCACGGTCCTGCCGTCGGTGGCGGGGTTGACGTGGTAGCGGCCGTCGTTGGGGCTCATCAGCTTCAGCTGTCCCTTGCCGTCGGTCCGCCCGGCCCACACCGAGTACGGCTCGGCGCCTGATTCGTCGGAGTTGGCGGCGACCCACCAGCCGCCGCCTGCGCCGAGGTGTGTGTCGAAGGTGTTGACGCGTTCCAGGAGCAGGTCGGAGTCGACGCCGAGGGCCTTCTCCCAGTTCGGGACGATGCCGTGCGCGGTGAAGGCGCGCTGGACGGCCGAGACGTTCTTCCCGCCGGCTTTGACGTCCTTGGCGGCGGCGATCACGGCGTTGCGGCCCTGGGTGAAGCCGTCGAGCGGGGTGAGGTACTCGGTGAGTGCCTTGTAGACGATTCGGTCGGCCAGGTCGGGGCCGAGGTCCTCGCGGATGTCCCAGAGCGCACCGGAGAAGAGGGTGGAGTTGAGGTGCACGCCGCCGTTGTCGGTGCCGAACCCGACGCCGAGGAAGGATCCGGCGGTGGTCCGGCCGTCGTCGAGGTCGCGGAAGGCGCAGTCGCGCGGGCTCTTGGTCCGGCACAGCGTCTGGCCGAGGAGCCCGGAATCCGGGTCGTCCACGGGCAGGTGGTAGGCGTCCGCCTCGATGGCGTTGCCGAAGTAGTCGGCGAGGGCCTCGTTCATGGCGCCGGACTGGCCCGCGTAGACGAGGCCGGCGGAGTGTTCGACGACGCCGTGGGTCATCTCGTGGCCGACCACGTCCAGTGCGGCGGACAGCGGGCGGTACTCGGCGTCGCCGGAGCCGTAGACCATCTTCCGGCCGTCCCAGAAGGCGTTGACGTACGGCTGTCCGTAATCGGTCGCGCCGACGAGGGAGTCGACGGTCATGCCGTGTCCGTCCAGGCTGTCCCGGCCGAACTTGTTCCGGTAGTAGTCGTAGACCTGGCCGGCGGCCCAGTGGGCGTCGACCGCGCCCGAGTCGGTCGCCTCGGCGCCGAACCGCGGACCGGGCGAGGCGAACTCCCGCAGGTCCTCGGGCCAGGCGCCGGACAGGTCGCTCGCCCATCGGCCGCGCGCGTCCCAGGTGGCCAGGACGTTGTCGGGCCGGCTCTGGATGCGGGAGCGGTCGCGCAGCACGTAGGTGTCGCGGGCGTCGTCGTGCGTGATGCCCAACTCGACGTCCTGGCCGTCCAGTTTGACGCCGGAGCCGGTCGCGCCGGGGGCGGGCTCGTCGGAGCGGGCGACGGCCGTGCCGCTCCGCCCGGCCGTCGTGCCGGGGACGGGCTCGTCGGCGCGGGCACCGGCCGAAGCACCCTGCCCGGCCGTCGTGCCGGCCGCGCCGAGGGTCCGGATGCCGCTGTACCGCAGGACCGGGTAGCCGGCCCGCGCGTCGATGTACACCTCGCGCAGCACCGGCTCGCCGCCCGCCGGGTCCTCGCCCCGTACGGTGACGTGACGGGTGAGCACGCCGGTCCCGGTCGGCAGGACGACCAGGCCGTGGGAGGTGCCGGTCAGTTCGGGCAGGTCGTCCCCGGCCGCGGCCCGCGCGGCGAACTCGCGGGCGAGGAGGTCCTGTCGGACGGCGTCCACCGCGCGCTCGACGGCCAGATCGTCGTCGACCTCGGCGGTGGTGCCGGTCCGCAGCCCGGTGAAGTACCGGCCGGAGGTGCCGGTGACGATCCGCCCGCCACCCTGCCTCGTCATGCGGACCACGTACTCGCCGCCGAGGACGGGCACTTCGTGGTACGTCTGCCGCAGCCGTACGACCTCCCTGCCGCCGGTCGCGAGCGTGCCGGCGGGCCGCAGGTCACGGCCCGGATCGGTGATCCGGTAGCGGTCCTTGTGCGTGGCGAGGTACGCCCGTGCGGCGCCCGGCGCCGTCCGGGCGGCCGGCGCCTGCTCCCGAATGCCGTCCACCAGGGCGGGTGTCGCCGTCCGCGGCGCCGCCACGACCTCCCCGGGTCCCGGCGGTGCCGCGTCGGCGGGGCCCGACGGAACGACGAGTGCGGCGACGCCCAGGAGCACCGCCGCACCGGTCATGCCTCTTCGCCGGGTTCTCCACGCCGTCACCGGCCGTCCCGAGCGCGTTCTGAGATGACGCACTGTCTCCCCAACCCCCCACGAATTCAAGTCCGTTGACGGCGACGGGCCCGCCGCCGGGCAGGCCCATTGGAAGCGGTGGTGCGCCGGTGCATCAACAGGGCGGGCGGGACGACCGGTGGTTTCCGGACCCGGACTCGGGGGGTCTGTCGCGGAACCGCCGCGGAATTGTCCGTGATCGGTAACAGAGGGATCCCGTGATCGCACCCTGCCGTCCTGACAGGTGCACGGGGACCGAACGAGACGGCAAGGGCGGGGCGGACATGGCGCGGCATGGCGGGCGGGGATGGTACGGCCGGGTGGTCGCTGCGGCGGTCGGGGTCACCGCGGTGGCGGCCGCCACCTCGGTGTGGAGCGCGCAGGCCGGTCAGCCGGGCGGCGGGTCGGCCCGGCCGGGTGTCTCGGCGCAGCCCGCCGCGCCGAAGCCGGCGTCGGTGTCCGCCACCATCGCCCATGCCTCCGACGGGGGCGCGCACGCGGTCAACATCACCATCGACGACGGCCCGGACCCGGCGTGGACCCCGCAGGTGCTGCAACTGCTGCGGGACAACGGCGTGAAGGCGACGTTCTGCATGGTCGGCGCCCAGGCGCAGGCACACCCGGATCTGGTCAAGCAGGTGGTGGCGGCCGGACACCGGTTGTGCGATCACACCGTGTCGCACGACACCACCATGGACACCAAGTCGCAGGCCTACCAGTCGCAGCAGATCCTGGACGCCGAGCGGCAGATCACCAAGGCGTCCGGTGGCGTGCGCCCGATGTACTACCGGGCCCCGGGCGGCGCCTTCACCCCGTACAGCAGGCACCTTGCGGCCTCGCACGGGATGCGGCCCCTGGGCTGGAACGTCGACTCCAAGGACTTCGAGCGGCCGGGTACCGACGCCATCGTCACGACCGTCAAGACCGAGTTGGCCAACGGGCCCACGATCCTCTTCCACGACGCGGGCGGCGACCGCTCCCAGACCGTGGCCGCGCTGCGTACCCTGCTGCCCTGGCTGAAGCAGCAGGGGTACTCCTTCGGCTTCCCGGTCCGCTGAACGTCTCCTGACACGTCACACGGGTACACCGGAAATTCGATGGCCGCTGATCTGCGACGATGCTGGGATGGCGGGATGCAGCGGGAACGTTCGGTGATCGTGGACCGGGGCCGGTATCAGGACGCGGTGACTCCGTGGGAGCAGGAGTCCTGGCGTGCCTCGGCCCTCGGCTGGGTGGAGGGGCGGCTCGCCGCGCTCGGCGTGCACGCGGACGGCGACCTCGAGGTACGGCTGCGGCCGTGGTCCGTCCTGGTGCGGGTGCCGGTGCGGGCCCGGGGCGCGGTCTGGTTCAAGGCGAATCCGCCGGACAGCGCGTTCGAGGGCCCGCTGACCGCCGCGCTGGCCCGCTGGGTGCCGGGGCATGTGCTGAAGCCGCTGGCCGTCGACGCCGGGCACGGCTGGACGCTGCTGCCCGACGGGGGCGAGCTGTTCCGCGATGTGCTCACCCGGGAGCCGGTCGGGCCGGAGACCTGGGAGGATCTGCTCCGCCAGTACGCGAGCATGCAGTACGCCCTGGTCGCGCACGCGCGCGAGATCGAGCGGCTGGGCGTCCCCTCCGCCAGGACCCCCGGCCTGCCGGAGGTGTTCGACGAACTGCTCGCCGCGAACACCGCACTGCGTCCGGACGAACGCGCCCGGCTCGACGCCCTCCGGCCCCGCGTCGCGGACTGGTCCGCCGAACTCGCCTCCGCCGGGATCGCGGACACCCTCGACCACGCCGACCTGCACGACGGCCAGCTGTTCCATCGGGCACCGGGCCGGTTCACCTTCTTCGACTGGGGCGACGCCACCGTCTCCCACCCGTTCTGCAGCCTGCGGGTTCCCGCCGAGCGGGCGTGCGAGCGGTACGGGCCGCAGGTGCTGCCCCGGCTGCTCGACGCCTATCTGGAGCCCTGGACGGGTACCGGCCGCACGACGGCGGAGCTGCGCCGCGCGGCCGCTCTCGCCTGGCGCCTGAGCGCGCTGGGCCGCGCCGCCTCCTGGGGCCGCATGTTCCCCGACTCCTCCGGCACGGCGCCGGGAGCCGAGCAGGGTGCCCAGTGGCTCCTCGAGCTGTTCAACGAGCCGCCCTTCTAGGGAGGGGCGGATCCGGGGACGTCGGCCCGGTGTCAGGGCAGGGGGGTGCCGCCGGTGGCGTTGAGGATCTCCGCGGTGATGTAGCTCGCCTGGGGTGAGGCCAGGTAGACGTAGGCCGGGGCCAGTTCGGCGGGCTGGGCCGGGCGGCCGAGCGGGGACTGCTTCCCGAACTCCTCGGTGTCCGGCATGGTGGCGGGAATGAGCGGCGTCCACACCGGTCCGGGTGCCACCGCGTTGACCCGGATGCCGCGCTCGGCGACCATCTGCGCCAGCCCCTGCGTGAAGGTGACGATCGCGCCCTTCGTCATCGCGTAGTCCAGCAGGTGCGGGCTGGGCTTGTACGCCTGCACCGACGTGGAGTTGATGACGCAGCCGCCGGACGGGATGTGCGGCAGGGCGAACTTGGTCAGCCAGAACATGCCGTACAGGTTCGTCCGCATCACCCGGTCGAACTGCTCGGTGCTGATCGCTTCGATGCCGTCCGGCTGGGACATCTGGTAGGCGGCGTTGTTCACCAGGACGTCGATGCGGCCGAACTCCGACACCGCCCGCTCGATCAGCGCACGGCACCGGTCCTCGTCGCGGATGTCGCAGGAGACGGCGACCGCCTTGCGGCCGGCCTCCTCCACCAGCCGGGCCGTCTCGCGGGCCTCGTCCTCCTCCTCGGCGAGATGGGTGAACAGCACATCGGCACCCTCACGGGCGAAGGCCAGCGCCACCGCCCGTCCGATGCCGGAGTCCCCTCCCGTGATCACGGTCTTGCGGCCGTCCAGTCGGCCGGCGCCCCGGTAGGACTCCTCGCCGTGGTCGGGCGGCGGGTCCATCGGGCCGGTCCAGCCCGGATGCGGCTGGTCCTGGGAGGGGAAGTCGGGGCGGGGATGCCGGGTGACCGGGTTCGGCCGGTCACCGTACTGGTCTGTCACGGCGGCCTCCTGCGTCTTTCGGCGGGCGGGACAGACGGCCGGGTTCCCGGATCACGCCCGCCGAAAGGCGGTCGAGCCGCCCGCCCCTTCCGCGGCGGGCGCGTCGGGGCGCGGGCCGGCGCCGGTGTGCGTCAGACCGCCGGTGCGTCGTGGCCCATGCCGCGCATCCGGTCCCTGCGGGCGTTGTTGTAGATCCGCAGGAGGTGCTTCGCCACGGCACATCGAGCGGCATCGGCATGGCACTGGCGGCATGTCCGCATGTGCTGCTCGTACGTGAGGCGCGCGTTCTCGAGCGCGTCGTCGACAGATGACATGGATATCTCCGGGCAGGGCGCGTCCTGGGACGGCGCCGAGTTGACTGACTGGTACAACCGGAGACAAGGTCATCATGTTACTGGCGGTACTGGGAAACTCGTACTGATGCCGTCGGCCTCGCCGCCGCCGTGCGGTGGGGCCGGCCCGTCGGCGGGGTCAGCGCGGCCCGTCCCGCAGCAGCGAGCGAGCGTGGTTCATGAAGGCGGTCAGGCCCACCTCGAAGGCACGGTCGGCCCGGCCGTCGGGCACCGCGGCGAGCGCCTCCGCCAGGCGGGGGGTCGGGGTGCTGTCGGTCAGCTCCCACATCGTCTCCGGTGCGGCCAGGTCGAGGGCGGAGCCGAGCACCAGGTTCTCCAGCGCGATCACCAACGGCATGATCTCGGCGCGGTCGAACCCGGCCGCGAGCAGGAGGCCGACCGCCCGCTCGTACTGCTCCAGCACCCGGGGCGCTCGTACGGGTGACGTCATCAGCAGCGGAACGACCCGGGGGTGGGCGGCGAAGGCGGCGCGGTAGGAGCGCGCCCAGGCCTCGACGGCCGCGTCCCACGGGGCCAGGTCCAGGGTGGCCGCGTCGATCGCGGAGCAGACGTGCTCCCGCACCAGTTCCACGATGCCGTCCCGGCCGTCCACGTGGTGGTACACGGACCCGGTCTGCACGCCGAGCCGCCGGGCGATCTGCGGGACGCTGAAGTCGCCGGTCTCGTCGATCAGTCGCAGCGCCGTCGTCGTGATGCGCTCGCGATCGAGGAGCGGTGTGCGCGGCCGTCCCATGGTCAGCGTTCTCCCTGAGGTCTTCCCGGATGCCCGACGGCAGGCTACATTGCGCAAACCGAAAGCCTTTAGGTTTACGGCCTCCAGGCGTCCGCCATCCCCTCGTGCGCCGGGACGCGCCGGCCTGGGCGGCCCACCCCGGCCCGCTCGCCGGCGCCCGCGAACCCGGCTGCTCCGCCACCGGGACCCCCTCCCCCTCCGCCGCCAGAAGGGCTCCCCGTATGTCCGTGTCCACCTCCGAACTCCCGGAGGAGAGAGCATCGTCCGACGCGGCCGGCCTCCGCTCCGGTTCCCTCGGCACCGCCGACATCGCCTTCTTCGTCGTCTCCGCCGCCGCGCCCCTGACCGTCATGGCGGGTGTGGCTCCGCTCGCCATCCTGCTGGGCGGCATCGGCGCGCCCGTCGGCTACCTCCTGGCCGGCCTGACCCTCGCGGTCTTCGCCGTCGGCTTCACCACCATGAGCCGCCACGTCACCAGCGGCGGCGCCTTCTACGCCTTCATCACCCGGGGCCTCGGCCGCCCGGTCGGCATCGGAGCCGCCCTGCTCGCCCTGATCGGCTACAACGGCATGGAGATCGGCGTCTACGGCCTCCTCGCCACCACCACCCGCGACACCCTGCACTTCCTGCTCGGCACCGACGTGCCCTGGCTGCCCGTGTCCCTGGCCGGCCTGCTGCTCATCGGCTACGGCGGCTACCGCTCGATCGACTTCGGCGCCAAGGTGCTCGGCGTCCTGCTGGTCGCCGAGACCGGCATACTCGTCCTGCTCGCCGGCGGGGTCCTGCTGAAGGGCGGCGCGCACGGGCTGTCCCTCGCCTCGCTGGCCCCGGCGCACGTGTTCGTGCCCGGCACGGCCGCCGTCCTCGCCTTCGCCTTCGCGGCCTTCACCGGCTTCGAGTCCACCGTCATCTACCGCCGCGAGGCCCGCGATCCGCAGCACACGGTCCCGCGCGCCACCTATGCGGCCGTCGGCTTCCTCGGCCTGTTCTACGCGTTCGTCGTCTGGATCGCCGTCCAGGCCTTCGGCGACGACCAGGTGGTGCGGGCCGCGGGCGAGGACCCGGCCGGACTGTTCTTCACCGCGATCACCACCTATGTGGGCGGCTGGGCCGCCGACCTGATGCACGTCTTCATCGTCACCAGCGTCATCGCCTCCCTCCTCGCCTTCCACAACGCCATCAACCGCTACGCTCTCGCCCTGGCCGAGGAGGGCGTGCTGCCCCGCGCACTCGGCCGGATCCACGCGCGGCACCGCTCCCCCTACGTCGCCGGCATCGCCCAGACCGCTCTCGGCGCGGTGGTCGTCCTCGCGTTCTGGGCCGCGCACGCCGACCCTTACCAGCAGCTGCTGCTGTGGGTGAACACGCCGGGAATGATCGGCCTGATGCTGTTGCAGCTGCTCGCCGCGATCGCCGTTCCCTGCTACTTCCGCCGGGTGTCCCACACGGAGGGCGGCCTGCGCACGGTGGTGGCGCCGGTCGTCGCCGCCGTCCTGCTGACGGCCGCGATCGTGCTGGTGGTGGGGCACATCGACCTGTTCACCGGCGCGTCCCCGGCGGTGAACGTCCTGCTCGTCGTCGTGGCACCCGTCGTGTTCGCCCTCGGACTTCCGCTGGCGTGGTGGCTGCGCCGGGCCCGCCCTGAGGTCTACGCCGGTTTCGCCAGGGAACCGGCCGCGGCGACGGCACCCCACGCACCCGCCGATTGACCCGAACGCCCCTTCCCGACACAGGAGTCGCCTCCATGCCCGCTGCCGACCTCATCCTCACCGGCGCCCAGGTCCGCACCCTCGATCCCGCCCGCCCCACCGCCTGCGCCGTCGCCGTGCGCGAGGGACTGATCGCCGCGGTCGGGGAGGCGGACGACCTGCGGGACTGGCACGGCCCCGGCACCGAGGTCGTCGATCTGCACGGCGCGCACCTCGTACCCGGGCTGGTCGACTCCCACAGTCATCCGGTGTGGGGCCTGGAGATGGCGACGGGCACGGACCTGTCCGGCGTGACCGACCTGGCCGGGCTGCGCGCGGCGCTCGCCCGCGCCGAGCGGGTCGAGGGCTGGGTGATCGGCCACGGCCTGGATCACAACGCGTTCGAGGGCCGCCCCGTCCACCACGAGCTGGTGGCGGACGTACTCGACGGCACGCCCGCGTTCCTGCGCCTGTACGACGGGCACTCCGCCCTCGCCGACACCGCCGCGCTCGCCGCGGCCGGGGTGACCGGGCCGCGCACGTTCGCCCAGCACGCGGAGGTGGTGTGCGACGCCTCCGGACGGCCCACCGGGCATCTGGTCGAGCACGCCGCGATGGACCTCGTCGCACACGTCGTACCCCGGTTGTCCCACGCCGAACGGCGGGCACGGCTGCTGGAGTTGCTGTCCGCGATGGCCGCGGCGGGGCTCACCGGGGCCCATGTGATGGACGGCGCCGACCTGGAGCTGGTGGCGGCGGTGGCAGAGGAGACCGTCCTGCCGGTGCGGCTGCGGTTCGCGCCCTGGTGCATGCCGGGCGCCGACGACGACGCCCTGCGGGAGCTGATCGAGCTGCAGGGCGAGGGCGGGCGGCACTGGCTGGTCGGCGGGGTCAAGTTCTTCATGGACGGCACCGTCGAGGGCGGCACGGCCTGGCTGGAGCACCCCGACTGCCACGGCCAGGGCACGGCCGCGTTCTGGCCGGACCCGCGGGCGTACGCCGAGGCCGTCCGCACCCTGCACACGGCCGGCGTGCGCACCGCCACGCACGCCATCGGGGACGCCGCCGTACAGCATGTCCTGGACACCGTCGCGTCCCTGGGGCCCGGCGGGCGCGGGGCGCACCGGATCGAGCACATCGAGACGGCGCCCGACGAACTGCTGCCCTGCTTCGCCGAGTTGGGTGTGGCCGCCTCCCTGCAACCGCCGCACACCGGATACACACGCGACGACGGCAGCGACGAGTGGTCCCGCCGGCTGGGTGACGAGCGGGCCGCCCGCGCCTGGCGGCTGCGGGACCTGCGGGAGGCCGGGGCGACGGTCGCGCTGGGCTCGGACTGGCCCATCGCGCACTACGACGTACGGGCCGTGCTGGCGACGGCGCGCCGGCCCAAGGGCGCCGCGGCGCACCGGCCGGGCCTGACACCGCTGCAGGCGCTGGAGGGCTGCACCAGCCACGCGGCCGCGGCCGCCGGTGAGTCGGCCGTCGCGGGGCGCGTCGCACCGGGATTCCGCGCGGACCTCACCGCGCTGTCCGTGGACCCGGTGCACGCTCCCGTCGACGAACTCACCGACGCCCCGGTGACATTGACGGTGACCGGAGGGCACGTGACACACCGGGCCCCCTGACCCGCCGCCGGGCAGTGCCGGCGACCGGCGCGGCGATACCGTGGCCCGGAACGAAGGGGGGCGGCGGGGCGGGAGAGACTGGGCGGGTGAACGACTGCCGCCCGGTCCACCGGGAGCCCGCGCCGAAGTGGTACGGACGTCTGCGCGTCCGGACCGCCGACCTCTCCCCCGCCCACTGGCTCACCGAACGCCACCCCGGGCACGGCGACTTCGGCACCGTGGGGGGCGTCGCCGCGCCGGGGTTCGCCGCGTACGCGCGGATCCTGCACCCGGCGTCCCTGGACGAGCGGCCCGTACGCTGGTCGACGGTGGCCGCCGCGCACGGGACCCGGGTCCGGCCGGGCACACGGTGGCACCAGGTCGTCGGCATGGACCTCGATCACCGCGACGCCTCCGAGTACGGCCTGCCCGGAGTCTGGGACGAACACCCGTGGGAAGGCCCGACACCGCCCGCCGTCGCCGCGGCCCTCGTTCCGGTGCTGACCCGGCACACCCGTACCGCGGAACGCTGCTGGTTCGGTCTGTGGCACGGCTACGGGCGCTGGGACTTCGACGAGACCCCGGTCTTCGAGACGCCCGGCCGGGACGAGGTGCTGCTCGCCGGTGCCCTGGCCGACGCGGCCTCGCCCGTGGACATGGACGAGTTCGCCGAACTGCCCGATCTGTGGTGGCCCGAGGACCGCGCCTGGTGCCTGGGCGGCGACGTGGACCTGGTCAGCACCTACGTCGGCGGCTCCCCGGCACTGATCGCCGACCTGCTGGCCGCCCCGGGACTGGAGGCGCACCCCGTGGCGGCGGGCGACCCGGTCGACTGAGCCGGCCCGCCGCTCGCCCCCTCGCCCTGGATCTCCGTGGACGTGCCGGCGCGACCGTGGTTACCATCGGCGACGGCATCGCGTGCCGGTCACCGACCGGGTGAGGCATGGAGGTGCCAGGACATGCCCTGGAGGCATTCCTTGTCGGTCGAGTTGAACCACACGATCATCCATGCCCGGGACAACCGGGAGTCCGCCCAGTTCTTCACGGAACTTCTGGGCCTCGACATCACCACCGAGTGGGGCCCGTTCATCGCGGTCGGTCTGAGCAACGGCGTCACGCTGGACTTCGCCACCATCCCCGAGGACAAGATCACCCCGCAGCACTACGCCTTCCTCGTCTCCGAGGAGGAGTTCGACGCGGCGTACGCACGGATCACACAACGCGGTATCGAGCACTACGCCGACCCGCACCGCCGGCAGCCGGGCACGATCAACCACAACGACGGCGGCCGCGGCGTGTACTTCATGGACCCGTCGGGCCACGCCATGGAACTCATCACCGTCCCCTACGGCGGCTGGCCGGCGTAGGCGCCGCCCGGCCGCAGGCCGCGGGCACCGCAGCGGGACGCCACCGCACGTGGCGTCCCGCTGTCGCTCCTGAAGCCGGCTACGGCGTCACGACCTTGCCGCCGAAGGTCACCGCCAGGCGGCCGTCCGAGGCGAAGGACCAGCCCAGGGCGCCGGAGTACGAGGAGCAGCGGGAGCCGTTCGTACCGGTCCAGAACTGGTTGGAGCCGTCGGCGTCACCGACGGTCTTGTCGTTCGAGCCGCTGACCGCGAACCGGCACGAGGTGTCGCTGCGGAACACCGAAGTACCCTTGTCGAACGAGAAGTTGCGCTCGGCGTTGTCGATGCCGACGTTGTTCGAGACGGCCATCGTGCCGGGGTTGCTGTTGTACGTGAACCCGTGGTGGCCGTTGCGGTAGGCGATGCTGTGCCGGACCACATGGTTCACCGGGATGTCGTCCCCGCCCAGCTTGTAGCCGTTGCGGTCGCCGTTGGAGTTGACGGTGCCGTCGCTCAGGGTCCCGTTGCCGTAGGACAGGGAGTACTCGATGGTCACCGGTCCGATGGCGCCGGTGTCGGTCTTGGTGTACAGGTCCCAGCCGTCGTCGATGTTGTGGTGGGAGACGTCGTAGCGGAAGACGTTGCCGGTGCCGGTGGTCAGCTTCGCGGCGAATCCGTCGGCGTCCTCGCCGTCGGAGTCGGCGTTGTCGTGCGATTCGGAGCTGACGATCAGGTTGTCGGCCGGCCACTGCGAGCTGGGAGTGGTGGAGGAGATCCGGCCGAGCTGCAGTCCCGTGTCCCGGTTGTACGCCGTCACCACGCGCTCGACGACGTTGTTGCTGCCGCCGACGTAGATCCCGTTGTCCCCGGCGTGCTGGACGGTGAGCCCGTACAGGCGCCAGTAGGAGGCGTTGAGTTGCACTCCGCGGTTGGACGCGCTCTCGCTCTGGGCCGAGAAGTCGAGGACGGGGGTCTCGCCCGGGTAGGCGGAGAGCGTGGTGCGGGCGCTGGAGGTGCCGTCGGCGCCGACCGGAATGGTGATCGTGGACGTGTAGCGGTAGGTGCCGCCGCGCAGGTAGATCGTCCCGCCGGGGGTGATGCGGCTGATCGCCGAGGTGAGCGTCGTCGGGGCCGACTCCGTGCCGGCCGCGCCGTCGCTGCCGCCCGGGGACACATAGAGCACGGTGCCGGTGGCCGCGGCGGACACCTCGGCGTCGAGGCGATCCAGGTTGGGCAGGCCGTCCGCGGCGGTCGGGGTGAGGCGGACGGTGTTGCCGCCCGCCTTCACCGGCACGGTGAGCGTCCTGGTCGCCCAGGTGCTCCACGCACCGGTGCTCTCGAACGACGCCGTGGTGACGGTGGAGCCGTTGACCGTGACGGTCGCGGGCCGGGCCGCGGCCGTCCCGTTGGCGAACCGCACGCCCAGGGTCGCCGTGCCCGCACTGGCGGCGTCGACGGTGAACTGGGCGTACGCGCCGGCCGCGTTGGTGCCGTTGCAGAAGCCGCTGCCGGAGTAGCCGGCCCAGTCGGAGTCGATGGTGCCGGTGCAGACGGCGGCGGAACTCTCGGCCTCGATGAGGGTGCCCGCGCCGGAGCGCAGCCCGGAGTGGGGGAGATCGGTGGCGGCGGCCTGGGCCGCGGTGCCGGACAGCGCGACGAGCGTGCCGGCGATCAGACCGGCGCACGCGATGGCTGGTCTCAGATGCATCGGCTTGTCTCCTACGTGTCAGGGGGAAGGAAGTGGGGAAAGCGCTTTCCCCGATGGCTCCTCGACGGTAGGGATACGCCATGAGCACGTCAATGGTCGCGTACATGATTCATATTCAGATAGATGAATAAGCTCACTCGCCGGGCGCGAGCGTGCGGGCCACGATGCGCGCCGCTTCGGCCACGAGCGCCTCGTCCACCGGTGCGTCCTCGGCGCTCCTGGTCGACAGCACGGCCAGCACGACCGGTGTCCCGCGGGTCGTCCAGGCCACGCCGATGTCGTTGGCCGTGGCGTAGGAGCCGGTACCGGTCTTGTCCGCCAGGACCCACGGACCCGGCAACCCGGCGCGGAACCGGGCTCCGCTGGTGGTGTTGCCCTTCAGCCAGGCGACGACCCGCTCCCGGTCGGCGACCTTCAGGGCCCGGCCCAGGGTCATCCGCTCCAGGCTCCCGCCTACGGCCAGCGGGGTCGTGGTGTCGCGCGGGTCTCCCGGGATCGCGGTGTTCAGCTCCGGCTCCCACCGGTCGAGCCGGCTCACGTCGTCGCCGAGTGAGCGGAAGAAGCGGGTCAGCCCGTCGGGCCCGCCGATCTGCCGCAGCAGCAGATTGCCGGCCGCGTTGTCGCTGTACTGGATCGCCGCGGCGCACAGGTCCGCGACGGTCATACCGGTCCGCAGGTTCTCCTCGGTGCGCGGCGAGTTGGGCAGGATGTCGTGCGGCGGATAGTGGATCACCTTGTCCAGCGGGGCGCAGCCGCCCTGGTCGCGCAGGACCGCCGCCGCGGCGAACGCCTTGAACGTCGAACACATCGGGAAACGCTCACCCGCCCGGTGCGACACGGTCCGTCCGGTGCGGACGTTCCGTGCGTAGACGCCGAGCCGGGCGCCGTACCGCTGCTCCAGGTCACGCAACTCGGCTTCGGCAGCGCGGGATCCGGTGCCGGGAGCGGCGGAGGCGGTGGGCGCCGAGACGGCGCCGGCGGCCACGGCAGCTGTGGTGGTGAAGGCCAGACCCGCCTTGAGCAGGCCACGTCGGGGCATCGGGTCGGGACGGTCGGTGCTGGTCATGGGCGCAGTCCTCCCAGGGAGTCGGCCGTCGGCCCTGCGGACCCGGCGGCTCTTGGATCTTCGACGGGGACAGCGAAACAGCTGGACACCGCTCATGTCCAAGAGTGAACTTTGAACACCTCATGCCTTATTGATATGACTGCTGGGTGGATCTCCTCGCGCACCTCGAGGCGTATGTCGCGACCGCCGACGAAGCGAGCTTCTCCCGGGCGGCCGACCGGCTCGGGATCGCCCAGCCGCTGCTCAGCCGCCGCATCAAGACGCTGGAAGGGCACTTCGGCGGCTTGCTGTTCGACCGTTCACGGCGGCAGGTCACCACCACGGAGCTGGGTGTGCTGCTGCTCCCGTACGCACGGGACGTGCTGGACCGGGCACAGCGGCTGCGGCAGGCCGCCCGCTCGGCCCGGCGGTCGCGGGTACGCGCCGTCGGAGTGCCCGCGGACTGCGCCCCGGCGGCCCTGGCCCGCACCATCCGTGCGGGTACCGAACGCGGGATCACGCTCGGGATGCGCGAACTGCCGCCCGGGGAACGGGTTTCCGGGCTGGCCGACGGATCGCTCGCGTACGCGCTGCTGCGGGTCCCCCCGGAGCAGGCCGCGTTCCGAGTGCCCCTGGGGCTGGCGTCGGCACCGGACGGGCCGGGCCCCCGGCCCGGACCGGGTCGTGCGGTCCACCTGGAGGAGCTACGGCCGCGACGGAGCCGCTCGGCCGAACCACCCGCAGCACCGCCCGTCCTCCTCCTGGCCGAGGATCAGGTCATGTACTTCGAGGACAGGTTGGGCAGGGCCGCGGCTCGCGCCGGACTGCCCGGGGGGCGGGTCCGGCAGGCCGGGCCGGCGGCCACCGCCCTCGCCGAGACCCTGGCAGGGCACGCGTTGCTGCTGTGCGCGGAGCCGTTCGCCCGGCAGCACGGAGCGCGGTGGGCACCACTGGGCGACCGGTCCCTCCACCGGGGATACGACGTGAGCGCGCCCGCGGGGCCGCACGGCACGGCGGAGGTGCCGGACTGGCTGGCCGCGCTGCTCGGCCCGGCCGCCGGAGCGGCGGCCTGCGGTCCCGGTGCGCCGCGGTCCGCGGACCAGGGCGACGTCGCGGCACGGCTGGCGGCACGCGGATGAACACGGCACCCGCGCACCAGCCGGCGTACGTCGGCGACGACGGCGCCCTCCTGGACGTCGCCGAGGCGATCGCCGCGGACTGGTCGGCCCTCGGCGTCCACGGCTCCTTCCTGGCCCGGAACATCGACACCGGCGAGCAACTCGGCTTCGACATCGGGCAGTCGCTGCCCCTCGCCTCGGTGGTGAAGGTCCCGCTCGCGCTGGTCGTGCTGGACCTGATCGCGGCGGGGGAACTCGACCCGGCGCTCCCGGTGACCGTCGACCCGGCCACCAGCAGCGTCGGACCCACCGGGCTCGCGGCGTTCCGGCACCCGGCCGCCGTGGCCGTCGGTGACCTGCTCCAGCTGATGCTGTCGGTGAGCGACAACGCGGCCGCCGACGCGCTGCTCGACCTGGTGCCGGTGGCGGAGATCGACGCGCGCCTGCGCGCCTGGGGCTGCACCGGGATCCGGATGCGGCACCGGATGAACCACATGTACGAGTGCGCGGCCGGGGCCGCCGGCAACGACTTCTCCCTGGCCCTGGAGCTGGCCGTCCGGGACGAACGCGCGGGCCGGCACACCATCGAGACCCTGGACCCGGCGTATGCCAACGCCGGGTCGGCCTCGGCGCTCGTCGCCCTGCTGCGGCGTGTGTGGTGCGACGAGATCTCCACCCCGCCGGCGACGGCGGAGCTGCGCAGGTTGATGGGGCTTCAGGTCTTCACGCACCGGCTGGCCTGTGAACTGCGCGCGGACTCGCTGCGGTGGAGCGGCAAGACGGGCACCTTCCTGCACCTGCGGCACGAGATCGGTGTGGTCGAGGCGGACTCCGGCGACCGGGTGGCCATGGCCGCGCTCACCCGCGCGGACCGGCGGGCCGGTCAGGCGCCGGACATCGACCTCGCGATCGGGCTCGCGGGACGCGAGGCGTTCGAGGCGCTGCGCCGCTGAGCCGTGGCGCGTCTCCCCGGGGCGGTCGGTCAGGGCAGCAGACGCTGTTCCTTGGCCACCGCCACGGCGCCCGCGCGCGTGTCCACTCCGAGCTTGTCGTAGATGCGGCGCAGGTGGGTCTTGACCGTGGCCTCGCTGATGTAGAGGGCGCAGGCGATGGCGTGATTGGGCAGGCCGCGGGCGAGCTGCGTGAGGATGTCCCGTTCGCGCGGGGTGAGGGCGGGGCGCGGGTTGCGGAGCCGGGACATGACGCGGTCGGCGACCGGGGGCGAGAGCGCGGGGCGGCCTTGGGCGGCCGCGTGGATGGCGGTGAAGAGGTCCTCGGCGCGCTCGGCCTTCAGCAGGTAGCCGGTGGCGCCCGCCTCGATCGCCCGGGTGACGTCGGCGTCGGTGTCGTACGTGGTCAGGACCAGCACGTGCGGCGCGGGGCTGGTGGAGCGCAGTCGGCGGGTGGTCTCCACGCCGTCGATGCCCTCGCCCAGCTGGAGATCCATGAGGACGACGTCCGGCGCGGTCCTGCGGGCCAGTGCGAGAGCCTCCTCGCCGCTGCCCGCCTCGCCCACGACCTCGATGTCCGGGGCGCTGCTCAGGAGAGCCAGCAGCCCGGCGCGTACGACGGCATGATCGTCGCACACGAGGATGCGGACCGGCGCGCGGGCGGGGCCGCCGTGCGGGGCGGAGCCGCCCTGCGGGGCGGGAGTGCCGTGCGGGGCGGGAGTGCCGTGCGGGCCGGAGCCGCCATGCGGGGCAGAGCCGCCGTGCGGGCCGGAGCTGCCGTGCGGGGCAGAGCCGCCGTGCGGGGCGGGGGTGTGGGTCATCGCGGTTCCAGTGGGATGGCCGCCGACAGGGCGGTGCCCTCGCCCGGTGCCGACTCGATGGTGAGGGTGCCGCCCAACTGGCGCAGCCGGGCGCGGATGGCGGGCAGGCCATGGCCGCGCCGGTCCTCCGCGGCGGCTTCGGGCGGGGTCGTGGTACCGGGGTCGAAGCCGCGGCCGTCGTCCGTGACGTCCAGCACGATCTGGTCGTCCAGGCAGGTCAGGGTGAGGGTGGCGGTCGTGGCGGACGCGTGCTCGCGGACGTTGGCGAGGGCTCCCTGGGCGATGCGCAGCAGGGCCGACTCGACGGGCGCGGGCAGGGCGGCGGGCGGGGTGCCCTCGGCGTGGACGCGGACGGTGAGCGCGGCTGTCGTCTCGCGCTCGGCGACGGCGTGCAGGGCCCGGAGCAGGCCGCCGCCCTCCGCCAGGTCGGCGGGGGCAAGGTCGTGGACGAAGCGGCGGGCCTCGGCGAGGCTGCGCTCGGCGATCGCCGCCGCCGTACGGACATGGTCCCGTGCGGTGCCGGGCGCGGTGTCCCACAGGCGGTCGGCCGCCTGCAGCAGCATCCGCTGACTGGAGAGGCCCTGGGCGAGGGTGTCGTGGATCTCCCGGGCGAGCCGCTCGCGTTCGGCGAGGGTGCCCTCACGGCGCTCGGTGGCGGCGAGGTCGCGCCGGGTGCGGACCAGGTCGTCGATGAGGGCGTCCCGGCGGGCCGCCTGGCGTTGCATGACGACGAAGACGGTGGTGGCGACGGCGGCCACCGCGGGCGGTGCCAGCAGCACGTTGGGGTCCGGCCAGCCGGCCAGGCTGAGCTGGGCGGCCACCGCCAGCACCGTCAGCAGCGCGACCAGCGGAATCGCGGCCCGCGGCGGGAGGGTGCGCAGACCGGTGTAGAAGAGCGGGACCGCGCACCAGGCGAAGCTCGGGGCCAGGACGACGAGCAGCGCCCAGGCGGCGACGACCAGACCGAGCCAGGTCATGCGGCGCGGCGTGGGCCGGGTGCCGAGCGCGGGACCGAGGACGTAGAGCGCGGCCAGCAGCGCGGACAGGGCGATGATCCAGGGGGTGTGCGGGCCGTCGGCGTGCCGGGCCAGGTAGCGGGCGAGGGACGCGGTCAGCAGCACGAAGAACGCCGTGTGCATGACGACGGTGAGGGCGCGGGTGTCGTCGCGTGCGGCTTCCGGCACGGCTCCCACCTCCGTCGTCACCTCGCTGAACTGGGCAAACACCTTCCATTGTTCCCTGGCCCGGCGCACGGGGGGTCATCCGATCGGATGACCCCGGGGACGCCCGGTCCGGTGACGGGAAGCGGCCGGTGGCGGCCCGAGGATCGATGGGGAGGCGATTCCGCCCCAGCCCGGCCGGCGGCCGGGCTCACCGCCACAGGAAGGTCGCTCGTCATGTCCAGCCGCAGGAAGCCGTCCCGCCGTACCCGTGTCCTCATCGGCGGTGCCGCCCTGGCCGTCGCCGGTGCGGGTGTCGTCGGAACGGTCGCCGCCAACGCCGCCGACTCCACCGGTGCCGCTCCCGCCGCCGCCCCCGTCGCGGCTCGGGGCGGCGACTTGACCCAGAGCACGCATCTCACCCTCGACGCCGCCACCGAGGCGGCGCGGGCCGCCGTGGACGCCGCCGAGAAGGACGGCCGGCACGTCTCCGTGGCCGTCGTCGACCGCAACGGCAACACCCTGGTCACCCTGCGCGGGGACGACGCGGGCCCGCAGTCGTACGAGTCCGCCGAGCGCAAGGCGTTCACGGCGGTGTCGTGGAACGCGCCCACCTCGGAGCTGGCCAAGCGGCTGGAGCAGGCGCCGAACCTGAAGGACATCCCGGGCACGCTGTTCCTCGGGGGCGGCACCCCGGTGACCGCGAAGGGCGCCCCGGTCGCGGGCATCGGTGTCGCGGGCGCCCCGTCGGGCGACCTGGACGAGAAGTACGCGCAGGCGGGAGCGGCGGCGCTCGGCCACTGACGGCCGCCTGCCGCTGTCCGGCACCGCCGGACAGCAGGACGTCCGGGTCCGCCCCGCGGGGCGGACCCGGACGTCCTGTCCGAGTGGATCAGGCGAGGTCGAACCGGTCCAGGTTCATGACCTTGTCCCACGCGGCGACGAAGTCCTTGACGAACTTCTCCTTCGCGTCGTCGCTCGCGTAGACCTCGGCGAGCGCGCGCAGCTCGGAGTTGGAGCCGAAGACGAGGTCGGCGCGGCTGCCGGACCACCGCAGCTCGCCCGTGGCGGCGTCGCGGCCCTCGAACGTCGTCTGGTCCTCGGAGGTCGCCTTCCACGTCGTGCCCAGGTCGAGCAGGTTGACGAAGAAGTCGTTGGTGAGGACGCCGGGCGTCTTGGTGAGGGCACCGAGCTGCGAACCCTGGTGGTTGGCGCCGAGGACGCGCAGACCGCCGACGAGGACGGTCGTCTCGGGGGCGCTCAGGGTGAGCAGGTTGGCCCTGTCGAGCAGCAGGAACTCGGCCGGCAGCCGGTTGCCCTTGCCGAGGTAGTTGCGGAAGCCGTCCGCGCTCGGCTCCAGGGCCTCGAAGGACTCGGCGTCGGTGTGCTCCTCGGTCGCGTCGACCCGGCCCGCGGTGAAGGGCACCTCCACCGCGTAACCGCCCTCCTTGGCGGCCTTCTCCACGGCCGCGACACCGCCGAGGACGATGAGGTCGGCCAGGGAGACCTTCTTGGCGCCGGAGGAGGCGTTGAACTCCTGCTGGATGCCCTCGAGGGTGCGCAGGACCTGGGCGAGCTGGTCGGGGTCGTTGACCTGCCAGCCGCGCTGCGGCTGCAGGCGGATACGAGCGCCGTTGGCGCCGCCGCGCTTGTCGCTGCCGCGGAAGGTGGAGGCGGACGCCCAGGCCGTGGTGACCAGCTGGGACACGGTGAGGCCCGAGTCGAGCAGCTTGGTCTTGAGCGCGGCGATGTCGGCGTCGTCGATCAGCTCGCCCTCGCGCTGCGGCAGCGGGTCCTGCCACAGCAGGGTCTCCTCCGGTACCTCCGGGCCGAGGTAGAGCGACTTCGGGCCCAGGTCGCGGTGGGTCAGCTTGTACCAGGCGCGGGCGAAGGCGTCCGCGAACTCCTGCGGGTTCTCGTAGAAGCGGCGGGAGATCGGCTCGTAGATCGGGTCGAAGCGCAGCGACAGGTCGGTGGTGAGCATCCGCGGGCGGTGCTTCTTCGACGAGTCGAACGCGTCCGGGATGATCTCCGCGGCGTCCTTCGCCACCCACTGGTGGGCGCCGGCCGGGCTCTGGTCCAGCTCGTACTCGTACTCGAAGAGGTTCTTGAAGAACCCGTTGCTCCACTGGGTCGGGGTCGTGGTCCAGATGACCTCCAGGCCGCTGGTGATGGCGTCCTTGCCCACACCGGTGCCGTAGGTGCTCTTCCAGCCCAGGCCCTGCTCCTCGAAGCCGGCGGCCTCGGGGTCGGCGCCGACGTGGTCGGCGGGACCGGCGCCGTGGGTCTTGCCGAAGGTGTGGCCGCCGGCGATCAGGGCGACGGTCTCCTCGTCGTTCATCGCCATGCGGCGGAACGTCTCACGGATGTCGCGGGCCGCGGCGATCGGGTCCGGGTTGCCGTTGGGGCCCTCCGGGTTGACGTAGATGAGGCCCATCTGGACGGCGCCGAGCGGGTTCTCCAGCTCGCGGTCGCCGGTGTAGCGCTTGTCGTCGAGCCAGGTGGTCTCGGGACCCCAGTAGACGTCCTCCTCCGGCTCCCACACGTCCTCGCGGCCGCCGCCGAAGCCGAAGGTCGCAAAGCCCATCTGCTCCAGGGCGACGTTGCCCGTGAGGATCATCAGGTCGGCCCAGGAGATGCTCTGGCCGTATTTCTTCTTGACCGGCCACAGCAGACGGCGGGCCTTGTCGAGGTTGCCGTTGTCCGGCCAGCTGTTGAGCGGGGCGAAGCGCTGCTGCCCGGCACCGGCGCCGCCGCGGCCGTCGCTGATGCGGTAGGTGCCCGCGCTGTGCCATGCCATACGGATCATCAGCGGGCCGTAGTTGCCGAAGTCGGCGGGCCACCAGTCCTGCGACGTGGTCAGCACCTCGGCGATGTCCTGCTTCACGGCCGCCAGGTCGAGCGCCTTGAACGCCTCGGCGTAGTCGAAGCTCTCGTCGAGCGGGTTCGCCACGGCCGGGTTCTTGGCAAGGATCTTCACGTTGAGCCGCTCCGGCCACCACTGACGGTTGCCGCCGCCCTGGGTGGGGTGCAGGGCCCGGTCGTGGACGACGGGGCAGCCGCCGCCTTCCTCCGCCTTCGCGTCTGTGACGATCGCGTCGTGGTTCTCAGTCATGGCAATCCTTCCGAACTGTGCGGAACTCGGTGCTCAGGAACTGCGGCCGGTGGAACAGTCGGGGCAGGTGCCCCAGTAGACGACCTCGGCCTCGTCGATGGCGAAACCGCGGTCGTCGGAGGCGGTCAGGCAGGGCGCGTCGCCGACCGCGCAGTCGACGTCGGCGACGGCACCGCACGACCGGCACACGATGTGGTGGTGGTTGTCGCCCACGCGTCCCTCGAATCGGGCCGGGTGGCCGGCCGGCTCGATACGGCGCACGAGCCCCGCCGCGGTGAGGGCGTGGAGGGCCTCGTAGACGGCTTGCAGGGAGATATGGCCTACGCGGTGGCGGACCCCGGAGGCGATCGCCTCGACGCCGAGGTGGTCGCCGTCCCGGACGGTCTCCAGCAGCGCGACGCGGGCTGCCGTCACGCGCAGGCCGGCACCGCGCAGCTCCTGGGCGGTGGTCGGGGTCGGGGAGGCGGTCATGGAGCCGAACCTACCCTCATAAACACGAAGGGTTCAATAAAACGAAGGATGCAATTCTGGCCTTCCCGCTCGTCGGCTCGGGATCCAGCTCCGCTTCCCTGCAGCCGGTTCCGGTTGCTCCGGACGGCGAACCGGACCGCGTGTTCGGCCGTCGGCGCGGCGTCCCGGGGCACGGTCGTCGGGCCGGTCGGCATCCGTGGGAGAGATGGACGCCGTGGCCGTCGTCGCTCGTACGGGTGCACCCGGTCCGGCCGTCCGTGGCATACGGGGCCCGGCCGTTCGGCAGCAGTGTGATGTTTGCCCGGTGAGGTGAGGGACCGGTGTGAACGGGCAACGTTCCCCCTCATGCCCCACGCGAACCCCTTGCGGCAGGTGATTCGATGACCACGGCGACGCCCCGGGCGCTCCGGACGCCGCCCGGCGGACCCGGCGAGAGGACCGCCGGGTCCTCCTCACCCGCCGCCATGACGTCCCTGCCGTCCCTGACCGGGCTGCGGTGGATGGCGGCGCTGCTGGTCTTCGGACTGCACGTGAACAACTTCGGCTACTTCGGAGGCACCGGCGGCCGCCTGGTGTCCTGGGGGTTCGGCGCCGGTGCCACCGGGGTGTCGTTCTTCTTCGTGCTGTCCGGATTCGTGCTGACCTGGTCGGCGCGGCCCGGCGACCGCGCGCTCGCCTTCTGGCGGCGGCGCGTCGCGCGCGTCTACCCGGTGCATCTGGTCACCCTGTCCGTGGCCCTGCTCATGGCGTACACGCAGGCGCACCAGCCGCGGCCGACGCTGAAGCAGGCGGCGGCCAATGGGCTGCTGCTGCATTCCTGGTGGCGCCCGTGGTGGCAGACGCTGAACCCGGTCAGCTGGTCCCTGGTCTGCGAGGCGTTCTTCTACGCGGCCTTCCCGCTGCTGATCCTGCTGCTGCGCCGGCTCGGTGCGCGCGGGTCGGCCGCGCTGGGCGGGCTGTCGATGGCGGCGGTCCTGTTGCTGGCCTGGTCGGACGCCCACCACTGGTGGACCTACGCGCTGTACTCGTTCCCCGCCGCCCGGCTGCCCGAGTTCGTGCTCGGCGCCGTCACCGCGCGACTGGTGCTGCTCGGCCGCTGGCGCGGTCCCGGTCTCGAGGCCTCGCTCGCCCTGGCGCTCATCGGCTACTTCTACGTCCCGCAGATCACGCCCGGCTACTCCGCCACCGTGTGCACGATCGTCGGGTTCGCGCTGCTCATTCCGGCCGCGGCCGTCGCGGACCTGCACGGCCTGCCCTCGCTGTGGCGGCACCGACGGCTCGTGCGGCTCGGAGAACTGTCGTTCGCCTTCTACATGATCCACCTGCTGGTGCTGCGGGCCGCCACGCCCGTGCTGGGCACGAAGCCGCACTTCGGGGTCCTGGCGGGACTGGCCGTCACCACGGCCGTGTTCGCCGTGTCGCTCGCGCTGGCCTGGGTGTTGTACGAGGCGGTGGAGTGCCCCGCGAGACGGCTGCTGCTGCGACGGCGCCGGGGTTCCTCCCCGCGGCCGGATCCGCCGCGGGCCCGCCGTGGGGCTCCGGCGGCGCGGGACTGAGTCGACGCCCTCACCGGCACTCACCGGTACGGTTCCGTAGCCCGGTTCGGGCATGGGCCGCGCTCAGCCTGGAACCCGGTCCTCTCACGCAGTCGACGCAACGAGAGGGATCACTCATGTCTCAGGTCGAGGAGTCCGTGCGGGTCGACGTGCCGGTGCGCACCGCCTACAACCAGTGGACCCAGTTCGAGACCTTCCCGGCGTTCATGGAGGGCGTCGAACGCATCGAGCAGCGGACCGACACCCTCACCCACTGGGTGACCGAGATCGGCGGGGTGCGCCGGGAGTTCGACGCCGCGATCACCGAGCAGCGGCCCGACGAGCGGGTCGCGTGGACCACGGTGGACGGATCGGCGCGGCAGGCCGGTGTGGTCACCTTCCATCGCATCGACGACTCCAGCACCAAGGTGATGCTGCAGCTGGACTTCGAGCCCGAGGGCGTGACCGAGACGGTCGGCGACAAGCTGGGCCTGGTCAAGCGGCGCGTCGCGGGTGATCTGCACCGGTTCAAGAAGTTCATCGAGGAGCGTGGCGGCCGGGAGACCGGGGCGTGGCGCGGGGAGGTCGGCGGCCCGGAGGGCGGCGGCGTGTTCTGACCGGTCGCACTCCCGGGTGACGTCGGCAACAGCCAGGAGAGTCCGGCGTGATTCGGGGTAGACGGCCCACCGACACCGGCCCGGCGGCGGAAGCCGCCGGGCCGAGACCGCTTGACGCAACGGAGGAGCCGTGTCGACGTGCGCGGGACAGAGACCGGGGTGTGCCGGTGGGCGGACGCCGACCCGTTCGCCGGCCCTCCGCACCGGCAGCCGCATGCCCGGGCAGGCCACGTGTCCCGGGGCCGGGAGCCCTCGGGCGCACCGGGCCCTCGGGCGAGCGAGGCTCGTGGACCCGGTTCCGAGCCGTGGTTCGTGGGGGTCGTGTCGGCACGGAAGGGTCCCGGACCCTCCGGTGGCGCGCCCTCGGCCGTCGCGGTCCCACTCCCCCGGGTGCTGAGACGGTCATCGGCGTGCGGGCCGGCGGCCCCGGAGCGGGCCCGCCGGCCGGAGTGCGCGCAAATGCCCGGAGTCGACGGGCGGGGAGCGTGCCGCGGGGTTTGGCCGGGCCCGAGCCGACGGCTACTGTTGCCGGACGGCAATGATCGGCTTCGGAGCCGGCCGACCGGCGGGCGGCGCGTGGCTGTGCGAGAGGAGAGATGAGAGTGCCGGACCAGGACGCGGCCGCATCGGCGCCCCAGGTGGTGAGTACCTTCCTGGAGGAGCGCCGCGAACAGATCGCCCAACGCTGGGCCGACGCCCCGCTGTTCCGCTCGATCTTCACCGTCTCCCGCGACGAGGCGGTCGAGGCGTGCAAGGCCGTGGTGGACGCGCTCTCCGAAGTGTCCGTCAGCGGACGGCTCGAGGACATCGCGGCGCCCGGGTTCTCGCCGGTGCGCGACCAGTTGGGGCGGATGACCCAGACCCGGGCGCGGACCGGATCCACCGCGACGCAGATCGCCGACGAGGTGGCCGGACTGCGCGCCCCGGTCGTGGAGCTGCTGCGCAAGGAGTTCGCCGACCCCGCCACCCCGCAGGCCCAGGAGAGTCTGCTGGCCCTGACCCTGCTGATGGGCACGCTGCGCCTGGTGGTGATGGAGACGGCGCTGGACGCGAACGCGGAGCTGATCGAACGGCAGCGGCAGCAGCTGCTCGAAGTGGCCACCCCGGTCATCAAGTTGTGGGAGGGGACGGTCGCCGTACCGCTGATCGGCACGCTGGACAGCGCGCGCAGCCAGGTCGTCATGGAGTCGCTGCTGGAGGCCATCGTCGACCAGCGGGCCCGGTACGCCATCCTGGACATCACCGGTGTGCCCACGGTCGACTCGCTGGTCGCGCAGCACCTGATGAAGACGGTGGCGGCCGCGCGGCTGATGGGCGCCGAGTGCATCGTCTCCGGTATCCGCCCGGCCATCGCGCAGACCATCGTGCAGCTCGGCATCGACCTGGGCTCGGTGCTCACGCGTTCCTCGCTCGCCGACGCGCTGGCGTACGCGCTGAGCCGGCAGGGCATCGAGGTCTCCCGAGCGGAGACGGGTGCGAGCGCCCGGTGAACCAGCCCACTCCCGGTCAGTCGGCCCAGATCCCGGTGCTCGCCCTGGGCGACGTCCTGCTCGTCTCGCTGCAGGGCGAGCTGCACGACGGCATGGCCGAGCAGCTTCAGCACGACATCACCAGCCGGATCGCCACCAGCGGGGTGACCGGTGTGGTGATCGACATCTCCGGAGTGGACATCGTCGACTCGTTCCTCGGCCGGGTGCTCGCGGAGATCGCCTCCACGGCCCGGCTGCTGGCGGCGCGTACGGTCCTGGCCGGGATGCGGCCCGCGGTGGCGATCACCCTGGTCGAGCTGGGGCTGACGCTGCCCGGGCTGGTCACCGCCCTGGACGTCGACCGTGCCCTGGAACTGCTGTCCCAGAGGGGGACATGATGCGGACGTCCGGCCAGGCCTCCGTGACCAGCCTGCCCATCGGCTCGGACGCGGATCTGGCCTGGGTGCGGCAGGAGGTGCGGCAGTGCGCGGCACAGCTCGGCTTCGGCCTGGTCCAGCAGACCAAGCTGGTCACGGCGGCGAGCGAACTGGCCCGCAACACCCTGGTGCACGGCGGCGGCGGGCGGGCGGAGATCACTCCGCTGGACAGCGGCCGGGCCCGGGGCCTGCGGATGTCCTTCATCGACAGCGGTCCGGGCATACGCGACCTGGAGCTGGCCATGACCGACGGCTACACCAGCGGGGGCGGCCTCGGGCTGGGGCTGAGCGGCGCGAAGCGGCTGGTGCACGAGTTCAGCGTGGACACCGAGCCGGGCCGTGGGACGACCGTCACGGCCGTCGCCTGGGTGGCGCAGGTTCCCGCGTCGCGTCCGGGGGCGGGATGAGCCGGGTCTGGGAGGTCCCGGTGCACGATTCCACGCGGGTCCGGGACGCACGGGCGGCCGCCCGGGAGGCGTGTGCCCACGTGGGGCTCGCGCCGCCGCGCACGGCGGCCGCGGAGCTGGTCGCCACCGAGCTGGCCACCAACCTGCTCAAGCACGCGGGCGGGGGCCGCATGCTGGTGAACCTCGTGGTGCCGCCGACCGGCCGTCCGGGCACCTCGGTGCAGCTCTGCTCGCTCGACCACGGGCCGGGCATCGCCGATGTGACCGCCGCGCTGCGGGACGGCTACACCACCGCGGGCGTCTCCCTCGGCGCGGGCCTGGGCAGTTGTCTGCGCAGCGCGAACGCCTTCCATCTGTACAGCGCGCCGGGCCGCGGGACCGTCGCGGTGGCCCGGATCGACCCCGAGGCCGACGGGCGCGGGGCACCGGCGGCCGACGTGCCCGCGGGCGGCATCACCCTCGCCCTCGCGCAGGCCGAGCAGTGCGGGGACGCCTGGAGCTGGGTGCGCTCCGGCGGGCTGCTGACGCTGCTGCTCGCCGACGGCCTCGGGCACGGCCCCAAGGCCGCGCACGCCGCCGGCGCCGCGGTCGCGGAGCTGCGGCGCGCCGCGCATCTGCCGCCCGTGGAGATCCTGCGCCGGCTGCACACGGCGCTACGGCCCACACGGGGCGCGGCGGTGACGGTGGCCCAGGTGGACACGGAGCGGGCGGAACTCAGCTTCGCCGGGGTCGGCAACGTCGGCGCCCGGTTGCGCACCGGGGACAGCTGGACGTCTCTCGTCTCCCATCCGGGGATCGTCGGGGCGTACTTCCCGGCGCACGTCCCCCTGCGCAGGATGCCGTGGCGCCGGGACAGTCTGCTCGTGGTGCACAGTGACGGACTGCCCAGCCGCTGGACCCCGCCGCAGGACCCGCATCTGCTCGGCCACGATCCGTCGGTGGTGGCCGCGACGATCCTGCGGGACGCCGGCAGCCCCGCCCGCCCCGCCCGCGACGACACCAGTGTGGCCGTACTGGCCCCCGACCGCCGGACCAGCGCCCATGACAGCCGCCTCTGACTCCTGGACCATCGCCTCCGCCGCCGACGCGGTCCGCGCCCGTGCCCTGCTGGCGCGGCTCGCGGCGGACGCCGGCGTGCCCGCGCTCGACCGTGCCCGCTTCCTGGCCGCGCTCGGCGCCCGGTTGCGCCGCGGCCTGGCCGCGGGCGGCACGGAACTCACCCTGACCGCCCGCGCGGACGGGGAACTGCACATCCTCCTGGCCGGGCCCGAGCCGTGGCGGCACACGCTCAGCTGCCCCTCCCCCGTGGCCGGCCCGCTGCCCGGCCCGGCCGACCTGGACGACGCCCGGCTGGCCGAGGCGCTGCTGGCCGCCGACGAGGACGCGGCCGCCGTCCTGGCGAGCCTGGACGAGACGGAGGAGCTGGTCCGCTTCCACCGGGAGGAGCTGCACCAGACGAACCAGGGTGTGCTGGCGCTGCACGCCGAGCTGGAGGCCGCCGCGCTGGCGCAGCGCGAACTGCTCGACGCCGAGCGGGCCGCGCGCGCGGAGGCCGAGAGCGCCCGCCGGCTGCTGACCTTCCTGGCCAACGCCAGCGCCGTCCTGAACGCCTCGCTCGACCACGAGGACATCCTGCGCCGGCTGCCCGAGCTGCTGGTCCCGGACTACGCCCGGCACGTGGACATCTGGCTCCTGGACGACGACCGGACACCGCCGGGCGACCGGGCGGCGGCCACGGTGACGGCGGCACGCACCGGACGCCCGCAGCACGCCGGCCCCCATCCCGGTGAACTCCCGGGGGTGGACGACCTGCCCGCCTCGGCGCTGTCCCCGGACCGGCCGTTGCTGTGCCTGCCGCTCGGCGCCCGCACCGTGCAGGGAGTGCTGACGCTGGCCGCCCCCGGTGACCGCTTCGCCCCGGACACCACCGTGATGCTGCTGGAGGTGGCCCGGCGGGCGGGCATCGCGCTCGACAACGCCCGCCGGTACGAGCAGCACCGGGACGTCGCCGAGGCCCTGCAACGCGCCCAGCTCACGGAGCTGCCCGCCACCTCCGGCCTCGCGCTGGCCGCCCGCTATCTGCCGGCCACGCACGGTCTGAACATCGGCGGCGACTGGTACGACGCCTTCCCGCAGCCGGACGGCAGTGTGCTGGCGGTGATAGGAGACGTCACCGGGCACGGGCTGCGGGCCGCGGTGATCATGGGGCAGTTGCGCACCGCCCTGCGCGCGTACGCCGTCGAGGGCAACGGGCCCGCCCGGATCCTGACCCTGCTGCACCGCATGCTGCGCCACCAGCAGCCGGAGTTGTACGCGACCTGCGCGATCGCCCGGTTCACGCCCGGTGCGCCCGGGGTGGTCTGGGCCGCCGCCGGGCATCCGCCGGCGCTCACCCGGGACCCCGGGGGCGAGGTGCGGGTGCTGGAGGCCAAGCCGGGGATCATGCTCGGTGTGCCGGTGCCGCACGAGTACGAGGAGCACACCGTCGAGCTGCCGGCGGGCTCCACCCTCGCGCTCTACACCGACGGTCTGGTGGAGCGCCGTTCGGCCGGGATCGACGCGGGCATCGACCGGCTCGCGCAGGCCATGGGGGCGCTCGGCGCGGCGGACCTGGAGGACCTGGACACGGCGGCCGACTCCCTGCTGAAGCCGATGCTGCACGACTCCGAACACGACGACGACATCTGCCTGTTGCTGTGCCGCACCACGACGCCGTGAACAGTCGTGGGGGGGGGGGGGGGGGGGGGGGGGGGGGGGGGGGGGGGGGGGGGGGGGGGGGGGGGGGGGGGGGGGGGGGGGGGGGGGGGGGGGGGGGGGG